>CAZUIA010000009.1:0-28633 GCA_964620835.1 uncultured Oscillospiraceae bacterium
ACGCTACTTTGGACGAGGGCTTGAAATCCCTCACTGGCAGACACCAGTGCCGTGAATTTCTCTCCTGCCGAAAGGATCTCGCTATTCCGACTGTGAACATAGCGGTTCACTCTATCTTACACGACCGAGACCCGGATGCCTTTTTAGACAGTCCAGAAAATATATGAAAAACGGTATACGTACAAATTACGTATTGACAATCTGCTTTTCTTCAGATAGTATATAACCAACCAGTTACTTACATCAAAAGAGGGCTGTGTCATGGACGCAAAAGACCTGCGGATCCTGGTGGCCACGCCGGACACGGAAATTCGGAAATCCTTCTTTTCGCCTGCCGCGGTGGAGGCGGTGCATCGGCTCGGGCATGTTCGGTGGAATGAAACCGGCGCGCCATACACCGCCCCCGAACTTGCCCGGCAGCTTAAAGGCGTGGACATTTGCTTTACCGGCTGGGATACCCATCCGCTGGACGAACAGGTTTTGGAAAAGGCGGACCGGCTGAAGATCGTGGCGCACACCGGCGGCACGGTCGCCAACATCGCCACTCCGGCGCTGTACGCAAAGGGCGTTCGGGTGATCAGCGGCAACGAGGTGTACGCGCTGTCGGTCGCCGAAGGCGCGATCGCGTATATGCTGTTGGCGCTTCGCCGGCTGCCCCATTATATGAACGTGCTCAAAACCGAGGGATGGCACAACCAGACCTGGTACAACGAAGGGCTGCTGAACCAGACCGTCGGCATCATCGGCTTTGGCGCGATATCGCGCCACCTGATCCGGCTGCTCAAGCCCTTTGACGTTCGCATCAAGGTAAGCTCCGCCCACCTTACAAGCGAGCAGGCTGAAGCGCTGGGCGTCAAGAAGGCGGATTTGGGGGAAGTCCTCCAAACCTCTAGGATTGTTTCGCTGCACAGCGCCAACACCCCGCAGAACCGCCACCTTATCGGGCGGGCCGAGCTTGCGCTTTTGCAGGACGGCGCGCTGTTTGTCAACACCGCGCGCGGCGCCATCGTGGATGAGCAGGCCTTGGCAAAGGAGCTGCGAACAGGGCGCATCATGGCGGTGCTCGATGTGTTCGAATGCGAGCCCTTGTCCATGGACAGCCCCCTTCGCGGGCTTGAAAACGCGCTGCTGATTCCCCACATGGCCGGACCTACGATGGACCGGCGGCCCGTCGTGGTGCAGCAGCTGGCGCAAAACATCCAAAGCTGGCTTGACGGAGGCCACATGCCGCTGGAAATCAGCGCGCAGCGCGCCCAAAGCATGAGCAGATGATGCGCCCCCTTCTCCGTATCCCAAGCGGAACGCTTTACTATATTTGAGGAGGTTGTTTTATGAAAACGAGAACCCAAACGCGTAGGCTTGCGGCATGGCTCGGCCTGTGTATGGCCATGCTCCTGCTGCTGTCCGCCTGTCCGACCGCCCTGGCGGCCGCGGCGGGCGCCGAAGCGGACCCGGCCCGCACCGGCGGCCTGAAGCTGCCCCTGGTGGATTCCCCCGTGACCATCACCTGGATGGTTCCCTCCGACGTGACGAACCTGAACGACCTGCCCGTCGTCAAGGAAATCAGCCGCCGCACCGGCGTCACGCTGAACCTGATGGCGTATCCCAAGAAGAGCTATGCGGAAAAGCTGAGCACCGTTCTGGGGAGCGGCCAGCTGCCGGACATCATCAACGGCGTTTTCCTGGCGGACGCGAACAACTACGGCCAGATGGGCGCTTTTGCCAACATCGCCGCGTATTTGGACGAGCTGCCGAACTTCAAGGGCCTGATCGCGGACAACCCTGAAAACGCGTGGCTTCTGTACTCCTGGGCGGCGGAGAACGGCGAACTGTACAAGTGGCCGATCTATGGCCTGAACCGCGACGTAAACCACGGCCTTCTGTACAGAAAGGACGTGTTTGACGAGCTGGGCATCGAGCCGTGGAAGAACACGGAGGAATTCTACGCCGCGCTTGAAAAGCTCAAGGAAGCGTATCCGGAATCCTACCCCTTCTCCTCGAAGAACGCCCAGCACATCTTCCGCCTCATGGCCCGCCTCTGGAATGTCTCCGACGACAGCATGAACCGCTATCCCTTCTATTACGATGAGGCGGACGGGCAGTGGAAGTTCGCCGGCACCTCCGAGGCCTTCAAGGAGATGCTGGATCTGATGAAGAGGATGTACGACAACGGCCTGCTCGATCCGGAGTTCATGACCGACACGCAGGACAGCTGGTCCGCCAAGATGACCACGGACAAGTCCTTCGTCTCCTACGACTGGATCGGCCGCATGAGCCTGCTCCGCGCCCAGGTGGGCGACGCCAACCCGAACTTTGACCTGCAGTTTGGCTACCCCATCGGAGGCGGCAAGCAGCACTCCCTGCCAAAGCTCGACGCCGCCGGCCCGAGCGTTGCCAAGGGCAAGAACGAGCTGATCGCCCTGAAGCTGCTGGACTACCTGTTCAGCCCCGAGGGCAGCGAGCTGACCAGCATCGGTATTGAAGGCGAAACCTTCTTCTTCAACGAGGACGGCCGCCCGGAATATCCGGAGCTGAAGGATGAGCCCCTGGTGGACATCAACGTGCTGGAAACCCGGTACGGCATGTGGATCGAAGGGGCCTACATCCGCCCCGACCATCGCAGCGTCTACTACAGCTTCACCCCCGCCGAGCAGCGCGCGCAGGACATCGCCAACAACGAAACCGGCTATTACCCGCTTGACCCCGCCGTCAAGCTGAGCGAGAGCGAGACCGAGGTGTTCACGGAGGTGATCAACGTCGTCAGCAAGGAGCTGGAAACCTTTGCGGCGAAATACGTGACCGACAAGACCTACGGCCAGGCGCAGTGGGACGCTTGGGTGCAAAGCGCCGAGAGCATGCGGGTGCCGGACGCCCTTCAGGCGCTCAACGACGCGCAGGCGCGCTTTGACCAGAGCAAGTAGAGCCTTTGGCTGATGCAGGGGATGCCCCGGCCGGAAACCACCGTGCAGCCCGGCCGGGGCATCCTTTCCCGCCGCCTTGCCAAAACGCCGCCTCCAGACCTCGCCAAAGGAGCGTATCGCCTATGCAAACGACAAAGATGGTTTGGCCGCAAGGCCGAAAAAGGCTGGGCCTGGCAGGGCGCATCCGGCGCGACTGGCAGCTTCTCCTCTTGCTGGTGCCCGGACTTGCGTTTTATCTGGTGTTCCGGTACGGGCCGATGTTCGGGCTTTTGATCGCTTTTAAAAAATACAATCCGTTTGCGGGCGTGTTCGCCAGCCCCTGGGTGGGGCTTCGCCACTTTGAAAAATTCTTCGCCACCGGGGATTTCTGGCTGCTGCTGGAAAACACACTCAAGCTAGGGCTTTACAACCTGCTGTGGAGCTTTCCGTTCACCATCCTGTTTGCGCTGCTACTCAACGAGCTGCGCCTGGCCAGCTTCAAAAAGCTGGTGCAGACGGTCAGCTATCTGCCCACGTTTCTGTCCGTGGTCATCATCGCCAGCATGGTCAAGGACTTTCTGTCCCCCAGCGGCGGGCTGCTGAACCAGGCCCTGCGCCTTCTGGGGCGGGAGCCCGTGTATTTTATGACCAACCCGCGGGCGTTTCGCACCATCTACATCGCCTCCGGCATCTGGTCAGGCATGGGGTCGGGCGCGATCATCTATCTGGCGGCGCTGTCCGGCGTGGACCCGGGCCTGTACGAGGCCGCGCGGATCGACGGGTGCGGACGGCTTCGCATGATGTGGAACATCACGCTGCCCTCCATCCTGCCCACCCTCGTCACCATGCTGATCTTAAGCGCCGCCAACGTGATGAAGCTGGGGCACGACAAGATCCTGCTGCTGTATAACCCCATGACCTATGAGGTGGCCGACGTGTTTGCCACCTATGTGTACCGCCGGGCGTTTGTCCAGTATGATTACGGCTTTTCCGCCGCCGTGGGCATGTTCGAATCCGTCGCCTCGTGCGTGATTGTGGTCGCTTCCAACTGGATCAGCCGACGGGCGACGGGCGAAAGCCTGTGGTAGGGGAGGTGGACGTATGAAGGAAAGATTCACCCTGATGGATGCGGTCATCTACCTGGTGATGCTGGTGGTGCTGATCTCCATCCTCTACCCGATCCTCAACGTGGTAGCGGTTTCATTCAGCGCGTCGTCCTATGTGGTGCAAAACAGGGTGTCCGTTTTCCCGCGCGGCTTCACGCTGGACGCCTACCACCGGATTTTCAGCAACAGCCGCATTCCCCGCGCGTACCAGAACACCCTCCTGTACACGGGCCTTGGCACGGCCGTCAACCTGCTGATGACCATCGTGACGGCGTACCCGCTCTCCAAGCCAAGCTTGACGGGGCGAAGGGTGTTCATGGGACTGATCATGTTCACCATGTTTTTCAGCGGGGGTGTGATCCCCACGTTCATCGTGGTGAAGTCGCTGGGGCTGACGGATACGGTCGGGGCCATGGTGCTGCCCAACGCGATCTGGACGATGGAGCTGCTGATCCTGATCAGCTTCTTTCGCGCGATGCCCCTGGCGCTGTACGAATCCGCCGTGCTGGACGGGGCCAGCGAGTTTTGCATCCTGCAGCGGATCTATGTGCCGCTCAGCAAGGCGGCGCTGGCCTCTATCGGCCTGTTCTACTTCATGGGCCACTGGAACAGCTACTTCCTGCCCCTGATCTACCTGAACGATCAGAAGATGTACCCGCTGCAGCTCGTGCTGCGGGATATGCTGCTGGACGAAACCACCTCCATCTCCAGCGTGGTGGTCGCGTCGGACATTACCCCCGCGTCGCTCAAAAACGCGGTCATCTTCATCACCATGATCCCGGTCATGGTGCTCTACCCCGTGGTGCAGCGGTACTTTGTCAAGGGCGTGATGATCGGTTCGATAAAAGGCTGATTGACGGGAAGTCGGAAATGTGCCATGATGGATATAACCGCATGGTTATATCCTGTATGGGGGAGGTGCCCGTCATGGCCAAACGCGAAAAAAACGCGGAAAAGAGCAAGCTGGACATCCTGGAGGCGGCGGAATCCCAGTTTGCCGAAAAGGGATTTTACGGCGCGCGCATTGACGAGATCGCCAAGCTGGCGCAGATCAACAAGCGCATGATCTACGAATATTTCGTCAACAAGGAGAACCTGTACAAGCAGGTGCTGTTCCGCGTGTACAGCCGCATGGAGGCTGTCGAGTACGCGCTGCTTTGCGAAAACCAGAGCGGCGCGGCGCTTATTCGCAGCATCATCGCCGCGTACTTCGCGTTTTTGCGCGCCAACCCCTCCTTTGTCAACATCCTCATGTGGGAAAACCTGAACAAGGCCAGCTACCTAAACGAGCTGCCGCCCGAGCAGGTGCATAGAAAGACCATCCGGATCTTCAAGGAAAAGATCCTGGAGGGGATCCGGACAGGGGAGTTTAGGCCCACGGTGGACGCCGAGCAGACCGTGCTGTCCCTGATTGTGGTTTGTTTTGCCAATTTCTCCAACCGCTACACGCTGTCCACGCTCTTTGAGCAGGACCTGCGGGAGGAGGAAATTTTGGAAATTCGAAAAAAACACACCATCGACATTGTGTTGTCCTATCTGTGCCAATAGGCACAAGGCGCGGGCGGTCGATGGGCGAAGGAGAATTCACCTTGATCTGGACGGAGAATACGCTTCAGGACCTTTTGACCGCCCCTTCCGACGCCCTTGCGGAGGACATCGGGCGCATTCAGGGCGATATCGGCATTTTGGGCGCGGGAGGCAAGATGGGCCCGACGCTCGCCCTGCTGGCCAGGCGCGCGTGCCAAAAAGCCGGGATCGAAAAGAAGATCTGGGCTATTTCCCGCTTTACCAACAAAGCGGTGGAAGCGGAGCTGAAGGCGAGGGGCGTATACACGCTCAGCGTCGACCTGATGCAAAAGGGCGCGATGGCGGCCCTGCCGGAGCTTGAAAACATCCTCTACATGGCCGGGCGCAAATTCGGCACCGACGGAAACGAGGCGGAAACCTGGGCCATGAACGTGTCGCTGCCCACCCTGGTGGCGCGCAGGTTTCAGGGCAGCGGCATCGTGGTGTTTTCCTCCGGAAACATCTACCCGCAGGCGGACCTTGCCAGCGGCGGCAGCACGGACGACGAAAAGCCCGTGCCCATCGGCGAATACGCCATGAGCACGCTCGGGCGCGAGCGGGTGTTTGAGGCCGCCGCGCGCACGTACGGCACGCGCGTGCTGCTGTTTCGGCTGAATTACTCGGTGGACCTGCGCTACGGCGTGCTGAGCGACTTGGCGAAAAAGGTGCTGTCCGGCGAGCCGATCGACGTGACGACCGGCAATTTCAACTGCGTCTGGCAGGGGTACGCCAACGAGGCGGCGCTGCGCGCGCTGCTGCATGTGCAAAACCCGGCCGAGGTTTTGAACGTGACCGGGCCGGAAACGGTGTCCGTCCGCTATGCCGCGACCGAGCTGGCGCGCCATTTTGGCAAGCCGGTGCGGTTTGCGGGGCAGGAGGCGCGCAGCGCGTACCTGAACAATGCCGCCAAGTGCTTTGACTGGTTTGGGTACCCGCAGGTGCCGCTCAGGCGGCTGATCCGCTGGCAGGCGGAATGGATGCTCTCGGGCGGGAACCTGCTGAACGCGCCCACCCATTTTGAGGAAAGGAACGGCAGCTACTGATGAGGGAGACGGCAAGGGCCATCCTGCAAGATGGCGCGGTGATTCCGGCGCTGCCGCTTTTTCTGCGCGAGGACAGAAGCTTTGACGAGCAGGGGCAGCGCCGCCTGGTGCGCTATTATCTGCGCGCGGGCGCGGGCGGTCTGGCTGTGGCGGTGCATACCACGCAGTTTGAAATCCGCGAAGCGAAGACCCGCCTGCTCGAAACGGTGGCGCGCGTCGCGCGCGAGGAGATCGCCGCCTTTGAAGAAGCGACCGGAAGGACCATCCTAACCCTGTGCGGCGTCTGCGGGGAAACCCCGCAGGCGGTGGCGGAGGCAAAGATTGCCCGAGATCTCGGGTATGACGCGGTGTTGCTCAGCCCCGGGGGGCTGAACGGCTATACCGAGCGGCAATTCTTGAGCCGCACCCGCGCGGTCGGCGAGGTGATGCCCGTCGTGGCCTTTTATTTGCAGCGCGCCGTGGGCGGCCGGGCTTTTTCATTTGCGTACTGGGAGGAGCTGTGCTGTCTTCCGGCGGTGGTGGCGGTGAAGGTCGCGCCGTTTGACCGGTATTCAACGCTGGATGTGGCGCGCGCCGCCTCGCAAAGCGGCCGGGTGGAGGAAATCGCCCTGTATACCGGCAACGACGACAGCATCCTGATCGATCTGCTGACCCCTTTTGACTTTGGCGAGGGGTTTTCCAAGGTGCGGTTCGTGGGAGGCCTGCTGGGGCACTGGGCCGTATGGACGCATACGGCGGTGGAACTTTACCGGAAGGCGCGCGCGCTGCGCGGCGCGCACAGCATCCCGCCGGAGATGCTGACGCTGGCCGCGCAGATCACCGACGCAAACGCCGCTTTCTTTGACGCCGCGAACGGCTTTGCGGGCTGCATCGCCGGCATCCACGAGGTGCTGCGCCGCCAGGGGCTGATGCGGGGCATTTGGACGCTGAACCCTAAGGAGGGGCTGTCTCCCGGGCAGGCCGCGCAGATCGACCGCGTGTACCGGCAATACCCGCACCTGAACGACGACGCCTTTGTGCGCGACTTTTTGCGCGGGGAAGGGGCGTAGGGGATGGGGTATCCTTTATAGCGCGATCTCCTCGCCCCCTACTTTGAGGGATTGGACCATCGCCGAAAGCAGCCGCACGGGCTGCACCAGGCTATGCGCGCAAGGGGCGGGGCGAAGGCCGGACGCCATTTGGTAGAACGCCTTCAGCCCGTTTTCATACAGGCCGTTAAGAGAGATCCGGCGGTGCAGCAGCGCATCCGGCGTGTAGAGGGTGCAGGCGTACTCCCAGCAGTCCGCCAGGCTGACCTGAACGCCGATGCCCGCGCAGTCAAACAGCGCGGTGGCGGTGCCGCCGATCTGCCGGCAGCGCACGCTGCGCACGTCCTCGCCAAAGATGGCGGTCAATATCTCGGCGCTGTGGCTGCCGTAGAAATACAGGCCATGGTAAGGGCTGTCCAGACAGCCCGGGAAGTTGAACGCCCCGCCCAGCAGCCGCCCCTGTTCGCGCAGCGCCCGCGCGCGCTTGGCAAGGGCGCGAACCGGCGCAAGGTACTTGCAGTTCGACCCGCCGGCCAGCAGCGCGCCGTGCGCGCTCGCCGCGTCGCACAGCGCCTGCGCGTCCGCCACGGTCAGCGAAAGCGGCTTATCCACCCACACCGGCATGCCCTGCCGCAAAAAGGGCAGGGCATGCTGCGGGTGGGTTGCCCCGTCGCGAAGGGTGATCATCACCGCGTCGGCGTGGTGGGAAAGCTGCGCCGGATCCTGCGCGACAAACCCGATGTTGTGCTCCCGGGCCAGGGCCTGCGCCGCTTGAGGATCGGGGTCATAGACCGCCGCGACGGTCACCCGCTTTTGCCAGCCCATGGTTTTCTCCACGGCGTTGGCAATGGCGGAAAACTGCTTGGCATGAAAGTTGTCGGCGCCGATGAGGCCGATGCGCAGCATGGGAACCCCTCCTGTGTAACCGTATGGTTACAGGATACCAGTTTGCGCTTGGGCTGTCAAACCACAATGTGCGCATGGTTTGCCCACGGAATAGGAGGATGGAGATGGCGGATCTGCTGGTGAAGCTCTACGACATTCGGGAAAACCCTGACGATGCGAGAAGATTGGAGGAGGCGGGCATTCGCGTGTTTCGCCCCATGGCGCCAAACCGCAAAAATGTGCTCGATTTCGTCGCCGAGCACTTTGGCGACAAGTGGGCGGGGGAATGCGCCTGCGCCTTCTCGCGAACCCCTATCGCCTGCTACATCGCGGCCAAGGGTAAGGAAATCATTGGCTTTGCCTGCTACGACGCCACGGCCAAGGGCTTCTTCGGGCCGATCGGCGTGCGCAAGGACAGGCGCGCCGCGCGCGTAGGGGCTTCGCTGCTGCGCGCCTGCCTGCTGGCGATGCGCCAGGATGGCTACGGTTATGCCATCATCGGCGGCGGCCACGGCGTGTTTGAGTTCTACCGCAAGGAAGCCGGCGCCGTGCTGATCGAAGGCTCGGACCCCGGCGTGTACGCGGATATGCTGTAATCCGGATCCGAGACGGGAACGGGCGCCGCGGCGGGTTTTTCCGGCGCGGCGCTGTGCGTTGCCGTTTTGGGGCAAATTGCTCTAGGATGACCAGGATCCGACGCGGGCGAACAGGCGAACGGCAATCGCGTCGATCGCTTTTATGAAAGTTGCTTCGCTTTTTTCGGTGAACGCTTCTTTGCGTCGCCAGGCCGCTTGCGGTCGCGCGAAGTGCGCGCGGGCACGGGACGCACGTCGACAAAATCCGTCTGCGATCTCCAAAAAATCGCGCGCGGAACGTGACAAATTCATTTCGATGTGTTACAATTTTATAAATCACTTCTACAGGAAGGAACTGCCCGTGGCCATGAAACGGATGATCGCGCTGTTGCTGCTGCTATGTTTGCCCCTGCCGGCGTTTGCGGCGGACTACTGCGAGTGCCCGGACCCTGAGACGCATGCGGCGAAACAGGCCGCGTTTGAGCGCATATTGTATGGCTATGACGCGATGGGCGCCTCCATCGCGCTGGTGAAGGACGGGCGGATCGTCGATACGTTTGTCTACGGCCGGGCGAACCGGGCGGACGACATCCCGGTGGACGGCGAGACGCTGTTTCGCATCGCGTCCATCACCAAGATGGTTTCCGCGATCGGCGTGCTGCAGCTTGTGGAGCAGGGCGCGCTGGAGCTGGACCGAGACGTTTCCGACTACTTCACCTTCCCCATCCGAAACCCGTTTTTTCCGGATACGCCGATCACGCTGCGGCAGATCATGAGCCACACGGCCACGCTGAAGGATGATTACCACTACAAGCAGGCCACGGACGACGGCAAGATCCAATGGCTCCGCCATGTGCTGAACGGAAACTATACGCGCATGAACTTTTTGAATCGCGAGCCGGGCACGGTGGCGGCGTATTCCAACTTTGGCGGCGGGCTGCTGGGCTCGTTCATCGAGCAGCAGACGGGCCTGACGATCGACGAATACATGACGCGCTACGTCTTTTCGCCGCTTCAGGTATACGCCGCGTACCATACGCCCTGCCTGCCCGTTGGCACAAAGATCGCGCGCATCTACAACCCCGCGTCGACCGGCATGACGCTGGACCCCATGTCCATGACCGACGAGCACTTTGACGCCGAGCCGGAGCTTGACTACGTGCACACGGCGGGCGCGCTGTGCATTTCGGCCGAAGGGCTGGCGAAGATCCTCATCGCGCTTGCGGGCGACGGGTCGGTGGACGGCGTGCGGCTGCTTCAGCCCGAAACGGTGGAAATGATGCGAAAGCGGCAGGACAACATCGGCTCCGTCCGCTGCGATTCGGGCCGGGGGCTGAACCTGAACATCATCGAAAACGCGTTGGTGAAGGGGCGCACGCTCTATGGCCACCAGGGCAAGGCCTATGGCATGATCTGCGCCGCGTACTTTGATCCCACGGACCAGACGGGCGTTGTGCTGCTCACCAACGGCTGCGACGCCTCGACCGTCGATTCTGTCGCCAGGATCGCCCGGGCCGTCATTTCGCAAGCCTATCAGTATCTTCCGTGACGCTTCGCTTTTCGCGCTCCCCGTTCTATGATATACTGTTGGCATAAAATGGCTATAGGAGCGACCGTATGCAAAACGTAAAGATCATCGCCGACTCCACCTGCGATTTGGGGAAGGAATTGGTTCGCCGCTATGATGTTGAAGTTGCGCCGCTCTATGTCACCTTAGGGGACGACACGTACCGGGACGGCGTCGACTTGACGGCCGAGGAAGTGCTCGCCTATTGCGAACGGACCAAGGACACCCCCAAGACGGCGGCCACCAGCGTCGGCGACCTGGCTGAGATCTTCCGCCCGTACGCCGAGGCGGGCCGCGACATCGTGTTCCTTGGCATCTCCGCCTCCATGTCGGCCGAGGTGCAAAACGCGCGCCTGGCCGCGGAGGAATTTCCGGACCGCGTCATCCGCTGCGTCGACACGAAGAACCTTTCCACGGGAGGCGGCCTGCTGGTGATCGAGGCGGCCGAGCGCGCGGCGGCCGGCATGGGCGCAGACCAGATCGCGGACGAGGTCGAGGCGCTGCGGCCGAAGGTCAGCGCGAGCTTCGTGCTGGACACGCTGACCTACCTCCACCGCGGCGGCCGGTGCTCCGGCCTTACGGCGCTTGGCGCGGCGATGTTCCAAATCAAGCCCGAGATCAGCGTGATGGATGGGCATATGGCGCCCACCGCCAAGTTTCGGGGCAAGATCGACCGCGTGGTGCAAAAGTATCTGGACAAGCAGCTTCAAAACCTCGAGCGGATTCGCCCGCGCCGGGTGTTTCTGACCTATTCCGGCTTTGGCGACGAGGAAGCGGCCGCCTTTGCGCGCGGCGTGGAAAAGCTCGGCTATTTTGAGGAGATCTTCACCACGCGCGCGGGCTGCGTGATCACCAGCCATTGCGGGCCGCATACGCTTGGAATCCTCTTTTTGGAAAAATAGCGCCGCCGTGCGGCAAGGGAGGCGCGTATGGACATCGCGATATCCGTGCTTTTTGCCATCCTGCTGGTCTATCTGCTCGCGCGGCTGAACCCCTTTTCGCGCGGCGGCGAAGACGGGCTTTTGAAAAACCGCATCGGGGATGGCCTGCGAAAGCTCAAGGCCCTCAAGCGCAAATACGCCGTCATGACCGAGAGCCTGCTGATGGCCGCGCCGGACGACGAGCTGCTGGAAGCGGTGCTCGCCAACCTGTGGGCCAAGATGGCGCCCGACCTTTCCGACGCGCACGGGGTGATGCGCGGCCAGTCCGAGGGCAGGCGGCATATCTACGCGCTGTATGCCGTGACCGGAGGCGTGCGACAGTCGGGCTTTGCCGCGGTGCGAAAGGGAGAGGACGCCTCCCTGTTGCCGGGGTGCGCGCAGGCGCTTGAGGCGATCGGCGCGCCAAGCAGCGCGGACCTTCTGCGCCGGGCGATGGCCGCGGACGATCCGTCCCCTTTCAGCGCCCCTTACCTGGAAAGCTTTGACGCGGAGGATGCAAAGGCGAAGATGGTCGCCTATATCCGCAAAAATCCGGAGGCGTTCTGCGATCTGATCTAAGCGTACCCGAAGCGATATGAACGATGTAAACAAGCCGGGGGCGGCCTTCGTCGGCCGCTCCCGGCCGCGGGTCATGCCTTTTAGGCTGTTGGTTTCCGCTCACGGCTGGACGGCTTTATTTCCGGCATGGGCCAAACGAGGATGGCGGGACCAACGGCCCTGCCAAGCAACCGCTTCGCTTTCCACATCCGTTGCGCGCGCCGCAGTCGGTTGCCGCATTCTTACCTACCCGCCCAGCACTTTCCCCTCAAAGGAAGCCGAAAAAAACAGGTAAGGATCTTTCCTCGCGCCATTTTTTTCCACTTGCATTTCGGGGCGAACGTGCTATAATCAAAAAGGGAACATATGTTCCTATATCTCGAAAAAGGGAAGGGTGCCGCGTGCGAACCATCCTGCATTCGGACTTGAACGCGTTTTACGCCAGCGTGGAATGCCTCTACCGGCCCGAGCTGAGAGATCTGCCTGTGGCGGTCTGCGGGGACCCGGAGGCGCGCCACGGCATTGTGCTGACGAAAAACCAGCACGCCAAAAAGTACGGCGTAAAGACGGGCGAAGCCATCTGGCAGGCCAAGCAGAAGTGCCCCGCCCTCGTCGTCGTGCCCCCGGACATGCGCAAATACCGGCGCTTTGCGGAGTACATGCGCCGCATCTATCGACAGTACACGGACCGCATCGAATCCTTCGGCATCGACGAGGCGTGGCTCGATGTGACGGGGGAGGACGGCAGGCGCGTCGCCGACGAGATCCGCCGCCGGGCGCGGGAGGAGATCGGCATCACGGCCTCGGTGGGCGTGGCGGACAACAAAATTTTCGCAAAGCTCGGCAGCGATCTGCAAAAGCCGGACGCGACCACGGTCATCACGCCCGAAAACTACCGCCAGAAGGTGTGGCCGCTGCCGGCGGGCGAGCTTTTGTACGTGGGTCCGGCCACCGTGCGCAGGCTTCGCGCGCGCAACCTGCGCACCATCGGCGATCTGGCCCTGTGCGACAGGGAGGTGCTGTGCGGCGCGCTGGGGAAGGCCGGCGAGATGCTGCACCTGTTCGCCAACGGCTGGGACCGCTCGCCCGTGGCGCGCGCGGAGGACAGCGAGGCTGTCAAGACCGTCGGCAACAGCACGACGACCGCGCGCGACATCGAAACGGACGACGACGCGCAGTGGACGATGATGATGCTGGCCGAAACGGTGGGCGCAAGGCTGCGCGAGCAGGGCCTGAAAGGGCGCGAGGTGCAGATTTGGGTGCGGGACGTGGAGCTGTTTTCGTTTGAGCGGCAGACCAGACTTTCAAAACCCACGGACCTGGACGGCGAGATCTACGCGGCGGCCATGGCCCTGTTTCGCGGCAGCTACGGCTGGATACGCCCGCTTCGAAGCCTCGGCGTGCGCGTGGGGCTGCTCTGCTGCGCAAACGGGCAGGAGCAGATCAGCCTGTTTGATTCCCCCCGCCGGGAGAGGATGCGCGCGCTGGAAAGGAGCGTGGACGAGATCAACCGGCGCTTTGGCGAGCACGCGCTGCGCCGGGCGTCGCTGCTCAATGACCGCGGGCTGTGGGTGGACGGCCCGAAGGAGGAATATGTTCCGCCCGCGTTTGTGCGCCAGTAAGGGGAGGATGGCATGGCGAGAAAGGTTTTCGTATGCGTCACGGTGCGGTATAATGAGGCGGGAGAGGCGTGCCCGCTGTCCATCCAGTGGGAGGACGGGCGCGAATACGCGGTGGACCGGGTGCTGGACGTGCGAAAGGCCGCGTCCTTGAAGGTGGGCGGGCGCGGCACGCGCTACACGGTGCGCATCAAGGGCCGGCAGACCTACCTGTTTGAGGATGAGAACCGCTGGTTTGTGGAGGCGAAGTAAGCATGTGCGGGCGCTTTTACATGGACGGGGAGGCGGACGAGCGCGAGGTGTTTCCCACCGAGGGCGTGAAGGTGGTGTGCGCGGACGGTGAAAGGACCCTCCGCTGGGGCTTTGCAAACCCCGCCGGCAAGGGCGTGCTGATCAACGCGCGCGCCGAAACGGCGGCCGTTAAGCCGACGTTTCGCGACTGCCTGGCAAGCCGCCGCTGCCTGGTGCCCGCCCAAGGGTTTTACGAGTGGCGGCACGAAGCGGGCCAGAAGAAAAAGGAAAGGTTTCGCGTCGCCCGCGCCGACGGCCGGCCGCTGATGATGGCGGGGCTGTATGACGAAGCGGGCCGTTTCGTCATCGTCACGCAGCCCGCCAACGCCGCCGTGGCCCCGCTGCACGACCGGATGCCCGTCATCCTGCCCACGGCGGAACTGCAGGCCCTGTGGCTCAGCCGGGATTCGCTGGCGCAGACCATCCTGGAAAGCCGGCCGGACGTGGAACTGACCGTGCAGCCCGGGTGAGGCGGCGCGGGGCTGCCGTGCGGTGCGCGCTTTTTTTAAGGCGCGCGGTTTTTCGCGGTATAAGCCATAGGGACGCAGGGCATACTCCGAAAAGCGCCCGCGCGCGTTTTGTGGCATATGCTCCTCTTTGTACGATGGCGCGTAAATCCGGCGCCGCGCTGCCGCACGCCGGCTGCCTGCGCGAGCGAAAAACCGCCCGGCTTTGCCCCGCAAAATACGGCCTCAGCCCCCAACGGGGCCGTTTCACACGAAAAAAGCGGGGGCCGCCCGGCGTCCTTCCCGCGATCGCGCGAAAAGAACGAATGCCGCTTGCCCGCGCATGTAAAAAGCGCACCGGCAAAGCGACGGTCCCCTACAGATCGTCCGCGTCCTGCACCGGCTCCCCGCCATCCTTGGGCGTGCCGGTGTAACTGCCGTCCACATCAGAGTTATCGAGCCTTGAGATTTCCGCCAGCAGGTCAAGCCGGCTCTTCAGACGCCTGATACGGGAGTATTGCTTTTTTTGGTTCATTTTTTTCACCACCTTGCAAGTAGGTTGCCATGTTTGCCTTGCGGATATGCTAAAAAACCGCTATACTCAAAATAGCAAAAAAAGGGAATAAATTGGATGAGGAGGCGATTTTTTCATGCCTACGGATCTGGACATCGCGCGCGCGGCAAAACCTTTGCCGATTGAGGAGATCGCGGCCCGGGCCGGGCTTTTGCCGGATACATTCATGCCCTATGGGCGGGGCAAGGCGAAGGTGGACGCGGCGGCCTACGCGGATCTGCCGCTGAAGGCGAAGCTGGTGCTGGTTTCGGCCATCACGCCGACGCCCGCGGGCGAGGGCAAGACGACCGTCAGCGTGGGGCTTTCCGACGCGCTCAGCCGCCTGGGCAAGCGCACCATGCTCGCGCTTCGCGAGCCGTCGCTCGGCCCGGTGTTCGGCGTCAAGGGCGGCGCGGCGGGCGGCGTGATCCCGATGGAGGACATCAACCTGCACTTCACCGGCGACCTGCACGCGGTGACGACGGCCAACAACCTCCTGGCCGCGCTGATCGACAACCACATCGCGCAGGGCAACGCGCTTCAAATCGATCCGCGCCAGGTCCTTTGGCGCCGGTGCATGGACATGAACGACCGCCAGCTTCGCGCGATCGTTTCGGGCCTGGGCGGCAAGGCAAACGGCATGCCGCGCGAGGACGGCTTTGATATCACCGCGGCCAGCGAGGTGATGGCCGTGTTCTGCCTGGCAAAGGACATGCGGGACCTGCAAGAGCGGCTCGGGCGCATCCTGGTGGCCCGCACCTTCTCGGGCGAGCCCGTCTACGCCGGGCAGCTTCACGCGGCGGGCGCGATGACGGCGCTTTTGCGCGACGCGCTCATGCCGAACCTCGTGCAGACGCTGGAGCATACCCCCGCGCTCATCCACGGCGGCCCGTTTGCCAACATCGCCCACGGCTGCAACACGGTCATGGCCACCACGCTGGCGATGCGCCTTGCGGATGTGGTGGTCACCGAGGCGGGCTTCGGCGCGGACCTGGGCGCGGAAAAGTTCATCGACATCAAGTGCCGCCAGGCGGGCATAGCGCCCAGCGCCGTGGTCGTCGTGGCGACAATCCGCGCGCTGAAGATGCACGGAGGGCTTTCAAAGGCGGAGCTGACGAACGAAAACCTGGACGCGCTTTCGGCCGGCCTTCCGAACCTGCTGCGCCATCTGCAAAACATCCGCGAGGTATGGGGCCTTACCCCGGTCGTCGCGGTGAACCGGTTCGCCAGGGACACGCAGGCGGAAATCGACCTGGTGATGCGCGCCGCGCGCGAGGCGGGCGCGGAGGTTGCCCTGTCGGACGTGTGGGCCAGGGGCGGGGAAGGCGGCGAGGAGCTGGGCCGCGCAGTGCTCCGGGCGATGGAAAAGCCGTCGGCGCTTTCGTTCACCTATCCCGCGGACCTGCCGCTGAAGGACAAGATCACGGCCGTCGCCAAGCGCGTGTACCGCGCCAAGTCCGTCGTCTTTGGCAAGGGCGTGCTGCCCGACCTGAAAAAGCTGGAAAGCGAGGGCTGCGGCGCGATGCCCGTGTGCATTGCCAAGACGCAGTATTCCTTCAGCGACAACCCGAAACTGCTGGGCGCGCCGGAGGGGGTCGAGCTCACCATCCGTAGCGTGCGCCTGTCGCGCGGCGCGGGGTTTGTCGTGGCGTTCGCGGGCGACATCATCGCCATGCCGGGCCTGCCGCCAAAGCCCGCCGCGGATAGCATCGGCGTTGACGAAAGCGGCGGAATCTACGGCCTGTTCTGATGGAAGAGCGCTTTCTTCAGTACGCGCAAGAATATCTCCGCGTGCGGGACGCGGACCGTCGGGGGCGTCCGGGACAATCGTTCCGGACGCGTTCGTCGCACCTTGCGCGCGTGCTGATGTGGGTGAATCGGCTGATCGAGGCCGAGGGCGCGGACGACCCCGAGGCGCTTCGGCTCGCCGCGTCGTTTCACGATGTGGGCTACGCGCGCGGCGAGGAAAACCATGCCCAGAGCAGCGCGCGGATCCTGCGCGAATACGCGGCAACGGAAGGGCTTGACGAAAAGCTTGTGAAGCGGGCGGCGTTTCTCATCAAAGAGCACTCCAAGAAGGAGGAATGGCTTTCCCGGCCCGACGCCCCGCGCGATCTGGTGTTGCTGATGGAGGCGGACCTGCTGGACGAGGAGGGCGCGATGGGCCTGGTGCTGGACTGCATGACCGCCGGCGAGCTGGGCGCCGCCGGATACGAGGACGCGTATGAACAGATGCGGCGGTACGAACCCAAGCGCCTTTCCCACAACCCGATGGTCACGCAAACGGCCCGGGCCCACTGGGCGAAGAAGCAGCGGATTATCCGGACGTTCCTGGAGGCGTTTTCGCAGGACATGGGGCGAAGCGATGAAACGTAAGCGGCTTTTATACGGCGGCTTTATTCTGCTCGAGTGTGTCCTGTGGGGGCTTGGAAACCCCATCATCCAGCTCGCCGGGCGGATAATCCCGCCGTTTACATCCATCGCGCTTCGGTTTTGGCTGGCGTTTGCGGCGCTGATGCTGCTCTTTGGGCGGCGCGTCGTGCGCGGCCTGCGCGGCATCCGCGCGCTCCCCTGCCTGCTGGTGTGCGTATGCACGGCGCTGGCGTTCACGCTGGGCAGCTTTGCGCTGATGTTCACCCGGGCGACGACCGCCGGGTTCCTGCTGGGCATCGCGGTGCTGTTCACCCCCTTTTTGGAGCCGCTGCTGCTCAAAACCCGCTTTCAGTGGCGGATCCTTCCGGTGGTGCTGGTCGTGCTGTTCGGCATGTACCTGCTCTGCGGGGGAGACGGCGCGTTCGCTTTCGGCCTGGGCGAGTGGCTGGCGGTGCTGTGCTCGTTTGTGTTTGCGCTGATGCTGGCGCTGAGCGAAAAATACGTCGTCGACATGGACCCCATCGCCCTGTCGACCGCGCAGTGCGCCACGGCCGGCGTGCTGAGCCTGGCGCTTGCCCTTTTGCTGGAGGGGGTGTACGACGTGCGGACCCTCCCCCTTGAGGGAATCGCCGCGGTGGTGTACCTGGCGCTGTTCAGCACATGTCTGGCGTACATCCTGCAAAACAAGGCCATGCGGCACATTTCAGCGACCTATGCCGCGCTTGCGTTCAGCACCGAGCCGCTGTTCACCGCGCTGTTTTCCTATCTATTGCTGGGCGAAACGCTGACCGTCCAGGGGGGGATCGGCGCGGCGATCGTGCTGGCGGGCGTGATGTACGCCTCGCTGATGCGGCGATAAAGGAGGGAAGGGTATGCTGGACCCAAGGGCCCTGCTTCGGTTTTTGGGCGTGGTGGAAAAGCTCAAATGCAACACGCGCCATTCATGGACCAGCACGGGCAGGCACGAGACCGTCGCCGCGCACAGCTGGCGCCTTTCGACGCTGGCATTCCTGATCCGCCATGAGTTTGAAGCCCTGGATATGGACAGGGTGATCGCCATGTGCCTGGTGCACGACTTTGGCGAGGCGGTGACCGGCGATATCCCGTCGTTTGAAAAGAGCGGCGCGGACGAGGCGCGGGAGGAAAGCGCCGTCGACGGAATGCTGGACCTGCTGCCCCAAAGGGAGCGGGCGGAGTGCCGCGCGCTCTTTGCCGAAATGCGGGAGCAGCGCACAAAGGAGGCGCGCCTATTCAGGGCGCTGGACAAGCTGGAAGCGGTGCTGCAGCACAACGAGGCGCCCCTTTCGACCTGGCTGCCGCTGGAATACGAGCTGCAGCGGACGTACGGCGTTTTGGAAGCGCAGGAATTTCCGCTTCTCAAGGCGCTGCGCGAGGAGATGCTGCGGGACACCGAGGCGAAAACGTCCGCCGAAACGGCGGCGCAGGAAACGAATACGGAAAACGTCTCGTAAAGGCCGTTCGCCGGCCGGCGAAAACGGGGCGGGGCCTGCGCGAAAAGAACGGACAGGGAAGAAACGGTCCGCTGTTTTCGCACAGGCCCCTTTTCGTTACGGCACCTGCTTTACACTGCCGATGCCCTTTGCGATCCGCCGGGCGAAATAGATACCCTTTGCCCGAAGCGGCGCGGCCTTGATCAGCTTCAGGTAGCACGAGCGCACCTCGGATACCTGCGCCGGGTTCGTGCCGAAACGGCCGTAGCCCAGCAGCGCGACCGCGTCGGCCACGGAAAGCAGGCCGGAATCCTCCGGAAGGCTCGCCTGAACGCGCAGCGCGTGCGCCACGGGCGACTCAAACGGCTTGGCGGAAAGCCCCCAGGCCGAAAGGAGCAAAAGCAGCGACCGGTACCAGGCAAGCAGGCGCTCGCCGTCGTTTTTGCAGCGGCGCGCGGCCACCGCCTCGGGGCCGGTGAAATAGATCCGCGCGGCAAAGGCGAAAAGCAGCAGGAGCAGCAGCAGAAAGAGCCACCAGCGGCCCGCGCCGCGCCGTCCGTCCGGGCTGTCCGGCGAATTGGGCGAATCGGGGTTTTCGGGATCTTCCGGCGAGGAATCCGGCGCGCCGCCATCCTCCGGCTCGGGCGATGGAGAGGGAGAGGGGGACGGGGAAGGAGAAGGCTCGCCCTCAGGGTCCTCGGGCTCCTCGTCGGACGGTTGGGGGGCTTCAGTCGGCGCTTCCTCGCCCTGCGCGTCCTCGGGTGTGCCGCCGGCATCCCCTTCGCCGCCGTCCGGGTCCTGGTCGCCCCCGCCGCCTTCGCCGTTTCCGCCGCCCGCGCCGCCGCCTGGGGGATCGTTTCGCCCGCCGGTGCCGTTTGGCGGCGTGGCGTCAAAGGGCAGCCAGCCAAACCCGTCGAAATACACCTCGGCCCAGGCATGGGCGTTTTTGCTGGTGACAAGCGCCACGCCGCCCGACGGCTGCACCAGATACCCCTCGACATACCGGGTCGGCAGCCCGGCGATGCGGCCCATGACCGCCATGGCCGAGGCGAAATACGTGCAGTAGCCTACCTTGCCGCGCAGCAGGAAGAAGGAGACGAAATCCTGGTTGTTCGGGGGCGTTTCGGGCGTGAGCGAGTAGGTGAAATGGGTTTTGAGATAGTCCTGGATGGCCAGCGCCTTTTGAAGCGGCGTATCCAAGGAAGCGGTAAGCTCAAGGGTCAGCTTGCGCACATCCTCGGCCAGCGCGTCGGGAACGCGCAGGTACGCGCCCATGTCGCGCCTCTCCCCCAGCGCCGCCGCCCGCTCCAGCAGCGGGGCAAGCCGCGGGTCCGTGGGCAGCGGCATGGGCGCGGACACCGAATACGTGTCGCCCGCCTCGAGATTTCGGGTGATGAACACCTCGCTGGAAGCGTTGAAGTAGGGCACCAGCGCCATCGGGGTTATGAGGTCCTGCGCGCGAAGCGGCACGAACAGCGTGGACGCGCTTGCGGACTGCATGGTCACGCTCAGATCGATCGGCTCAAACAGGTCCGAAACCTCCGCGCCGCGAAGCGCCTCCGGCGGCCGCTTTTCGTCCATCACATCCGCGCGGATGGCGCGGTGGCGCGGGTCTGCAAACAGGTAGCGCCGGGTGGAAAGCGAATCGCCCCAGTTCAGGCCGTTGTATTCGTTGTAGATCGTGCCGCGGAGCAGCACCGTTTGCGGCGTATGGACCGTCATCACGGGCCGGTCCGTCAGGTTGGCCGGGCCGCCCAGCCGCGTCTCCAGGGGCTTGTAGCCGTCCGCCTGGATCGAATAGACGCTGCGCGGCTCGGTAAAAAAGAGCGTATCGGTGATGTAGGTGCGGATGGCGTCGGCCAGCCTTTCCAGCGCCGGCGACGTGAAGCGAAGCACCGGTGACAGTCCGAGGGCGATGAGCACCACCAGCGCGGACGCGCCGACGACGCGCAGGTGCGGCGTTTCCTCGTTCACGGCGCGCGCGAACAGCGCGCACAGCGCCACCAGCGCGGGCGAAAGGAGCCACAGGTCCTCGCGGTTGCCGGAAAACCAGACGATCAGCAGCGTCACCATCGTCAGCGACAGCGCGGGGTAGAACCCCGCCGTCTGCCGGGCCATGGCGTAGCCGGCCAGGGAAAGAAGCGCGCCGAAAAGCGCGGCGGCCTCCGGCGCGTACACCCGAAGCGGCTCCGCGTTGCCCTGAAACAGGTGGATCGCCGCGCCGAGCATGCCCCCGATGCGGAAAAGCCCGCCGCCGATGAACAGGTACGCGGCGAGCAGCGCGCCGCCGAGCGCGAGCGCGGCCCACTTCATCCGTCCGCCCAGCCCAAAGACGAAAAGCACGCACGCCGTCAGCACACAGGCCTGGATTGCCGGCGAAAACACGTCCAGCGACAGGGCTTTCAGCGCCGGCAGCAAAAGGCCCAGCGCCAGCAGCGCGCCGATCAGGGCGGGCCAAAGCGAGCTTACAGCGCGGGTTTTCACGAATTTGAGCAAAGCGGCCTCCTTTGACGGGTTCAGTACGCTACGCAAGCTCCGCGGCGATGGGCATGACCTCGACGTCGTTTCGCACCAGCCGCCGCACCAGTTCCGCGACCGCCTCGTCCTGAACGTCCGCGGCCAGCAGTACACGCACCTTCGGCCCCATGCGGCGAATGCGCAGGATCATGTCCGCGATCACCGGGTTCATGCGGCTGGTGACGATGGCCGTGGAGCCGGTGCGCCGAAGCCTTCGCGTCTCCAGCAGCAGCACGCGCTCGAACTGCTGCGCGCCGTCAAACGCGCATCTCCCCAGGGCGTTCAGCACCATTTCGACATCCTCGCTTTTTTGCGCGCTGACGTCCGTGGGGGTGTCGGTCAAAAGCGGCATGCGCACCGGCGCGCCTTCGGAAAGCGCGGCCATGGCGACGGAGGCCGCCGCCTCGCAGATCGCGTCGCGAACAGACGCCTCGTCCCCGCCCGGCGAAACCGGCGGCGCGCAGTCGACCAGCAGCAGCGCGTCCGGCCGCATCGGCTGCTCGTACACGCGCACCAGCAGCTCCTTCTTGCGCATGGACAGCTTCCAGTGCACCTTCTTCAGCTCGTCGCCTTGCTGATAGGCGCGCACGTCCGTAGGCAGCGTCGCGTCCGCAAACGCGCGCGTCAGGCTTTCCATTTCCGAATCCCCGGGGCTGAAGGAAAGCGGCTCGGTGTGGTACACCTGGGGCTTGACGACCAGCGTGCCGTCCGACACGCCGCCCCTATGGCGGAGCGAAAAAAGGCCGAACACGTCCTGCACGAAAACCCCTGTGACGCCGGCCGGATACTCGCCCACGTGCGGGCAGTACAGCGGCTGCTTCAAGGTGTTTTGCGCAAAGGAGCGCGCGGCGATAAAGAGCGAAAACAAGCCGGTATCGCCCGGCGCGCAGACGGCAAGCTCGATCGCGGCGACCGGCAACGGGCAGCGGTGCGAAAGCGTGACGGACAGCTGCACCTGCGCGCCGCGCGTGACCCGGTCCTGGTCCAGGGCGCAGCGGACAGAAAGCGTCCGGCGCGTCCAAAGCGCGGACACAAAGCCGTAGAGCAGCATGGCCAGGAGCACCCAAAAGAGCAGCCAAAACAGGCTTCCCTGGGTGGACAGCGCGCAAAAGAGGAACAAAAGCGCGCAAAGGAAAAGCAAAATCGCCCGGCGGGTCATGGCACGCGGACGGGCACCTGGGTCGTCTCCAGAAGCCCGGTGAGGACGCGGTCGGCCGACACGGCCTTCATGCGCGCCTCGGGGCTGAGCATCACCCGGTGGGTGAGCACGGGCAGCATCATCTGCTGCACGTCCTCCGGCAGGATGAAGTCGCGCCCGGCAAGCAGCGCGCAGGCCTGCGCCGCGCGGATGAGCGCGATCGCCCCGCGCGTGGAGACGCCCAGCTGCAGCGCAGGGTGGCGGCGGGTGGCGGCGGCGATGTTGGCGACATAGGAGCGGACCTCGCGCGAGCAATAGATCTCGCCGACGGCCGCCTGCATCTGCAAAATGTCCTCTGCCGAGCAGATGGGGGCAAGCTGCGACAGGGGGGACACCTGCGCGGAGTAGCGCTCCAGGATGTCCATCTCATTCTCCACCGACGGATAGCCGATGGCGATGCGCATGAAAAAGCGGTCCATCTGGGCCTCCGGCAGCGGGTAGGTGCCGACGAACTCCACCGGGTTTTGCGTGGCGAGCACCAAAAAGGGCTTGGGCATCGGGTGGGTCACGCCGTCCACGGTCACCTGGTATTCCTCCATGACCTCCAGAAGGCTTGACTGCGTTTTCGGCGACGTGCGGTTGATCTCGTCCGCCAGCACGATCTGGCTCATGACCGCGCCGGGCTTGAATTCCAGCTCACCCGTCTTGAAGTTGACGATGGAAAAGCCGGTCACGTCCGACGGGGTGACGTCCGGGGTGAACTGGATGCGCTTGAACGTGCACGCGAGGGATTTGGCCAGGGCGCTGGCGAGCGTCGTCTTGCCGACGCCCGGCACGTCCTCAATCAGCACATGCCCCCTGCACAAAAGCGCGATCAGCGCCAGCTCGATGACTTCTTCTTTGCCCACGATGACCTTGGCGATATTTTGCTGAAGCGCGCGGACGATCCGGCGGGGCTGCTGCATGATGTTCTCTCCTTTGGTGCGGTTTGCTTGCCTATTATAGTGGAATCCTATGAAAAGCACAAGCGGCGCCCAAGGCCCTGCGTCTTGAAAAAAGCGTCCGCAGCGTGTATGCTACGGATGTGCATACCGCGCCATGTATACAACGGCGCGCGGCATAAAAAACGTGCAAGGGGCGGCGCATGACAAATTGGGCGGGGTGTGAGATCAGGCGGCTTTCCCAGGTGGATTCGACCAACCGCGAGGCCCGGATGTGGGCGCGCCAGGGCGCGCCGCACGGCGCGGCGGTGGTCGCCATGGCGCAGACGGCCGGGCGCGGACGGCGCGGCCGGGCGTGGGCCTCCGCGCCGGGCTCGGGGCTGTGGCTTTCCCTGATCGTGCGGCCGCGAATCAACGAGACCGAATACCCGCTGCTTTCGCTGGCGGCGGCGCTGGCGGCGGCGGACGCGTGCGAGCGGGCGGCGGGCGTGAAGCCGATGATCAAGTGGCCGAACGACCTGATCTTCGGTGGCAGGAAGCTCTGCGGCATCCTCGTGGAAAAGGAAGGGGCCGCCGCCGTGATCGGCGTCGGCATCAACGTGCGCCAGCGGGCTGAGGAGTTTCCCGAGGAACTGCGGGAAACCGCCTGCTCGCTTGACATGCTGTCGAAAAGGCCCGTCTCGCTGGAAGCGCTGGAAACGGCGCTCCTTGCCGAAATCGAGCGGCGGGTGGACGCGTGGGATTTCCTCGGGGAATATGCCGCGCGCTGCGCCACGCTTCACCGGCAGGTGCGGGTGATCGAAGCGGGCGGCGAATATACGGGCGTCGCCGAAGGGTTGAGTGACGCGGGCGCGCTGATCGTGCGGGACGGGGCGGGAAACCGACGCCTTGTGCTGGCGGGGGACGTGTCCATTCGGGGAGGGAAAGGGTATGTTTGAAGGCTCGCTTTGCGACGTGCGCGGCCTGAAGGTTGGCTCGGCGCAGGATAGGGAGGCCCGGACCGGCGTGACCGCGGTGATCTGCGAAAAAGGCGCGGTCTGCGGCGTGGACGTGCGCGGGGCGTCGCCCGGCACCAGGGAGACGGACCTGCTTCGCCCCGGCGCGCAGGTGCGCGCGGCGCACGCGGTGCTGCTGTGCGGGGGCAGCGCGTTTGGCCTTGCGGCGGCGGACGGCGCGATGCGCTACCTGGAGGAGCGCGGCATCGGGTTTGACACGGGCGTGGCCAGGGTGCCGATCGTACCGGCGGCGGTGCTGTTCGACCTGTCCGTGGGGCGGCCGGACGTGAGGCCTGACGCCGCCATGGGCTATCGGGCGTGCGAGGCCGCGGCCCAAGCGTTTGAACAGGGCGCCTTCGGCGCGGGCTGCGGCGCGACGGTTGGAAAGCTCGTGCCGGGCGCCGCGCCGGGCCGGGGGGGCCTTGGCAGCGCGTCCATCCGGCTGCCCGGCGGCGCGACGGTCGCGGCGCTGGCGGCGGTGAACGCGGCGGGCGATGTCTTTCACCCGCACACCGGCGCCCTGCTCGCCGCGGGCACGGTGGACGGAAGGCCCGCGCCCGTGGAAAGCCTGCTGGTTTCGGGCGAAACGCCCCGGGTCTTTCCCGGGCAAAACACGACCATCGGCGTGGTGGCGACGGATGCCGTGCTGACCAAGGAGCAGGCAAACCGCCTGGCCCTGTGCGCGCACGACGGGCTGGCGCGGTCCGTGCGCCCGGCGCACACCGAGGTGGACGGGGACACGATCTTCGCGCTGGCCACCGGCGTTTTTGCGGGCGAGGCGGAGATGGTGTCGCTGTGCGCCGCGGCGGCCGAGGCGTTTGCGCGCGCGGTGGCCAACGCCGTGGAGGCGCGGCCATGATCCTGGGCGTCGGCATTGACCTGTGCGAGGTGGGGCGCATGGAGGAGGCCCTGGAAAAGGGCGGGTTTCTGGAGCGGTTTTTCGCGCCCGGCGAGCAAACGTACATCCTCTCGCGCGGCAAGGGCCGGGCGGAGTCCATGGCGGGCCATTTCGCGGCCAAGGAGGCGGGGCTCAAGGCGCTCGGCTGCGGCATCGCGCTGCCGCTGGACGAAATCTGCGTGGACCATGACGAGCGCGGCGCGCCGTTTTTCCGCCTGACCGGGCAGGTGCTCGCCCTGTTTGAAAGGTGCGGCGGCAAAGCCCTCTGGCTTTCGATCACGCACACGCGCGAGACGGCGGCGGCAGTCGCCATTTTGGAGGGATAGCATGCGGCGATTGATCACGCCGGAGCGCATGCGCGCGGCGGAGCAGGCGTTTTTGGCCGCGGGCGGCGCGACCGGGCTTGCGCTCATGGAGCGTGCGGCGCACGCCGTGGCGGACACGCTGGAAAAGATGACCGACCAGGGCGCGCTGTTTCTGTGCGGCCCGGGCAACAACGGCGGGGACGGCTACGCGGCCGCGCGCCTGTTTGCCGAAAAGGGGCGCAAGGCGGTCGTCTGGACGCTCTTAAACGTGGACATGCTGCGCGGCGACGCGCGAACGAACATGGAGCGCTGCGCGGCCATGGGCATCCCGATCCGGCGGCTGTTTGACATGCCGGAAAAGCCGCCCGAGGGCGTGGGCGCGGCGGTGGACGCGCTGTTTGGCACAGGCCAAAATAGGCCGCTGGAAGCGCCGTACGACCAGGCCGTGCGCTGGCTGAACGCGTCGGGCCTTCCCGTGCTTTCGGTGGACATGCCGTCCGGCATGGGGGCGTGTATGGTCCGCGCCGAGGTGACCGTGACGTTTCACCGCGAAAAGCCGCAGCACCTGCTGTTTCCGGGCCGGGTGAACGCGGGAAAGGTCGTCGCTCAGGACATCGGTCTGCCGGACGAGGCGTTCCCGGACGATTTTTTGGTGCTGGACGACGCGGACATCCCAAGGCTTTTGCCGCCGCGCCCGCTGGACGCGCACAAGGGAAGCTGCGGCCACGCGCTGCTGCTGGCCGGGTCCTATGGCATGGCGGGCGCGGCGGCGCTGTGCGCGGGCGGGGCGCTGCGGGGCGGCGCGGGGCTTTGCACGGTCTGCTGCCCGGACGAGATATTGCCGACCATCCAGCAGCTTGCGCCGTGCGCCGTGTGCGTGCCCCACGGACGGCTGAAAAACGCGCTTCAAGGCAAAACTACCGTGGCGGCCGGGCCGGGCCTGGGCGGCGGGGAGGAGCTTGACAGCCTGCTGGGCACGCTGCTTTTAACGGACAAACCGCAGGTATGGGATGCGGACGCGCTCAACTGGCTTTCGAAAAACCCGCGGCCGCTTGGCGAGCGGTTCGTCCTCACGCCGCATCCGGGCGAGGCGGCCAGGCTGCTCGGCGTGCAAACGGCCGAGGTAGCGGCCGACCCCGTCGGCGCGGCGCAGGCGCTGTGCGACCGCTTTTTGGCGGTGACGCTGCTCAAGGGCGCGACGACCGTCGTCGTCTCCAGGGACCGGCGGGCGCTGAACGAAAGCGGCACGCCAGGCATGGCGACCGGCGGCAGCGGCGATGTGCTGACCGGCCTGATCGCCGCGCTGCTCGCCCAGGGGCTTTCGCCCTTTGACGCCGCGGCGCTGGGCGCCCACCTGCACGGCCGGGCGGGAGAGGCCGCCGCGGCGCGCTTTGGCGTTCGCTCGATGTGCGCGACGGACCTTCTTTCAGCGCTGCGCATAGACTAGTTTTGAAAGAGCGAAAAGGAGGATGCACGCGCGGAAGAGCATGATCTTCGGAGTGTGACATCCATGACGACCGTAAAACGTGGCGAAATTTACAGCGCCGATCTGGACCCCGTGGTGGGTTCGGAGCAGGGCGGGATCCGCCCGGTGCTTATCATACAAAATGACGTTGGAAACCGATTCAGCCCGACCGTGATCGTACTGGCGATCACCTCGCAGATGCGAAAAGCCCAGCTGCCCACGCACGTGGAGGTGCGCGGAGAAAGAACGGGGCTGACAAAGCCCTCGATCGTGCTGGCGGAGCAAATCCGTACATTGGAAAAGCGCCGCCTGGGGAAGCGGATGGGGGTGTTGTCGGCGGAAGAGATGGCCCTGGTGGACGAGGCGATCCGCGCCTCCTTGGGGTTTCGAGCAGGATAAGGCGGCGCGCAGGGGCGGGGAATTTCACACGGATTCCCCCGACCAATAAAGCGGGCGCCGCCGAACCGGGATTTTTATGCCCGCGAGAACGCCCCGCAGTGCACCGCCATCCGAGAATGGACCGACCCAAACCTACGCCTTTTCGCCGCCGATAGCGCTGGAAAGGCAAAAAGCCGAGGGGGCTTTCGTCCCCTCGGATCTTCTCAGAAAAAGAGCGCGTGAAAATTCCGCTTCCCAAGGCCCCGCCCCGCACAAAAAACGGCGCCGCGCACACCGGACGATTCGGCCCAAAGGCCTACCCACCCAACCGGAGGACAAGCATGAAAACAAAACCGACCCTCAAATCCGCCCGGCAATGGCTGTCCCTCTTTGTAGGCATCCTCCTGACGGCCGTGCCGTTCCCGCTGTTTTTCATCCCCAACCACATCGCCCCGGGCGGCATCACGGGCGTCAGCACGCTGCTGCACTCGCTCCTACATGTGCCGGTCGGCATGATGTCCATCCTACTAAACGTGCCGCTGTTTTTGCTCGGCTGGCGGCGCATGGGCAAGGCGTTTGCAGCCAAATCCCTGCTCGGCATGCTGGGCGTGTCGTTCGTGATCGACCTTTTGCCGGTCGGCCCGCTGACGGACGAGCCCATCCTCGCCGCAATTTTCGGCGGCGTGATCATGGGCGCGGGCATCGGGCTGGTCATCCGGGGCGGCGCGACGACCGGCGGCAGCGACATGGCCGCGACGCTCATCCACGAGCGGCTGCCCGTGGTGTCGGTCGGCGGGGTGCTGCTGGCGGTGGACTGCGTCGTTGTAATCGCGTCGGGGTTCGTGTTCAGCATCCAATCGGCCCTGTACGCGCTGATCGCTATTTACCTGGCGACGCAGGTCATGGACCGGACGATCGAAGGGTTTGAAAGCGCGAAGGCCTTCTTTGTCTTTTCAGCCAGGACGCGGCAGATCGCGGACCGGGTGCTCACGGAAATGAACCGGGGCGCGACGCTGCTGCACGCGCGCGGCGCGTACCGGGGCGAGGAGGGCGACGTGCTGCTGTGCGTCGTCACCCGGCTGCAAATTCCCCAGTTCAAATCCATCGTCAAGGAG
>CAZUIA010000010.1:0-11452 GCA_964620835.1 uncultured Oscillospiraceae bacterium
CGCGGATCTCGTCGTCCACGCCCCACATCACCTTGGGCGGCGCGGTGATGCCGTATTTTTCCATATACGGAAACAGCAGGTTCTCCTTGCGGGCATAGTGCGTCTCAATGCCCCTGAGCGCGTCCAGGCCCTTGGCCAGCGCGTCACGCGCGCCTTCTCGGCCCTCGCGGAGCGCCTGATAGGCCGGGCGGATCTTCTCCTCAATCAGGCGCTCGATGGCCCGGTTTTCCCGCTTCAGCGTATGCGCCGGATGGCCGGCAACGCGGGAAGGGTCCTCCGGCCGGTGGATGTCTTCAATGGAGCCTTTGAATACGGCCGCGTGCACGTCGCAGAGCCGCTGCACCTCGGATACGTCCATTCCGCCTTCGATGAGCGCCTGCTCGGCCTCGGAAATCTCCGCGGCGGACACTCCCTCAAACGCTTCCTCGAACTGGGCTTTCACCTCTTCCGCCGTTTTGCCCGCGTGCAATTGTTCAAGCAGGCTGCGGATCACCTGTTGCCGGTACTGGCGATTGTTGATTTCCTTGCTCATGGCTCTTCTCCTTTATGTCGTCCCATCCACCACGCCATACCCCTGCTTCAAAAGGCCCGCCTTGATCTCCTCGAGCGATAAATTCTTCAATTTGGCACCCTTGGGGATTGTCATAAACCTGCCTGCCGTTTGCAGCATGCCGGGCCGGGTAATCTCGGTAAAGCCGAGGTCCGCAAGCGTCTGCGCAAGATCCGGGAATTGCGCGCACAGCGCCTGCACGCTTTTTTGCAGGTCCACGATTTTTTCCATTGTGCTTTTTTCACCTCCGGGAACGCCGCGCGATGCTGCCGGCGGAAGCTCCGCCGGTTTAGGCCGCGCGGCGCATAATGCCCCGCCTTGTCCGGCGCTCCGGCGCAAACGCACCGCTTTACCAAGCGGGGTTCGTAAAAGGAGTATACCCGCATTCCGTGGCTTTGACTGTTGTTTTGCTGAAAAAAGAAATTTTCTTTCTCCGCCGACCAAGCCTTTCCAGGAGCGCCACACAGGAGCGGCGAAGAGATAGACCGATTCCTCAGCGCCGTCCGGGCAGGCCCGCTCGCGCGCCCGGCGTGCCGTGGCTTTCGCCGCGTCGCCTCCCGCGGCGGTAATCATACGGGCGTTTCCGTCGCCATTGTTTTTCCCCGGCAGATTTCGTCCAAAGGTTTTTCTTTGCCGAAATATTGCGCGGCTTCCAATTTATGTTATACTATTTGGTAAAGTATAGTGGAGTTTGCGTGGCGAGATGGGATTGCCCAAACGCGTTGAGGGACCAAAACATGCACACGTGTCACATCCTGCAGAAGTGGAGCATATGTCCATGCCGGAGTTTCAGGCAAGCGAAGGGAAAGAATTGGACCTCGGTAAGCTGCTCTCTGTATTCTTGCGATACATATGGCTTATCGCCCTGTTCGCCTGCGCCGGATTTATCGCTGCAAGAATCTACATAACCAACTTCACGCCCAACCTATATACCGCCTCCGCCACCATGTACGTCTACCTCAACAACCCCAACCAGGTCAACTATCAATACACCAGCCAGTCCGACCTGAACACCGCCGCACGCCTGATGGAAACCTATATGGTGGTGATCCGAAGCAGCAAAGTGATGGACGCGGTCGCCGAGCGCCTGGGGCCCGAATACAGCGCGGACTTCATCGCCAGAACGATCTCCGTGGGGTCCGTCGGCGGAACCGAGGTCATGCGGGTCAATTCCACCACGCCCGTTCCCGAGCTGTCCATGGCCATATGCAACGCGGTGGCGGAGTTTGCGCCGGCCGAGATCATCCGCGTGGTCAACGCCGGCTCGGTCGAGGTGATCGATTACGCCACGCTGCCCGAGCAACCGAACGATAAAGGCCTGCTCACCAAGTCCCTGATCGGCGCCTTTGCGGGCGCGCTTCTGATTTGCGGCACATTGACCCTCGAGGTGATGTTTGACGACCGGATATATAAAGAAAGCGACCTGACAAAGGCCTTTGATATCCCGGTGCTGATCTCCGTCCCGCATGTGAAGCGGCGCGCTCTTTTTTCATTTGATGATTACAGGCACCTGAAAGGGAAAGGCGTCCGAAAGAAAAGAAAGACCGGCGACGGCTCCCCTGCCGCCAAAGACGAGAATGCCCCCGGAGGAGACGGCGCCGCACACAAAAAAACGGCGCGGCGAAGCGCCTCAAGCGGTATGGACCGCGCCACTTGCTCCTTCCTTTTCAAGACGCCGCCCCTGATTGTCGAGGTGTACAAGCGGCTGCGCGTGAACCTCAGCTTTGCGCTGAACGGCCAGCCGAACAACGCGGTCATCGTCACCAGCCCGGTTCCCGCCGAGGGCAAGTCGACCACCAGCTCCAACCTTGCCATCGCGGCGTCCCAGGTATATTCCAGCGTATTGCTGATCGACGCGGACATGCGAAAGATCAAACATTCCGGCCGGTCCGCGCCCGGCGTCGCCGGGCACGGGCTTTCCACCGTGCTGCAGGGCGTTGACAGCTTTGACAAGGCGGTTTTGCGAAACGTGTGCAAGGGGCTGGATCTTCTGCCCTCCGGGCCTTTGCCGCCAAACCCCACGGAGCTTCTTGATTCCGCGAGAATGAAGGAGCTTCTCTCGCGCGTGCGCTCGCAGTACAGCCTGATCATCATCGACACGCCGCCCGTGAACATGGTGGCCGACGCGCTCGCGCTATCCGGCCAGGTGGCAGGCGCGGTATGCGTCACGCGCGCCCGCCTCTCCACGCTCAAGGATGTGGAAGAGGCCGTGGACGCCGTCGCCTTTACCCGCATGCCCGTCCTGGGCTTTGTGCTGACCGATGCGCGAAGCCTGCGCGGAAAAGCCTATTACAAGCGGAACAAGTATTACGCCAAATACAAAGCGGGATACCGCCGCGCCGCTTCCAGCCAACCCGCACCGATTTCTCCCGAACGCAAGACCGAAACGGAACCAAACGACGGCGACGCGCCCAGCAAGGCAAACGGGGAACATACGGCTTAAAGATAAGGTGGGGAGGGTATGCTTCAACACGCCAAACACGATGGGTCTGCCAAGGCTTCGGCCTCGCTTTTGTTGTGCGTTTTCGTCGCAGGCTGGGTGCTCTTTGCCGTAGCTGCGGGCGGGGCGTGCGCTGCGGAGGTTGACCTGGCCGCTGAGATCGCTTTGGAGCGATCCGCGCCGACGGCGGTCGAGGCGGAATACAGCGGCGCGCTGCTCATCCATGAAACGGTCAAGGACCTGAACGGCCAGCCCGCGATGAACGCGCAAGGGTACGCGCGCGCCGCGTATACCTACACCGAGGACGGCCAACTGCTCACGGAGAGCTTTTACGATGTAGAGGGAAAGCCTGTCATCATCGACCGCGGCTACGCAAGCAGCCGGCGCGGCTATGCGCGCATCGAAGGCCAGGACAAGCTGGCGCTTTTGAGCGAGGAATTTTTCGACGCGCAAGGCGCGTATGCGCAGATCCCGGGCGGCTACGCGCGAAAGCGCAACGTCTATGAAGACGGCCGCATAGTGTCCACCGCCTATTACGACAAGGACGGCGGCCTCACGCGGCCCGCGGGCGGGTACGCGCTGCTTACGTACGCCTACGCCGCCGACGGCACGCTCGCCGGCAAGGCCTATTTCGGCGCGGGCGGGCAAAAGGACCCTGTGACCGGTCCGGAGGGCGGCGCGGTGGTGGAATACGCCTACCAGGCGGCGACGGACCCGAGCGGACGGCGCGCCGATCGCCTGCTGTCCATGCGCGTGTACGACGCGCAGCGCAGGCCGGTCCTGGGCGTTTCTAAGTTTCACCGGCAGGAGAACACCTACGACGAACACGGCAACCTGACCCGCACCGATTATTACGGGACCGAGGGCGAGCGCGTCAAGGCGCTGGACGGCTATGCCTCCATCACGCACGCCTATGATCCGGATCATCGGGTTACGGAAACCTGCTACTACAACGCGGCCGAAAGGCTGACCAAGACCGTGACCGGATACGCCCGCGTCACATACGAGTACTACAAGGGCGGCGATCTCCACCTGGAGACATATTACGGCGCGGACAACGAGCGCACCATGGTGTCCGACGGCTATTCGCGCGTGGAGCACGAATACAACGGGCGCGGGTTTGACTACCGAAAGACCTATTACGACATCGCCGACCAGTACACGATGTGCATGGACGGCTACGCGCGCACCGAGTGGACCTACAAGGGCGACGGTTCCATCAGCGGGCAGAGCGGCGCAAAGCCGTGGACGCTCGCCCGGCCGCTCATCCTCACCCAGAAATTCTTTGACCAGCGCATGGAGCTAACGACGGTCAAAGCCGGCCACGCGGGCTATGTCAACGTGTGGAACGAGCACAACCAGCTCAAGGAGACCAGCTACCGAAACGCCCAGTGGGACCTGACGATCAACGAGGAAGTCCATTACGCGATCATCCGCTACCGCTACGAAGGGAGAGACCCCTACGCCCAGCCCGTGCAGGAGGCGTACTTTGACGAAAAGGGAAACCCCATCGACGCCAGGGACGGCTATCAGGCGCGGACGATGGCGTACGGCGGACCGACCGGGCGCTTGCTCGTTCGCGAGGCCTTTTGGTACGCGGACGGCCGACCGGACGAATCGGTCGTCACAGCCTCCCATGAGGTCCGGTATGCCTACGACAGCCGCCAGAACATCATCCTGGAGCAGCATTACGATCAGGGCGGCTCCCCCGTCCTGTGCGCAAGCGGCTATGCCGCGCTGTCGCGCGAGTACAACGCGTCGGGAAAGCTGCTGCGCGAGTATTTCCTGGACGCCCAGAGCGGCGGGGTCATCGCCAACGGCCAATACGCCGCGCGGGTCCACCGCTTTGATCCCTCCGGCCGGCAGACCGGGGCGCGCTTCTTCGGCGCTTCAGGCCAGGCGCTGATCCAAAGCAGCGGCTACGCCGCCGTGCGCTATGCCTACGACGAAAACGGCTATGTGAGCCAGGTGTGCTTTTACGGCCCGGACGATCGGCTGCTCGTGCCGGACGCGATGGGATACGCCGCGCGCCAGAGCGTGCACGACGCGGCGGGACGCCTGCTGCAGGAGGCCTATTTCGACGCGTCGATGCGGCCCGTCCTGACCCGGGGCGGGTATGCCGCCCGGCGGATGATCTACGACGAGAAAACCGGGCGCCTGCTGTTGACCACCTATCTAGACGAAAGCCTTGCGCCCACGCTGACGAAGGACGGCTACGCGTCGGTCGAACAGAAGTACGACGCGTTTGGCAACCTGATCCGCCAGGCGTATTACGGCGCGGACGGCGAGCCGGTCGCGCCGCCCGCGCTTCAGTATGCCTCGCTTCTTCGCTCGTGCGACGCGGACGGGAACATCCTGCGCGAAAGCTTTTACGACCCTTCCGGCGCGCCGATTCTAAGCCGGTCGGGGTACGCGGTGCGAGAGCGCACCTACGACGGGCAGGGCAGGGTGCTCAGCACCGCCTATCTGGACGCCTCAAACCGGCCGACGATCACGACCGACGGGTACGCAAGGCAGGAGACCGGCTACGATGAGCGGGGCAACGTGGTTTCGGAGGCTTTCTTTGGGGCGGACGGCCAGCCCATCTTGCTGAAGGCGGGCTACCACGCCGTGCGGTACGAATGGAGCGGCGAAAACCAGATGACGCTTCAAACCTACCTGGGCCTTTCGGGCGAGCGGATCGTCGCCAAGGACGGCTATGCCGCGATGCTGCGCGAGTTTGACAGGCTGGGCAACCTGACGCGCGAGGTCTACCTGGACGCCGAGGGCAAGCCGATACGCGCAAGCGTGGGCGCCGCCGACATCCAGCGCCTCTACGACGCCGAGGGCAGGCTGATCAGCGAGCGCTACTTCGACGAGCAGGGCGCGCCGTTCCTGCTTGGCGGCGATTATGCTCAGGTCCTGTACGCCTATGACCGCCTGGGCAACCAGCTCAGCGTCGCCTACGCGGACGAAAAGGGCGAGCCGGTCGTTTCCACGGTGGGCTACGCGTCCGTGCTCAGGACCTACGACGGCATGAGCCGCCTGCTGACAGAGGAATTCAGGGACGCAGAGGGCGGCCTGCTCGTGCAAAAGTCCGGCTATGCGCGCCGGATAAACGAATATGACGCGCAGGGCTTCCTCCTCTACGAGCGCTATGACGGCGAGGATGGGCAGCCCGTCGTGCTGCCGGAGGGATATGCCGCGTGCGCATACGAGCGGGCGGGCGACGGCCGGCTGACGGCCCGGTCCTACCTGGGCGCCGACGGCCGGCCGGCCGTGCTTCCGGACGGCTACAGCGCGGTGACCTGTGCCTACACGGACAACGGCCTTCTCAAGAGCGAAACCTACCTGCTCGACGGCGCGCCGGCGCTGCGAAAGGACGGATATGCCTGCGTGGCCTACGAGCGCGACGCCTACGGCCGCGTCACGAAGGAAAGCTACCTGGACGCCGAGATGCGGCGCGTCCTGCTGGAAGCCGGCTACTCCGCGATCGCCTATGCCTATGACGCGGCGGGCAACACGCTCCGTGTCAGCTACCTGGACGCGGAGGACCGTCTGGCCCGCCTGCCCGAGGGCTTCAGCATCTGGCAGCGCGAGTACGACGAAAACAACCGCGTCATCGTCGAACAGTACCTGGACGAGCGGGAGAAGATCGCCTCGCTAACCCACCGCCACGCGGCCGTTTCGCGCCTTTATGACGAGCGCGGCCGGCTGATCCGCGTTACCTACCTGGACGGGTCGCTCCAGCCGGTCATGATCGCGGCGGGGTACGCCATGGTGGAATATACGCACGACGACGATGACCGCGTCACGCTGACGCGCTACCTGGACGACGACGGCATGCCCGTCCGGCTTTCCTCGGGCTATGCGTCCGTTCAAAGCGTCTACGGCGATCAGGGCGCCGTCTTTCGCACGATCTATCAGGACGAAAGCGGCCTTCCGGTCATCATGCAAAACGGATACGCCGCGACCGAGTTCACCTACGACGCCCACAAGCACGTCGTGCGCGTGGACTATCTCGACGACCAGTACCAGCCGACCACCATTTCCGCGGGCTACACGTCGCTCACCCGCACGGTCGACAAAAACGGCAACATCCTGTCGGAAAGCTATTTTGACATGCAGGGCGCCCCTGTCGCCTGCAATGCAGGGTATGCGACGGTCAAGACGACCTATGACGCCCGAAACCGCGTGGTCGGCATCGCCTACTTTGACGCGGGCGGCGCGCCGATGCGGATCGAGGCCGGGTATGCCAGCCTGCGCCGCACGCTGGACAACGCGGGCAACATCACGCGCGAGAGCTATTTTGACGAAAGCGGCAAGCCGATCTGGTGCAAGTACGGCTACGCGTCGGTGGTCAGCGAATTCGACGCGTCCAGCAACCTGGTGCGCCGGCAATACCTGACCATTCAGGGCAATCCGGCCATCCATACGCAAACCCTGTACTCCTCCATGGAGCGGGAGCTTGATAAGCGCGGATATGTGCTGGTCGAGCGCTATTTTGATCCGCAGGGTATTCCCGCCGTTTCCAACGCCGGATACGCGCAGGCCCGCAAGCAGTACGATCTGGCCGGGCGCGAGGTGTACGTCGAGTACTGGGGGCGCCTTGACAAGCCCGTCCTCATCGGAAGGGGCTATGCCGCCGTCCAAACGGAGTACAACCATCTGGGCAAGATCACCCGCCAGCGGTTCTTCGACACGGCGGGCAACCCGACGGACAACACGTCGGGATACGCCGAGGTCCTGCGGGAATACGACCAGCTCGGTAACCTAGTCGAGGAGGCATACCTGAACAAGGCAGGGGTGCGCGTCCCGGTTTTAAACAGCGCCTATGCCACCGTCCGCTATGCGTATGACGAGGAGGGCAACCAGATCCGCGCCGCGTACTTTGACGCGCAGGGCGATCCGGTCCACTGCAAGGACGGCTATGCGGCCGTCGAAAGAACCTACGACAAGCGCAGGCTGGTCAGCGAGCGGTACCTTGACGCAAAGGGCGGCCCCGCCGTCATCGCCGCCGGATACAGCAGCGCAACCTTCGGCGAGGTCCAGGCGGACCACTGCCATGAGGCACGCTTTGTCAACGAGGCGCCGGACCCGTCCATTGAGGCGCCCCAGTGGGTGGAGACCAGGGATCGCTACGACCGCGCCGTCTATATACGGTATTTGGATCTAAACGGCAATCCCGTGCTCCTTTCCAAGGGATACGCGGCCATCCGGTACACCTACCTGAGCCTTGGCAAGGTCCGGTCACAGTTCTATTTTGACCAGTCGGGCGCGCCGGTCGCCCTTAACGGCGCGTACGGCCAGCAGATGGAATACGATGTAAAGGGCAACCTGGCCGGTGTGACATACCTGTCAGCGGACGGCAGCCCGAAAGCATGCGACGAAGGCTACACGCGCGTGGCGTACGCATACGACGGCGCGGGGGCGCCCACCCACACGCGCACGATGGAAACGTATCTGGACGAAAGCGGTGCCGTTGTGGTCACTTCGCGCGGCTACGCCGCCAAGCAGACCGAATACTACGCCCCCACGCGCGTCTATACCGTCCGGTATTTGGACAAGGAGGGCGCTCCGGTTACGACGACGGACGGATACGCCATGATGCAGTACGAGCTGGACGGCCGCGGCAACGTGATTTGGGAAGGCTACCTGGACGAGCGCGGCGCGCCGGTCAACTGCTTAGGCGGCTACGCCAACGTGGAACGCACCTTCGACGCGGCAAACCGCATGATCGCCGAGCGCTATTTGGACCGCTACAACCGGCTGACCAACAACCAAGACGGCGTCGCGGGCTGGTATGCCGAATATGACGAGCAAGGCAACCAACTCTTCCTCAACCGCTACGATCAGGACAACAACCCGCTGTGAGGAGGCGTGCGATATGAAGGCTTTGAAACGGCTTGCGGCATCCTTTCTGTGTTTGCTGCTCGCGTTTTCGGCGGTTGCGCCCGCCTTCGCGAGCGAGCCGGCTGCTGCCAAACCCGGCGATTGGGTCACATTCCTGCTTTTGTGCAACGAGGGCATGCTCAACGACGGTGGCGACGTGGGCAACACCGTCATGCTCATCTCGATGAACGCATCGGAGGGCAGCATCCGGCAGCTGATGTTCACGTGGGATTCGTTCATCGACTATCCGGGCTATGAGATGCCCCAGCTGCTGGACAAGCCCTTCCGCGTGGGCGGGCCGGAGGAGACGCTGCGGCTGTTCAACCAGAACTTTCAGCAGAACATCCGCTCATACCTTTCAATCAATTTTCTGAACCTGGCTTCGCTGATCGACGCCTTCGGCGGCGTCACACTGGATATCACGCGCGCGGAGCGAAACGCCCTGAACGGCATGGTCGCGTCCAAAAAGCAGGCGGCGCTGGCCGCGCTCAAGTCGCTCCTGCTCGACGAGACCCAGTATGCTGCGCTGTTTGACACCTATTACCTCAACGAGTACGGCCCAAAGACGCACCTGATGGGCCTGCAGGCCGTGGGCTTTGGGTGGCTGCAGTACGATTCGGTCGTGAACTGCTGCGAGCGCGAGGTGCGGGTCATCGCGGACCTGTTTCGCCAGGTGGGCAATTTTGTGAGGGACCGCGTCGCCTTCTACATGGACGGCGACGAGCAGCCCGACGGCTCGGACGCCCGGCGCTCGATCAACATCGACCGTATGACCGACGAGGATGAGGAATACCTGTACGAGCTCCTCTCCCCCATCTTTGAAAAGTCGTACACCAACCTGACGCGCGAGGAGATCCGGGACATTTCCGTTGCCATCGCCCGCGCGGGATACATGGCCCAGAAGGCGGGCAAGAACATGCTGGAGGTCATCGACTACCAAATCCTGCCGCTGGAAAGCAACGAACCGTACGTGACCATCGCCGGCATCCGGGGCCATCTGCTGGACTATGCGGCCAACACGCTGGCCATCAACCGCTTTTTGTACGGCACGGACGTTTCCCCGCTCCTGGAGGATGTGCCTTGATGGATGCGCGGCATGTGCGGGCGCTGTCGGTCCTTCAGTGGCGCGAGATGGCGCTTTCCGGGCACGCGGTGCCGGTCCGCATTCAGGTGAACGGCAGCAGCATGTCCCCCCTGATCCGCAGGCAGCGGGACTATGTCACCATCGTGCCGATGGACCGCCCGCCCCGGGTGGGCGACATCGTGCTTTTCCCTGGGAAACGGATCGGCGGCGATTATGTGCTGCACCGGGTGTTCAAGGTGGAGGGGCAGAGGATGCTGACGCTGGGAGACGGGTGTTTGCGGCCGGATGGGTGGATGGATGTGGACAAGGCCTGGGGGCGGGTGATCAGGGTGGAGCGGGGACGGCTGGTGATGGAGACGGAGAGATGGGGTTGGAGGGGGATGGCGGCGCTGTGGGTGTGGCTGTACCCGATGCGCGGAGGGATGGTTTGGATGGGGAGGGCGGTGCGGAAGATCGCCCGCATGATAGCAAAGTGGTGAGAGAGACGCTCTGGCATTAGAAGGCATGCCCGCCGACCGCATGCAATAGGATGCCCCTTGAGGAAGTAGGTACGAGCAAATGTTAGATTTTCTGGACTATCTGGGCGGAAAAGCGGAACATGAAAAGGCGAACGCGTTCTATGAATACTTGAAACAAAAGGCATGGGTTAATGGGGTTCCCTTGACCGGCCTTTTTGAACTCACGCCCAGGTGCACCTTGAACTGCGAGATGTGCTACGTCCATCTTACCCCTTCGCAGATGAAGCATGACGAACTCACGACGGGGCAGTGGATATTTCTTATTGATGAAGCATGCGATGCGGGCATGCTGTACGCAACATTGAGCGGCGGAGAGTGTCTTTTGTATCCGGGTTTCCGGCAAATCTATGATCATCTGCAGTCTCGGGGTGTCCGTGTGACCATCCTGACAAACGGTACGCTGCTTGACGAGGAAACGGTTGACTGGCTTTCTGAAAGGCCGCCGCAGAGGATACAGATTTCGGTTTACGGAAGCTCTCCCGAGGGCTATTGGGCCGTAGCCGGAAGGGCGGAGGCTTTTTTTGAGGTGGACAGGGCGATTGATCTGGTTCAAAAGGTGGGTTTTCCGCTGGACTTGGCCGTTACTGTCTCCAAGCGCATGGTGCCTGATTTCGAAGCGATTCTCCGCTATGCCCGGACCAAGGGCATTGAGCACTGCCGGGTAAACCCCTGCCCGTTTGAATCTCGCCCGGAGACGGAGCGCAGCTTCGAGGATTATGCTCCCTCCTTGGACGAGCAGGTCGGGATTTTTCGGATACAGCGGAAATTATACGAAGAAGCATTGGGGGTGGATGGCGTATACACAACCTTGGTTGAAAAGAAGGATGCCACTGTTTTGCCCGAAAGAGGCATCATCTGTTCTGCGGGCAGGAACAGCTTTTCCATCAATTGGGAGGGGAAAATGCTTCCATGTAGTGTGTTTGATTTTGCGGGCGGATATCCGCTTATAGATGACTTCCAGAGAATTTGGGGGAATATGAATAGGCGAT
>CAZUIA010000010.1:11509-27821 GCA_964620835.1 uncultured Oscillospiraceae bacterium
AAGAAAAACTTCGTTTCACATGACTTGCTGTATTGCATTTCGAGGAAATTTATGCTACATTCATATTGTTATTGAACAATGAAAGGAGGATTCTTTGATGAAAAGACCATATAAGAAGCCGCAGTTTGAAGTGGTCGAGTACCGTTTCGCAGATCATATCGTCGCATCGGGTGTTAACAATTGCTATTGGGGCGGTGGGGAGACCTATACTCATCAACTCGAGGGATGCAGGGAAAATGTAAAACCCGGTAGTGGCGGATATATTGACTTTGGTGGTCCTCGCTAAGATAGACAGTTATCGAGGTAAGCTGTTGATACCATCCTCAATTATATAAACTTCCAAACTGTGAGAGTATAGAAGCAGTTATGGAGGTTTATATAATTGGGGGCGGTATCGCATCAATTACGTATCATAGATTTTTAATTCCCGGGAGGTAACTATTAAGTAATTCTATGGAAAACTTTAAATTCACACAAACAATTCTTGACACCTCTATTCAAAAAATATATACTGCCTATACAATTATACCCTGCGTTACGGAATTGGCAGTGATGAATGCATGGACTTTTACTTCGCGGGCATACAGATACGCATCCCCCTTCGGCTTGATTCCTTTCATGGGTTTGAAGGAACCCGGCCTTCTTCGCACTGCATCGAAATCTTGCCGGAAATCCCCCCCAAACCCGGTTCCCTCCTATGCCAACACGAAGAAGTCCTTCTGTACACCCTGCCGGGCGGCTGGCGCTTCGATTCCCCCAACCCAAAAGTCCCCGCCACGATAACCGCCTCCGCAGACTATGCCCGCCTCACGTACCACCTTCCCCTGTGTGAAAACGAAGCGGCGCAGCGCGAAAAGCTGCTGCTGCTCCTTCGCATTGCGCTGGAGTGCGGCTTTGTGCTCCACGATACCATCTCCCTGCACGCTGCCTGCATCGAATGGAAGGGGCGCGCGGTGGCATTCACGGCGCCTTCCGGCACCGGCAAGTCGACGCGGGCGGGCGCGTGGGCGGATACGCTGGGCGCGCGGCTAATCAGTGACGACCGGCCCGCCATCCGGTTGGACGGCGCGGGCGCGCTGGCCTGCGGGGTCCCCTGGGATGGGAAGGGCTGCGTCTACCGCCAGACAGAAGCGCCGCTTCACGCGATTTGTCAGGTGCAGCGCGCGCCTTTTGTACGCCTGCGCCGCCTGTCCACGGCCCAGGCGCGGCGGCTTCTGATGGGCCAGTGCTTCCTGCCCCTCTGGGATCCTGTGGCGGCAACCGCCGCGATGGGCGTCATTCGGCGGTTGATCGACCGCGTGCCTGTCTATCGGCTGCTCGGCGGCCCGGACGCGGGCGCGGCGCTCGCGGCCCGGGACCTACTTTTTGGAAACGGAAACCCAACCATCATTCAGGAGGCGGCGAACGATATGAAAATCAAGGGCGGTTTTGTGCTTCGGGAGATCGTGGGCGAGCAGATCGTCATGCCCACGGGGGAAAACATCAACAAGTTCGGCGGCGCGCTCGTGCTGAACGAGGTATCGGCCTTCATCTGGCAAAAGCTTCAGCAGCCCGTCGCGCGGGAGGACCTGCTTGACATGATCCTCTCTGAGTTTGAGGTGGATCGCAACACAGCTTCGCGCGACCTGGACGAGCTGCTCGACAAGCTGGCCCGCTATGACCTGCTTGAGGAAGAACCGGCCTGATGCGCGGCCATAGGCTCAAACGGCTCGGCGAGCTATATCGCGACCGGGCGGCCCAAAAGCGCTACATGCGCTGGATGGCGGCCAAGACCAGGCCCTATCTCGGCCAGATCCTTACAATCCTGGCGCTCAACGCGCTGGTCACCCTGCTGAGCGTGGGCGGCACGCTGGTCAACAAGCGGCTGATCGACGGCGCTTCCGGCGGGACGGCCGTTTTTGAGGCGCGCTGGTTTGCCGTGCTGGTGCTGGCCACGGCCGGTTCCATCGCCGTGAACGCGGTGTCGGGCGTCCTTTCCAAGCTGATTCACGAGCGCTACGCCTTTGGAATCCGCACGGGCGTGTTCGACCGCGTATTGGCCGGCCACTGGGCCCGGGTGACGGGGTACCATACCGGCGACGTGATGACCCGCCTGACCAGCGACGTGGATGCCATCGCCAACGGCATCGCCACGCTGATCCCCTCCTGCTGCTATTTGGTGGTGCAGCTTTCCGTATCTTTCTCGGTGCTGTATCACTATGATTCCCTGCTGGCCCTGGCCGCGCTCGTGCTGGGACCGACCGGCGTGCTGATGACCCTGCTGTTTGGCGACCAGCTGCGGCAGTATCAAAAGGCGCTCAATGAAAACGAATCCACCTTTCGCGGCTTTATGCAGGAAAGCGTGGCCAACATCACCGTCGTCAAGGCGTTTGAGCAGGAGCGGGCGTTCTCGGCCCGGCTTTCGGACATCCGGACGGAGCGGCTTACGCTGATTCGAAAGCGCAATATCATGCAGACCGTCATGCGCATGACGGTCAACGCCGTGTTTTCGGCAGGCTATCTGCTGGCGTTCAGCTGGGGCCTATACCGGATGGCGCGCGGGGAAATCACGTACGGCACGATGAGCCTTTTCCTCTCGCTCGCCATGCAGGTGCAGGGACCCATCCTGTCCCTGTCCAACGTGGTACCCCAATTCATCCACGTGCTGGCATCGGTCGGGCGCGTCATGGAGATGGACGGCCTGCCTTCGGAACCGGACGCCGCGCCCGGCACACTGTACGGCGCGGTGGGCGTGCGGCTTACGGATGTTTCGTTCGGCTATGGGGAGGATCTCGTGCTGCGCGGCGCATGCATGGACATACAGCCGGGCGAGACCGTCGGCCTGGTGGGCGACAGCGGATTGGGCAAAACCACCATCGCCCGACTGCTGCTGTCTCTGGTGCAGCCGGAGGACGGCCAGATCGCGTTTTATGACCGAAGCGGGGCGAGCGAGATCGCCAGCACGGCGACGCGCCGCCTGATTTCCTATGTGCCGCAGGGCAATACACTGATGTCCGGAACGATACGGAGCAATTTGCGCATGGGCGCGCCGGCGGCGTCCGACGAGGCCATGTGGCGCGCCTTGGAGGCCGCGGATGCGGCCGAGTTTGTGCGCGATTTGACGGGCGGGCTGGATTTTGTGCTCTCCGAGCGCGCGGGTACGCTGTCCGAAGGGCAGGCGCAACGCCTCGCCATCGCCCGCGCGCTATTGCGCCCGGCGCCTTTGCTCATCCTGGACGAAGCCACTTCGGCGCTGGACATAGAGGCCGAGCGCCGCATCGTCGAGAATCTGAAGGTCTTTGCCGCCCACACCACGTGCCTGGTCATCACCCATCGCTTGACGCTGCTGGACCTGTGCGGGCGCTGCTACCGGATCGCGGATCAAGAGGTCAGCCCGGAGCGCGCCGGCCGTAACCAGGCAGTGCGCGGATTGGAAGGCGCTTCGTAAGCGCGATACGGCGCGAGGCAAGCAGGGCGTACCGCTTGGCAAGGCGAGACGTTCAGGCGAAACGAAACGCCTACCTCCACGTCACGCTCTCCTCCGCGTCCACCGCATCCCCCACCGCGCCCACAACCTGAACGCGCTCAAACGTCACATCCCGGGCGTTGCGCAAGAAAAATCCGCGCGCCTCCATCGGCTCAATGCCATCGAGCATCGCGGGCACGTCCGCCCTGCCCTTTTGCATCGATACCGTCACGTCCACGAGGGATACGCGCTCAATCGGCCGCTCGGCCAGCCCGTATAAAAACCCCGCGCAGGCCGTCGCGCCGATCGCGGTCACCTGGTGGATGCGCACGTCCCGAATGGCCGGGGTGCCGGCGTCCAGGGGGTAGGCCGTCTTGTCCCATACCCGCCTTTCCTTGCCCCCCTTGCCACAAAAATAGTACATATTCAGCACGAACGGGCACATCACGCCGTCCATCAGCACATTGCTGACCAGCAGGCCCTCCACCGCGCCGCCGCGCCCACGCCGGGTTTTCAGGCGAATGCCCCGCTCGGTGTTTTGAAACACGCAGCCGGAGATGATCACATTGTGCACCCCGCCGCTCATCTCGCTGCCGATCACGACGCCGCCGTGGCCGCGCGCCATCGTGCAGCCGGTGATGACGATGTTTTCGCAGGGGCGGGGGGCGGGGGTATCCTCGGTGCCGGACTTGATCGCGATGCAGTCGTCGCCCACGTCGATGTGGCAGTCGCTGATGCGCACAAAGCTGCACCCGTTCGGGTTGATGCCGTCGGTGTTGGGCGAGTCGGCCGGGTTTTCGATCGTAACGCCGCGGATGGACACGTTGTGGCAATACATCGGGTGGATCGTCCACACCGGCGAGTTGACCAGGCGGATGCCCTCGACGGCCACGCGCTCACACCGCTCAAAGCAGACCAGGTACGGCCGGGCGTGGGGCAGCTCGCGCGCGCGAAACGAACGCCACCAACGCGCGCCGTTTCCGTCCAGCGCGCCTTGACCCTCGATGCGCACGTTCGACGCGTCCCTTGCAAACACGCAGGGCCGGTAGGCCTTGCCCGGGATGCCTTCAAACTCGGTATCGATCAGGGGAAAGCGCGCGGGGTCGTCGTGGAAGCGGAGCACCGCGCCGGCCTCCAGGCGCAGCGTCATATCGCTATAGAGCCGGAGAGATCCCGCCTGATACAGCCCCGGCGGGACGAGCAGCGTGCCGCCCCCCTGGGAGCGCAGCGCCTGGATGGCGGCCTCGAACGCTTCCGTCCAGTCCTCCCCTTGCCGGGACAGGGCTTCATACGCGCGAATGTTCATGGAAATCCCCTCGCTTCCTTTGTACGCGCCGCGGCGGCTTGGCTTGTTTGCCTTACTATACCTTAAACCGCCGAGCCGTTCAAGGCTGCGGCCTGACTTTCGCTCAAGCAGGCATGTTTTGCTTCTCCCTAGCACAAAATGGTACAAACTCACACGGGAGGTTTTCCAGGTATGAAAAGGCTGTTATCGTTTTTGCTTGCGCTGCTGCTGCCGGCGGCCGCGTTCGCTTCCCCGCTGGAAGCCGCCGCTCCGTTTGACTTGGAAACGCCTTCCTATCTGCTGATGGAGGCGTCTACCGGACAGATTGTTTTTGAGAAGAACGCGGACGAGCGCCGCCCGGTCGCCAGCGTCATCAAGCTAATGACGATCCTGCTGACGCTGGAGGCGCTGGATGCCGGGAGCATTTCGCTTGGCGACTCGGTCACGGTATCCCGGGGCGCGGCGGGCATGGGCGGCTCGCAGGCGCTGCTGGATGCCGGAAGCGAGTATAAGCTGGAGGAACTGCTCAAATCGACGATCGTCGCCAGCGCGAACGATGCGGCCGTGGCGCTTTCGGAGCACATTGCCGGAACGGAAGCAAATTTCGTGGACCAGATGAACGCGCGCGCCGCGGCGCTTGGTATGTCCAACACCGTGTATAAGAACTGCACCGGCCTTCCTGCGGACGGGCAATACACCACGGCCCGCGACGTGGCCACCGTGTCGCGCGAACTGGGACAGCACGCGCAGTTTTTCAAATACAGCACCATCTGGATGGACACCTTGAAACACAAGGGCGGTCGCGTGACCGACCTGACGAACACCAACCGGCTTGTGCGCTTTTATGAAGGCTGCGACGGCTTCAAGACAGGGTCGACCAACGAGGCGAGGTACTGCGTTTCGGCCACTGCGAAAAAGGACGGCATGCGCCTGATCGCGGTGGTGCTGGGCACGCCCGCGAGCCAGACCCGCTTCAACGAGGCGCGCAAGATCCTGGAATACGGCTTTTCCACCTACCGCCTTTTCCCCGTCTTTTCCGAGGGGGACCAGCTTGATATGCAGGTGAAGGTGACGCGCGGCGGCACGGACGCGGTGGACGCGGCTGTCGGCAGCGGCATGACGCTTTTGATGCGGCGCGGCACGGAGGCCGGCCTTTCGCTGGAGGTGGCGCTCCCCGAGAGCGTCGAAGCCCCTGTCAGGCGGGGCGATGTGCTGGGCGAGGTGCGGGTTTTGCAAAACGGACGGCGGATCGCCACGCTGCCCGCGGTGGCGGACGCGGACGTGGGCCTGCCGGGATACCTGGAAGCGCTGCTGCGGATCCTCAGCGCGTGGCGGTGAGCGCGGTCGTGGGCGCCGCCAAAGGCGTCGGCGCGATCCTGGCGATACGGGGACGAAGCCCTGTGCGCCGGTTTGCGGGGCCACGGCGATTCACTACCCAGGGCTTTGGCGCGGATTGTGCGGATGCTATGCCGAGGTGACAGCTCTGACAATATCGCAAAAACCCGCGGCTTTTCATAAAAGTTCACGGGTTTTTCGCGTGCTTTGAGCGGTCCTAGGAAGGTGTATGCATTCGGATGCACTTAGCGCGGCATCCGAAACGCGTTCCAAACACGGCGGGCAACGTTTCTTCCCAAAACAAAGGCTGTCGCACAAAAAGCACGCGACAGCCCCTTAAACTCTGCGCCCCTCAAAGAAGGGTCCAGGGAGATGTCCCTGGCGGCCAAAGGCAGCGCCTTTGGCCGCCGGAGGCCCTTTTGCGCGCGGAGCAAAGCGCCTGGGCACACGGTGACCCGGTTCCCCCGCGCCGCACCCCTTTTCGGCCCGCAACCCCCGGCGGCGCGGGTTCCTCCCCGATGCTCGCGCGCACGCGAGCGAGGCCGCCCGAACAGCATGAATTCTGATGAATATCCGGTACGGATTGTCAAGGGTACGTCGGGTATGGGTATTCGCAAACATCCGGATAAAACTGAATAGCTTTTGCCATGGGCTACCTCAAAAAACCGCTGATATCGGGAGAGTATAAGCCGGTGGTCTTCAAGAGCAGGGGCAAAGGAAGGCGTTTGACGCTTGCCCTGAAACAGCGTCTCCCTCCCTGAGGTGCTTCAGCCGGCGCCCTGGGGCGCCGGCTATCCTAATTCATTGCGCTAAGACATGTCGCCTCCGGCGAGCGGAATGAAGGCATTTGAGGCATCCCGCATGGCAGTAACACCTGAAACCAAATTGGACGCTTTAGCGGCTACTGTCGTGCTGTTTTCTTACTTCCCCGTGCCTTCGTAGGCGCTTGCCGGAATAACCTTCTCCAGGAGTTCATCGTTGAGCTGGGCCAGCGGTGACGGATACTTCGGTGGCGCCAGTTGATCCGGGGGATACAATTTGGGCGCCGGGTACCAGGCATAATCAGAAACCTGGGCATAACGCTGCCGGATGCTGTCTTTGGAAACATTAATCACCAGCAGGTCTGTGGCCAGGGTGACAGGTCCCTGGTACCAGGTGCGGATATCTTCCATGGCAGGCTCCACCGTGTCATCATTCACCTGAAAGTGAGTTGCCACCCCCAGCCGGGGGTTCGTTTGACTCAGGATATATCCGAAAGCTTTTTGGGTCGTATGAGAGGAGTCCTGAACGGCGGTGGTATACGCAACCGCTTGTTGCCAGCCCTGGTCTCCCGGCTTAAACCCGGTATTTTTGGCCGCCCAAACCTCCGGAGGCACCACCATTTCATGGATCAGCACATCGACCCCTTTGGCCTGGTCAATCATGAAATAACTCGGTTTCGTATCGCCGGAAAACACCATGGACAGGCCGTTCCATTCCAGCTTGTAGCTGATAGCGCCGTTTCGGTCGTGCACCGCCGGGAAATGGGTTATTTTCACCCCGTTTTCGTTATAGGCAATGCCTTCCTCCATATAAGGCAGTTCCTTTACCTCAATATCATATCCGTTCTCACCGTTTTTAAGACCCGTTGAGGTAAAACTGAAGCTTTCCACGTGCCATTTGGTAAGCTGTTTTAGAGTCTGCGCAAAAGCGACGGTCCCGTCATCCGCGGTATCGCCACTGGGTCCAAAAAGCCTGAGGGGCGTTTTGCGGTCCAGTGACGGCCCGAAACAATACAGGGTGGTCAGGTCACTCATATGGTCGGCATGCAGATGCGTCAGAAACACCTTGCACCTTGTCCATGCGAGAATAAGGGATTCCCATCGCCACATAGTTAGCCGATACCCCGGACCCCATATCGAATATGAAGCTGTCGCCGTTGCCCGTTTCCACGAAAACACTGTTGCACATCTGTCCTCTTCGGGGAATAACCGATGTGCCCATAAAAGTGATCCGCATCTCGTTTTCATCCAGCGGTTCTCCGGGGACAAAAGCAGCGGGCTCTTTGGGGTCTGCTGATTCTTCACCCGCAAAGGCGTAGCTTGTCAGGAACGGTGTAAAGGCCATCACTCCGGCCACCAGCACCAGAAGCAGCTTCCAGGCATTTCTGGAAAGCAATTCCCTGACCATGGATTTACCTCCTACTCCTACAGTATTTTCTCTACGAATTATACCATTTGCAGCAATACCATCTTTGGATATTATATACTGTGCCCAAGCGTGAGGTCAATCCTTATTTTTACAAAATATTGGTATCGAGTGATACTGTCACCCTACTGAGCACTGCTCGCGGGCGGAGACGGTCTTGTTCAGGAGCTTACGCCGACGCCATATAACGGCGAAACGTCCGCCGCCAGCAGTTAGTCAGCCAACTACGCTCACGTAGCCTCTTGTTCCTTACCCATACTGCAAGGGCGCCACGGTCCGGTGCCGAAACGGCTCCACTTCCCTGCTTGCCGCATACCGCCGGTTGTACAGCCAGACCCCATGCCTGCCATCAGGCGATCCGATGCCTTTGATGCCGGACAAGCCCGCCACCCATGCAAATTCCGCTCCCCGCTGCGTCGGACGCCGCTAGCAGGGGGTTCCCCCACCAGCGCGCTTCCCAACGTGTTCCCGCAAGCACTCCGCCGCCAGCCGGTATCCTTCAAAGCCCTTGCCGCATATCGTTCGGATGCACGCCTCCGCGGCGTAGGACACGCGCCGGTATGCTTCGCGGGCGGCGATGTCCGACAGGTGCACCTCCACGGCGGGGAGTCCGACGGCTTTGAGCGCGTCGGGGATCGCGATGCTCGTGTGCGTATAGGCGGCCGGGTTGATGACGATGCCGTCGGTCCCGTCGGAATATGCCGCCTGGATCCAGTCGACGATCTGCCCCTCATGGTTTGACTGGCATATCCGGCACGCAATCCCAAGCTCCCCGCACGCCCGGTGCACGTACTCGCAAAGCTCGGCATAGGTCCGACTTCCGTAGACGGCGGGCTCCCGTATGCCCAGCAGATTCAGATTCGGTCCGTTGATGACGAGGATGTTCATAGCAAAAGCCCCCTGACGATCTGTTTCGCGGTTTCCTCAACCCCGCGGTTTGCAAACGTATGCTCGGCAAACGCCTCATACAGGCCCCGCCTGGCTGCGTACAGCGCCTCCACGCCGTGGCGGCCGGACAGCGGGCGACCCTCGGTGGCAAGGTCTGCAAGCGGCCGGGTGATATAGACCGGCGTTCCGTTCTGCCGGATGATATCGAGGTTTTCCGCCCGCGTGACAGCGCCGCCCCCCGCGGCGATGACGCACCCGCTTTCCCGGCAGATCTCCCGGAGGACTTCCGTTTCAAGCCTTCGAAAGCCCTCCTCCCCATGCTGTTCAAAATACGCGGGGATGGAAACGCCCGCCCTTAGGGCGATTTCCTTGTCCGCGTCGAGGAACCGGCGCCCCGTAAGGCGCGCGATTTCCTTTCCTATGGTAGATTTCCCGCAGCCGGGCATGCCCACCAGCACGATGTTCTGGGTCTGCCGGGCGATGTTCGCCGCGATTTCGTCGACGCGCGCCTGCGCGATGCTTTGGCCCGTAAAAATCTCCGCCGCCCGCTTGGCCTGGGCCACCAGCATTTTCAGCCCGTTTGCGCACGGGATTCCCCGCCGCTTGGCGTCCAACAGAAGTTTCGTGCGGGCGGGGTTGTAAATCAGGTCGACCACGCCCGCGCACGCGTCAAACAGGCCAATGTCCGCCGGGGATGCGCCCGTGTGGGGGTACATCCCGACCGGGGTGGTGTTGACGAGGATTTGCGCGTCGCGCACCAGGTGCAGGTTTTCGTACGTATGCTCTCCCCGGCGGGAGACCACGGTGATTTTCTCGGCGCCCCTTTCGCGCAAAACCGCCGATACGGTCTTGCTCGACCCGCCGCTGCCAAAGACGACCGCTTTTTGGCCCGCCGGGTCAATCCCCGCGGAAGCGAGCAGGTATGAAAAGCCGTAGGCATCCGTGTTGTCGCCAACCAGCGTCCCGTCCGGCCGGCGCACGACGGTGTTGACGCTGCCGATCGCGCGCGCGGCGGGCGACATATCCGCAAGGTACGGCAGGACGGCCTCCTTGTAGGGAATCGTCACGTTAAAGCCGGACAGCGGGCAGCCCTTCAGGAAGCCGGCGAGGTCCCCCGGCTCCACCTCGTACAGCGCGTATTCGTAGTCCGAAAGCGCGGCATGGATCTCAGGCGAAAAGCTGTGGCCGAGCTTTCGGCCCAATAGGCCGAAACGTCGCTCTTTGCGCATGCTTGTCACGCCATTTCCAGGTAGCTGCCCAGGTATTTGAATTCCTCGCAGTAGGAATCAAGCTCGCACATCATCCGCACAAAGGATTCGGAATACACCTGGGTGTCTACGTCAAAGTAGAACATGAACTCAAAGTTCCGGTCTGGCATGGGGCGGGATTCCAGCTTGGTCAGGTTGATGCCCAGCGCATAGAACCTTGAGAGCACCTTGTAGAGGGACCCGGGCTTGTGCGGCAGGACCATCATGAGGCTCGTGCGGCTGGCGCCGGGATAGATCTCCAGGTTTTTGGAAATGCAGATAAAGCGGGTGAAGTTGTTGTGCATGTCCTGCACCGAGGGCAACAGCACGCTCAGCCCGTACGTTTCTGCGCAGTGCCGGGAGGAAAGCGCGGCGATGTCGTCGCGCCCGCTTTCGGAAACGATTTTCGCGGCCTCGGCGGTGTTTTCGCACGCCGTCACCTTCACGCCGGGAAACCGCTTCAAAAACTCGGCGCACTGGGCGATCGCCTGCTGGTGGGAGATGATTTCCGCAATGCCCTCCATGTTCGCGCCGGGGCGGGCCAGCAGGTTATGGTCCACCTTCAGCCGGACGCTTCGGACAATGCTGAAATCGTGCCGCATCATCAGGTCGTACACCTGGTTGACCGAGCCCGCCGTGCTGTTTTCAATCGGCAGCACGCCATATTCGCATAGGCCGCTTTCAATGGCGTTGAACACGTCCTCAAAGGTCCTGAAGTACAGGATGTTGGGCACACGGAAGAGCTTTTCGCACGCAAGGGCGGAATACGCGCCCTCAAGCCCCTGGCAGGCGGTCACCGGAAATTCGGGAAACAGCTTGGGCGTGTTTTCCAGCGCGGCGCTGATTTTCCGCTGCAGCGGCGAGGCGTTTTTGCAGATCCTCTCCTGATACGCCCGGCTCAGCTCAAAGATCAGGGAATACAGCACCGTGGCGTACGCCTTGACGTCGTCCGGGGATTTGGACGCGATGTCCGAAAGCTTTTCCCTCTCCCGCCCGGGATCGTGCGTGGGCAGGCCGTTTTGCAGCTTGTACTCCCCGATTTTCGCGGCGACATCCATCCGAAGCGCAAAAAGCCGGGTCATCTCGTCGTCGATTCGGTCGATCTCTTTCCGATAATCGCTCAGATCCACTGATTTCTCCCCCTTATTTTCGTTGGTAGATGAGGTCCAGCAAAGCCATGGCCGCCGCCGCCTCCACCACGGGCACCGCCCGGGGCACGATGCACGGGTCGTGCCTGCCAAGAGCGCGCAGGGTGGTCTCCGTCATGGTTTCAAGGTCCACGCTTTGCTGTGTGAGCGCGATGGACGGCGTGGGCTTGAACGCCGCCCGAAAGATGACGGGCATGCCCGTGGAGATGCCGCCCAGCGCGCCGCCGTGGTGGTTGGTTTTCGTCACGATTTTTCCGCCGCAAACGGCGAACGGATCGTTGTGTTGATCCCCCGTCATGCGCGCGGCGCCAAAGCCCGCGCCAAACTCAATGCCCTTGACCGCCGGGATGCCGAATACGGCGGCGGCGATCCGGTTCTCGATGCCGCCGAACATCGGCTCGCCGACGCCCGCGGGCAGGCCCACCGCGCCGCACTCGACCACGCCGCCCACGGAATTTCCCTGCGCCTTGGCCTTTGCGATGGCCGACAGCATGTCCTCCCCCTTGGCGCTGTCCAGCACCGGGAACGCCGAGCGTCCGGCCGCCGCGAGCGTCTCGGCGCTTACGGAAACCGGGTCAAAGGGCGTGTCGTATACGTCCAGGATCGAATGGATGTGCGCGCCGACGGAAACGCCCATGCTCTCCAGGACGGTTTTGCAGAGAAACCCCGCGACGCAAAGGGGCGCGGTCAGCCGGCCGGAAAAATGGCCGCCGCCGGTCAGGTCGCCGTAGCCGCCGTATTTGATGTGCGCGGTCAGGTCCGCGTGGCCCGGGCGGGGCGTGTTTTGCGCCTTCGCGTAGTCACCCGGGCGCGCATCGGTGTTGAAGATCAGCGCCGTGACGGGCGAGCCGCACGTATGGCCCGCGTGAAGCCCGCACACGAACTCCGGCTCGTCTTTTTCGCGGCGCGCGGTCGCATAGGGGGCGTTGCCGGGCGCACGGCGCGCCAGGAAGGCCGAAAGCGCGTCCCGGTCCACCCGGATCCCGGCGGGAAGCCCGTCTATCGTCACGCCGACAGCCCGGGCATGCGACTCGCCGAACACCGTTACCTTGATTTGCTCGCCAAAGCAGGAGCCCATCTATCGTTCCTCCGTTTCGCCGCCCAGGCGTTCAAAGTCGCTGAAAAAGGCGGGGTATGATTTGGCGCAGGCGTGCGCGTCCAGGATGGTCGCCGGCTCGCGACAGGCCGCCGCCAGCACGGCCGCGGCCATGGCGATGCGGTGATCGCCCTTGGAAGAAACCTCCGCGCCGTGCAGCCTCCCCCCTCCGTGGACGATCAGGCCGTCGTCTGTTTCCGTCACCGGGGCGCCAAAGGCGCGCACGAGCGCGGCGGTGGTCCTCAGCCGGTCGCTTTCCTTCAGGCGCAGCCGTCCGGCGTTTCGGATGATTGTGTCTCCCCGCGCAGCGGCCGCCACGGCGGCCAGCGCCGGCACCAGGTCCGGGATGTCCCGCGCGTCCACCTCGACGCCCCGCAGGTCTCCCGGGGATACCGTGACCGCGCCGCCATGCGCGCATACCTCGGCGCCAAACGCGGTGAGGATGTCCACAACCGCCCGATCCCACTGCGCGGAACCCATGTCAAGCCCGGCGACGGTGACGGGACCCCGGCCCACCGCGCCCGCGCACAGCCAGAACGCGGCGTTGGACCAGTCGCCCTCGGCCTTCGCCCGGCCCGGCGAGCGGTACCGTTGCCCGCCGGGAATGACATAGGCATTCGCCTCTTTCCGCACTGCGATGCCAAAGCGGCCCAGCGCCTGCTCCGTCATTTCGATGTACCCGGAGGATTCGGGCGGGGACATCAGTTGAAGCGTGCTGCCCCCGTCCAAAAGGGGAAGCGCGAACAGCAGCCCGCTGACGAACTGGGAGGATACGTTGCCCGGCAGGCGATACGCGCCGCTTGCGATGCGCCCGCAAACGCGCAGCGGGGTTTCCCCGTCAGGCGACAAAATTGCGCCGTGGGCGGCCAGTTCCTCCCGCAGCGGCGACAGCGGCCGCTCCGGGAGCCTTCCTTCCATATAGATTTCCGCTTTGATCCCGGCGGCGCACAGCACGGGCAGCAGAAACCGAAGGGTAGACCCACTCTCGCCGCAGCGTAAACGGGCCGTCTGGGCAAGTGCGCCCGGCGTGATCGCATAGCCCGCCGCGTCGCGGATCACGCCGCACCCCATGGCGCGAAGGCAGCGGGCCGTGGCCTCGATGTCCTCGGAGGTGTCCGGGCAGTCGACATAGGTTTCCCCGTCCGACAGCGCCGCCGCGATCAGCAGCCGGTGCGCGTGGGATTTTGACGCGATGGCGCCCACCGTGCCGGACAGGCGCGCGCTTTGGATCAAAAGGTTCATGCCTGTCCTCCTTCCGCCGCCAGGCCTTTTTGGAACACACCCTCCACCTCCTCCACCCGGACCTTCCAAAGCCGGCAGGACCCGATTTTCTCGGGCACCACCAGTTGAATCGTGTCCCCCGACCGCTTTTTGTCCGCGCCTGCGGCGCTTGAAAGCGCTTGCGCCGAAAAGGTTGTTTCGCTCGGCAGGCCGTATTTACAAAGCAGCCCCGCGATCCTTGCGGGGCAGTCGGGGGCGCAAAAGGTAAGCCGCGCCGCGGCCCGGGCCATGATCGCCATGCCCGCCGCCACCGCGCGGCCGTGGGGGACCGCGTAGCCGCTCAGCTTTTCGATGGCGTGCGCCGGGGTGTGGCCGAAGTTAAGGAGCTGGCGAACGCCCAGGTCCCGCTCGTCCAGGCACACGATGTCCCGCTTGATGGAGACGCACCGGGCGATGAGGTCCGAAAGCGCCAGGGCGTCCGTTTCAAGCGCGCAAAACAGCGCTTCGTCGGCGATCACGCCGTACTTGATCACCTCGGCCATGCCGTCCCGGAAGGTTTCCTTCGGAAGGGTGGAAAGGGTATCGATGTCGCACAGGACCAGGTCCGGCTCGTAAAACGCGCCGGCGAGGTTCTTGCCCGCTCGAAGGTCAATGGCGGTTTTGCCGCCGACGGAGGAATCCACCTGGGACAGCAGCGAGGTCGGCACCTGTACCAGGCGGATGCCGCGCAGGTACGCGGATGCGGCAAACCCCGAAAGGTCCCCCACCACCCCGCCGCCCAGCGCGAACACCGCGTCGGCGCGGGTCAGTTCCCCGGCTGCCAGGAATTCCAGGAGCTTAAGGAAATTTTCGCCGTCCTTGGACGCTTCGCCCGATCGGATCACATGGCGGACCGTGGCAAACCCGGCCGCCTCCAGCGACTTTTCAAGCGCCTTGGCGTAGATCGGCCCCACGTTCGTATCGGTGACGACGGCGGCCCTGCGGCCAGGCAGCACATCGCGGCACAGCTCCCCCGCCCGCTCGATCAGGCCCCGGCCGACCAGCACATCGTAGGCCCGGGAAGGCGCGGGCACGTGAATCCTTTTCATCAGCCATCGATCTCCTCTTTGATGTCGCTGCCCTCCTGCAAAAGCCGGACGAGCGCCGCCCGATCGCCGGCGCGGATGGCGTCACGGTACTTGAGCAGGTGGGCGGCGATGGTTTCAATTTCGCCGCACAGAAAATCGCCGTTTTCCAAAAAGAGCTCCGACCACATCCCGGCGTTCAGCTTGGCCACGCGCGTCAGGTCCTTATAGCTTCCCGCCGAAAAGCCGCGATGCCTGCGGGCCTCCGGGCTTTTCACGTACGCGTTTGACACCACGTGCGCAAGCTGGGAGGTAAAGGCGATCATGCGGTCGTGGCTTTCGGCGTCGGTGACCGACAGCTTGCCAAACCCCGCCGGGGCGAGCAGGGCCTTGACGCGGTCGTACAGCTCGATGTCGTCGTATCGGGGCGGCACGATGACCATCGGCGCGCCGCGAAACAGGGTGGCCGCGGCGTATTTATACCCCGAATGCTGCTTTCCGGCCATGGGGTGGCCGCCGACGAAGGTAAACCCGTGCGCGTTGGCCGCCGCAAAGCCCGCCTCGCACACCCGGCGCTTGGTTCCGCAGCAGTCGATCACCACCGCCGCCTTTGACAAAAGCGCGCCCTTTTCCAAAAGGAACGCGACGGCCGCCTCGGGGGAGACGCAGACCAGCACCAGGTCGCAGGCGGGCAGCGCCTCGTCTGAAAGGGGCGCTGTCACGACGCCCTGGAGCATGGCAAACTCCGTCACGGAGGGGTCTTTGTCCAGGGCATACACCTCGTGCCCCGCGCTTTGATACGCCTTGGCGAACGATCCGCCGATCAGCCCAAGGCCCACAATGCCCACGTTCACGGCGCGACAACCTCCCGGATCCTTCTCACCTTTTCGGCAACCTCCGCGAACTGGTCGGGCGAGAGGGACTGGGCGCCGTCGCACAGGGCGCAGGCGGGGTTGTTGTGCACCTCGATCATCAGCCCGTCGGCGCCCGCCGCGGCGGCGGCCATGGCCATGGGCAGCACGAGGCGGGAAATGCCCGTGGCATGGCTGGGGTCGATCACCACCGGCAGGTGGGAAAGCTCATGCAGCACGGGCACGGCGGAAATGTCCAGGGTGTTTCTTGTGTGGGTTTCAAACGTGCGGATGCCCCGCTCGCAAAGGAGGATGCGCTCGTTGCCGCCGGCCATGATGTACTCCGCGCTCATCAAAAGCTCCTTGATGGTGCTCGCGAGGCCGCGCTTGAGCAGGATGGGCTTTTTCGTATGGCCCAGCTCTTTTAACAGCTCAAAGTTCTGCATGTTGCGGGCACCCACCTGGATCACATCCACATCCTCAAACAGCGGCAGATCGTTGATGTTCATTATTTCGGTCACAATGGGCTGGCCGGTCACGGCTTT
>CAZUIA010000011.1:0-27209 GCA_964620835.1 uncultured Oscillospiraceae bacterium
CAAACCGCAGTTTGTCAACGGCCTGAGGCCGCACACATGCCGTGTGCGGCCTTGATCAGAGCCGTCAAACCCGAGGCATCGAACGCGCCTTCGCCCACCGCCACGCTCTCGCGCGCCGCACGCCCGCCAAACCCCACGCGAACGGGACTGCGCCCCAATCCGATTACCCTTCCCCAAAGTCGGCGATCAACGTGATCCCCCAGAAATCGTCGCTGCGCAGGGTGTAGAATGCGCGATCGGTCGATGTCTGCGCCTGCAGAACGCCGCGATCCCCGATCAGCTTGGGGATGTCGGGGCACAGGGAACGAAGGATCTCCTCCACTTCCGCGTCGGTCGCGCCGCCCTCGCCCGCGTACACGCAGGCGCGCAGCACCTGCGGGAAGTAATGGGTGAGGGTCTGGGCCAACTCGTCGGTCGTCATCGCGGTATAGCGCAGCATCACAACAAACTGAAGCGCGTCTTTTTCATCCGCAATTTGCAAAAACACCTCGGAACCGCCCGCCAGGATGCGGTACATGCGGTCCACCATCTCCATTTCGCCCGCCCGGGGCTCAAGCGGCGTTCAACACGCCGCGTCGAACATGTGTTTTCGCTCCCATTCAAAGATAAGCTGGAACCCGCCCTCCTCGACCGGAATCCCCTGCGCGTCCGCGTAAGCGAAGAACGCTTCTTTCCACTGCGCGGCATCCACCCCTTCCATCGAGGCTGTCCGTGCCGGAACGCCTACGGCGGGCATCGGCTGCGGGGTAGGGCCGGGCACATACCCGGCGGCAGGCTCCGCCTTCTGCGCGGCGGCCGTGCAAACGCACAGACATACCACGCATAGGAACAGAGCGCAGGACACCATTCTTCTCATCCTTGATCCCTCCTTTTTCCTATACTGAACATGCCCCGCCCGCCAGGAACCGGTGATGCTGCGCAAGGGGGGAATGTTGGGGATGATTTCGCGCCGTATGGGCGCAGAACGTTCCCTTGCGCCGCAAGCGCGCTATACTTTTGCGCGGTACGAGGAGCCGAAAGGATGGGGCGCCGATCGCCTCCTCCCAAAGAACAGGCCGGCCGGCGCACCCTTTTTCCACGAACGGGACGGCAGAAGAGCGCGCCGGGCTGCGGCATCCCGCTCGAATGAACCGCCGCTCGTCCGAAGAGGCGAGCGGGGCAAGGCGCTCCCCGGCAGCCCGAAACCGGCCCGCTTTCCGTTGCGCCGTTCTTCCTACGCCTTCAAGCGAACAACATTCCAGGATGCCGGCCGCAGGCGGACCTGTCCGTCCGCAACCGTGCCCGTGCGCTTTTGCGGGGCCACGGCATGGGGCGCCGCCAGGGTATTCACCGCGCGCAGGTCGCCGCTTTCCAGCACGATGTGCTCAAACGGCGCATACCCGTCAAAGCCCTTGAGGGAAAGCGTCACCAGCAGATCATCCTCCAAGTCCCGGTTGACCGCAAACAGGGTCACCTCTTCGCGCTCTTCATGGAACACCGCGACGGTTTCCAGGTAAGGAATGTCGGTGTAGTCCTTCGCGTCGTACTTGGGGCTGTGCACCACCGGCAGCAAGGCTACCCCGCGGCCGTATAAAGAGGCATGCAGGAAGGGATAGAAGATCGTCTGCCGCCACGCGCCGCCGCCTTCCTCCGTCATGATCGGCGCGATGACGTTGACCAGCTGCGCCAGGCATGCCATCTTCAGCCGATCGGCATGTTTGAGGAAGGTGATGAGCGCGCATCCGGTCACGAGCGCATCCTCAAACGTGTAGACATCCTCCAGCAGATGCGGCGCGCGCTGCCAGGGGCGCCTCAGCATGGCTTGAGAGTCGGATGCGTTGGAGTGATACCAGACGTTCCACTCGTCAAAGCTCAGCATGATGTCCTTTTTCCCGCGGTGCTTGGCCTTGATGTAATCGCAGGTGGCGATGACCGTTTTGATAAAGCGGTCCGTTTCCATCGTGCAGCCCAGGAAGTTTGCCGTGTCCCCGTCGGCGTTGCGAAAGTACTGGTGCAGGGAAATGAAGTCCACCGCATCGTAGGTGTGGTCAAGCGTCTCGGCCTCCCAGACGGGGAAGGTGGGCATTACGCTGCTGGAGGACCCGCAGCTGACAAGCTGCAGCGCAGGGTCAAAGGCCTTCATGGCGCGCGCGGTTTCCACGGCCAGGCGGCCGTACTCCTGCGGCGTCTTGTGGCCTGTCTGCCATGGCCCGTCCATCTCGTTTCCAAGGCACCACACCTTCACGTTCAGGGGGTCCTTTGCGCCGTGCCTGGCGCGCAGGTCGCTCAGGTGTGAACCGCCGGGGTGGTTGCAGTATTCCAGAAGATCCAGCGCCGCCTCGATGCCGCGCGTGCCCAGGTTCACGGCCATCATCATTTCGCTGCCCACCAGCTTGCACCACCGGCTGAACTCGTTGACGCCGACGGCGTTATCCTCCAGCGTCCGCCAGGCGAGGTCCAGGCGGCGCGGCCGCTGCTCCCTGGGGCCGACCCCGTCCTCCCAGCGATACCCGGAGACGAAATTTCCGCCCGGATAGCGGATGATGGGAATGCCCAGCTCTTTGACCATCGCGGCGACATCCCGGCGAAACCCGTCCGCATCCGCCGTGGGATGGCCCGGCTCATAGATGCCGGTATACACGCAGCGCCCCAGATGCTCCACAAAGGAGCCGTAGAGCCTGTCATCCACCCGCCCGATTTGAAACGCCCTCTCCAGGGTCACCCGTGCGGTTTTCGCTCCCATTTGACGCTTCCTTCCTTTCCGGTTATCTATTGTAAGGGGCCCCGCCCACCACAGGCACAGGAACCCGAAACCTCTCCCCAAAGCGCATGCCGGGCATCCGGGCGGATTTTTGCGCGTTCGGATCTTCGGCGCTTGGAAGGGTACGACCCTAAACAGCCCATCCGCGCGCTGATTGCCCGGACGGCTTGATTGTATCGCGGACACCCGCAAACGCCGGCGCGTTCGCGGCATGAAAAAGGGGATGCGCATCTGGATTCGGTGGCGGGGCATCCCCGCACGCGGCAAAGGCCGGGAAGGAAACACATGCCTGCCTGGCGGCGGCAAGGGCCCGTTTCCAATGCATCGTAGCATGGCGCACAAGCGCTGTCAATGCCGTTTTCCCTTTGCGCCCCATGGACGTAGCGCGTTGTGCCCCGCTTGCCCGTTCGTCCGTTTGGCGTTCCCCCTTTTCCCATATCTTCAGCCTTTTTGCCCGCATTGCCACGGCATCGGCGCGATCCGGCGAAGCCTCCGCGCTTTCACGGTGTTGACAAACTTGTTTAAAAGCGTTATTCTAATTATGGTTAAACAATCCAAAGAAGGAGGCTCCTGTATGCGTAAATTCCTTGGTCTGTTGTTGGTGGCCGCGCTCCTTTTCGGCCTGTCGGCTCCCGCCATGGCGGAGGATGTCACGATCACCCTGATGCACAACAAAGTCGAGATCGACGCGGCCATCCAGGCGTTTGCGGCGGCGTATTCCGAGGCGACCCCCGGCGTGACCGTCAAAATTGAAACGGTCGGCGGCGGCGCGGACTACGCGGGCGCGCTCAAAGCCAAAATACAGGCGGGCCAGATGCCGGACATCTTCGTCATCGAAGGCATGGGCCAGTATGAAATTTGGAAGGACTACTGCGAGGACCTGTCCGGCGAGCCCTGGGTGGCGGACACCGACCTGGCGTTCGCGCCAGAGGGCGCGGTCGTGGGCTTCCCCGTCGCGGTCGAGGGCTTTGGCCTTGGCTACAACGCCGAGATCCTCGAGAAGGCCGGCATCGACCCCGCGACGCTGACCACGTTCAGCGCCGTGAAGGCGGCGTTTGAAAAGCTGGACGGCATGAAGGCGGACCTGGGGCTGGATGCCGTCATCTCCATGGGCGCGTCCGTGTCCGGCGGCCTGTGGTGGGTCACGGGGCACCACAACTTCTCCGTCTACCTGGGCGGCGGCCTCGCGCCGGACGACAGCTCGATCGCCGACCTGTTCAAGGAAGGCAAGGTCGACAGCGAGCGCCTGACGGACTACGCCAACTATGTCAAGCTGCTGTTTGACTACGCGGACCACGACATCCTGACCAACGGCAACTACGACGCGCAGATCGCGTCCTTTGCCCAGGGCAAGACCGCGTTCATCCACCAGGGCAACTGGATCGACCCCAACATGCGCCAGCTTGAGGTCGGCTTCAAGATGGGGTACGCGCCCCACGCGTTCACCGACAAGCAGGAGATCACCGGCCTGTTCCTGTTCGCCCCCAGCTTCTACAGCGTCAACAAACAGGGGCCGAACATCCAGGCGGCCAAGGACTTCCTGACCTACATGGCCACCACGCCCGAGGGCGCGGAGTACATGGTCAACCAGGCCGGCATGGTGCCCGCGTTCAAGTCCGTCACGCTCGAGCCCGCGGGCGATTTCAGCCGCGCGCTGGTGGCGGCCAACGCCAAGGGCGGCAATTACGCGGTACGCTTCACCGACATGCCGGACGGCTTTGGCCTCAACACGCTGGCCCCCATCTACGACCTGTTTGCGCAGGACACCGGCGGCGACGCGATCAACCTGTTTATGAAGGACATCGAGGACGCGGCGGCCTCCATCGCCAAATAGCCGAAGAGCCCTTCATGCGCGCGAAAGGGGCGGGCGGTTTGTCCGCCCCGGCCGCGCCTTTTGTGTTCTTATACCGAACCGGAGGTACACCATGAAGAAGAGCAGCCTCGTGAACTTCCTGTTCCTGTTTCCCTGCGTGTTCGCGTTCGTTATGGTCATCATCATCCCCTTCTTTTTGGGCATCTACTACTCCATGACCGACTGGAACGGCGTCAGCAACGTTGTAAGGTTTGTTGGGCTTGATAATTTCCGGGATATGTTCCGTTCGGCGGATTTCCTGCATTCCTTCGTGGCGACCATTGCCTTTACGGCGATCAACATCATCCTCGTGAACCTGGTCAGCTTTTCGCTTTCGCTGCTGGCCACCAGCGATGTCAGGCTGCGAAACCTCTACCGCGCGGGCTTTTTCGTGCCCAACCTGATCGGCGGCATCGTCCTTGGCTACATCTGGCAGTTCCTCTTCAACAATGTCCTGACGCCCGCGCTGTTTCCCAAATCCCTGATCGCGGGCGCGAGCACCGTCCTTTGGGCGATGTCGTTCGTCAACACCTGGCAGTACGCGGGCTACATCATGATGATCTACGTGGCGGCCATTCAGGGCATTCCCGCCTCCCTGATGGAGGCGGCGAACGTGGACGGGGCCAGCTATCTGCGAAGGCTGGTCCAAATTCAAGTTCCCATGATGGCCAACGCCTTTACCATCTCGCTTTTCCTCACGCTCACCAACTCCTTCAAGCAGTTTGACATGAACTATACCCTGACCAACGGCGGCCCGTCCGTCCGGTTCATGGGCAAGGCCGTCAAGGCCAGCCAGCTGCTCGCGATGAACATCTACGACACCGCCATCGGGGCGAACAAGCTGGCCGAGGGGCAGGCGAAGGCTGTGGTGTTCTTTCTGGTGCTGGTCGTCGTTTCCCTCGTGCAGGTCTACTTCAACAAGCGCAGGGAGGTGGAGATGTAATGGCCCAAACGGTGGCCCGGGCGGAAAAAAGGCCCGCGGCTTCGCGCCGCGCGGGGCTGATCGCGCTGGAGGTCTTCGCCGTCGCGCTGTTTTTGCTGTTCATGGCGCCCTTCTTTATCGTCGCGCTCAACTCGGCCAAAACGGCCAAGGAGATCATCTTCAGCCCCATCGCCCTTCCCGAGAGCTGGGGGCAGATCCTTCGAAACGTCGAAGCAATTTTTACCAACCCCACCACGGACTATGTCGGCGCGTTCCTCGATTCCGCGGCGATCACGGCGGGCTCGCTGGTAATCATCGCGCTGTTTTCCTCCATGGCCGCGTGGGTGCTGGTGCGCAACAAAACCTGGTGGTCCACGGCACTGCTGATGATGTTTGTGGCCGCGATGGTGGTGCCGTTCCAGGTCGTCATGTTTCCGCTGGTCAGGTGGCTGAGAATCTTCGGCGATTTTCTCCGCATCCCGCTGATGGGCACCTACACCGGCATCTATTTCGCGTACCTGGGCTTTGGGTGCTCCATGTCCATCTTCATCTTCCATGGCTTCATCAAAAACGTGCCGCTGGAGCTGGAGGAGGCGGCCACCATCGACGGGTGCGGGAAGGCGGCCACCTTTTTCCGAATCGTGCTGCCGCTGCTGCAGCCGATCCTGATCACGGTGCTCATCCTAAACGGCATCTGGATCTGGAACGATTACCTGCTGCCGCTTTTGATGCTGGGCTCCCGCGGCGCGGTGCAGACCATTCCGCTCGCCGTGACGGCGTTTGCCGGCTCCTATGTCAAGCAGTGGGATCTGATCCTCACCTCCGCGCTGCTGGCCATGCTGCCGGTGATCGTGCTGTTCATCTTCGCGCAGAAATACATCATCAAGGGCATGGTGGAAGGGTCGATCAAGTAGCAAGAGAATGCAGGAAAAGGGCATGCGAAACGCTGACGCTTGCATGCCCTTTCGTGTTCTTTTTGTACGCAACGGGTGAATCCCGCGCTCTTTACAGAAAGTCGATTTCGTTGCTGCTGGAATCCTCAAACATCGTCCGATATTGGTCGATCTTCAGCCCGTCCGCCATCGCCTTGTTCGCGTAGGCGCTCAATTCCTCGCGAGTGCAGATGGAATCGGGTATTTCGCGCAGCTTATGCTGCACATAGATGGGCATCGATTGAAACAGCTCAAACGCCTTCTCGTCCGAGTCGAGCAAATCCTCCAGATCGCGCCTTTCCATGCGATCACCTCCGCCGCATAGTGTGCGCAGGAGGGAGGGAAAACTTGCGAGGCGCGCGAAGAGCCATGTCGGTCAAGCGAGAGGGAAGCGGCCGCGGCAGACCGCTTGCCCGTAAGTCCATTTCTATGGCGGGGAACAAGGGGACGGGGGAGAACCCGCCTTCCGCCCACGGGGGTTTTCGGGCGCTGTCCTTCTTTCTATGTGGCAAGGCGCGCTTATCAATGCTCGGCGGCCTCAGCCCATTGCCTCAGCCCATCGAAAGACTTGCGCGGCACAAGGGTGTAGGGCGCGGGGTCAGCCCGCCGCGCCTTTGTCAGCGGCTGCCTCGGCCCCGCGGATTTTATCCGCGGGGCCGGAGCGCTTCCCCGTTTTGCGTTTCATTGCAGCGTCCGGTAGTAAAGCCCCCGCGTTCTCGGCCCTGTGGGGGCTTCCCCCGCCCGAAACGCCTCGTATACCCGGCGGCACGCGTCCCGTGATTCCAGCGTGAAATACAGGGTCAAAAAATCGGCGCCCGGCAACGGCTCGCCCGACAGGTTCAGCGGGATGGAGTTGAGAAGCGTCACATCGTGCTTTTGGTGGCATAAAAGCGGAAACGACACGCCCAGGCGGTCGGTCAGCGACGGCCGGCCGTCGCACGCGCCGCAGCCGTTTGGCCCCTGCGCGGGGCAGCAGCGAAGCCGCATCAGCGGCAGATACCCATACGCGATCGCGCCCCGCCGCGTTTGGCCCAAGAGGCGGCGCAGCTTTTGCGCGGGAAGCTCGAAGGAAACGGTCGCGTCCTGAACGCCAAGGCGCGCGGCCTCCTGAAGGGCGTCGCTGCTTAGCAGGTTCAGGCCCGCACCGCCCAGCGCCACAAGCCCCGCCTCCCGAATGAGCCAAACCGCCCCCCAGTTTTCCGCCACGGCCCGGGAAAGCCCCTCGGCCTTATGCGCGGCCAGGGCCTCCAGCGCGCGCGCTTCCTCGCCTGGGAAAAGGAGCGCCGGCACCTCGGCGGCCAGGCGCTCGCCGTAGCGCGCAATCAAGGCGGGCGTGATCTCGCCAAGCGGCAGCGCCACCAGGTCCGCATCCAGCCCGTCCCATAGCTGGGAAGCGGTCTGGACCCGCACGCGAAGGGCCGTTTCGGCGGGCGGCACATGGGGCGCACACCGTTTGAAGGGAAGGTCCGCCAGGGGCTTGGGCGCGGGCGCCTCCCGAAGGGAGAGCAGGGCGTCGAGCGCTTCCCGGCGCAGCGCGTTGAGCGCGGAGGCGGGCAGCATCAGGCCGCCGTCGTTTGCCACGTTCAGGCTGCGCAGGAAAAACGGCGTGTCGCCAGTTTTGGAAAGGCTGCGCCACGCGCGGTCATGGTCAATCGGCGCGGCGGCGGCCGGCTCGGGGATGGGCCCCGTTTTTCGCAGCGAATGCCGGCCGTCGGTGATTTGCAGCGCGGCAGGCGCGCCCGGCGAAAGCGCGAGCGCCATGTCCACCGCCACGCGCGGGGCCTCGCGCCGGTACAGCGCCGAAAGCGCGCCGTAGGCCTGCTGCGAGGCCTGCTTGTCCGCCTCGCTTCGCACGCCGAACATCGAAAGGTCGCGCCGGCCGGTCAAATATCCGTCGGTAAACCCGCCGCGGGAAAAGGCGGCCTCCAGCGTTTTCAGGTCGTACGCTTCCCCGGCGACGGCCGCGCGGCAGGCCGTGACGGCCGCGGCCACATACTCGGGCCGCTTCATGCGCCCCTCGATCTTCAGGGACGACACGCCCGCGCCGCGCAGGGCCTCCACGTGGGAAAGCGCGGACAGGTCCTTCAGCGACAGCGCGTACGCCCGCTCCCCCGCCCGAAAATCCAGCCGGCACGGCTGCGCGCAAAGCCCCCGGTTTCCGCTGCGGCCGCCGAGCATGGACGAGAGGTAACATGCGCCCGAAGCGCTCATGCACAGCGCGCCGTGCACAAAGACCTCCAGCGAAAGCGAGGTGCTTTGCGCGATGGCCCGGATTTCCGCGATCGTCAGCTCACGAGAAAGCACCACGCGGGAAAACCCGAGGGATTCCAGCAGGCGCGCGCCCGACGCGTTGTGGATGGTCATCTGCGTGGAGGCGTGCAGCTCGACGCCGGGACAGCGGTCTGAAACGAGCCTTGCGACGGAGAGGTCCTGTACGATGACGGCGTCCGCGCCGCTTTGCGCGATCTCGCGCAGCGTCTCATACAGCGCGGGCAGCTCGTCGTCCGTCACCAGCGTGTTGAGCGTCACGTACACCCGCACGTTTCGCGCGTGGCAATAGGAGACGGCCTGCGAAAGGCTCGCCTGCGCGAAGTTCTCCGCGTTTTGCCTGGCGTTGAACCCCTTGGCTCCGAGGTATACGGCATCCGCGCCGCAACGGACCGCGGCGAAAAGCTGCTCCTGCCCGCCGGCCGGAGCCAGAATCTCAAGCGCTTGCATGCCGCTCAATACCCCTGCATCGCGATGCGCCAGCCGCCGTCCGCGCTTTCCTTGACAAGCCAGAACTGAAACCCCGTATGCTCGACGCTGTCGCGCGCGTAAAACGCCTTGCCCGCTTCGTTGTAGTGGACGACGTAGTCCGAAAGCACCAGCGCCACGTCGTAGGGCATGTCGTAAAAGCTCTGATCAAACCGCGTCAGCGCCTCTTCCTTGGATTGCTCCTCGCAGCGGATCAGCTCGACGGACTGCTCGTACGCCAATTCGTCGCTTGCGTATAGGCCCTTGTCCGATTCCACGCGGCACGCGTCCATGCCCGCGAGGTCCTTGGCGTTCCACCGGTCGAAGAACTGCCGCACCACGTCGATGGGCGAGGTATCCTTCGGCGGCTCGGTCGCGGCCGCAACGTCCGGATTTTTCGTGGGCAGCTGAAGCGGCGGCGTGGGTGCGGACCGGGGCTGGGTCAGCACGACGACGAGCATCGCCACGACGATCACGGCCGCGCCGAGCAGCAGCAGGTAGAGAATCTTTCTTTGCATCCAGCGTCTCCTTCCGGCGGTCCTTCAAAATGGCCGCGCCTTTCCCTATCGTTACGGAAACCGCCGTATATATTCAACAAAATTCCCCTTGTTCCTCCCTTTTGTCCAAAGCGGGCGGGTAAAGCCGAAAAAAGCGCTCGGCGCGCTTGGAGGAGCTGCGGGACTACCTTTTTCGGGATCGCTCGAGCGTGTTTACTTCCCATTCTAATGACAAAACCCGCAAAGCCTTGAAAATCAACGCCTGGCTCCCCCGCTCGAAGCGGGGGTTTTCATTTCATAAGAAAAGGGCCGTTCCGCCTTTTCGCGAAACAGCCCTTTCTCTCGCCCAACACGCCGTTGAGCCGGTCACATCTTCACATCCTTCAACCGATTACAGCGAATCCGCGTACTCCGTCCAGATCGCCTGGTACTGCGCAAAGAAGGTGGCGCGGTCGATCTGCTTGGCGACGTACAGGCTCCAGACTTCGCCGAGGCTGTCCTTCACGCTGTCCGGCGTCCAGGGCGTCATGGTCTCGTGCGCCTTGCCGGATTGCATGTAGGCAAACGTGTGCTGGCCAAGGACGGACAGGGTGTCGAGCACCTCCACGGAGTTCAGGGCCGGGATGTTGCCCATCTTTTCCTGGTGCCACTTCTGGGCGATATCGCTGGTGCACAGCCAGCTCAGGAACGCCTTGGCCTCCTCCACATTCGCGCCTTCCTTGTAAACCGCGGCGTTGATGGTGGCCAGCTGCAGGCGGTTCTTGGCGGCGTCCTTGGAGATCGGCACCAGGCCCTGCACAACATAGTCGGCCAGCGCGGGGTTGACGTTCAGGATGTTGGGGATTTCCCAGGAGCCCTCGTCGTCGATCATCGCGGCTTCCTCCAGGAAGAACGCGTTGCGGCCGGTCCACTTGTCGGTGGAGATCGCGTCCTCGTTGCCGTACTGCAAAACGAGGTCGTAGTAGTTGAGCATGTCGTTGAGGTCCTCGTCGTTTGCAAGGTCCATGTCAACGCCGGTCTTGAGCTGCTCGAAATACTCCAGCGGGTTTGCCTTGTTGGTGACCCAGGTGGAGCCCAGGTGGTTCGTTAGGCTCAGGCTGGTCTCGGCATAGTGATGCTCAAAGGGGCGGATGCCGGCGGCGGTCAGATCCTTGCAGAGCTGTTCCAGCTCGTCAATGGTTTCGGGCGTGCGCTCCCATCCGGCTTCCTTCAGCAGGCGCATGTTGTACAGGATGCCCCAGCCTTCCACGTAGATCGGGAACACCTGGATGGTGGAGCCGTCCAGGGAGCAGGCAGCCTTCTGGGCGTCAGTCAGGTCCTTGGTGATTTCCATGTCGCTCAGATCGGCGAGGTAATCGTTCCACTGCTTGATCTGCTCGCCATAGCCGCAGCCAAAGATGTCGGGCATTTCGCCGGACGCCAGCTTCGACTTGAGCAGGTCCCAATAGGTGGAAGAGGAAGGGAACTCATACTCAATCGTGCCAATCTGGGGGTTTTCGGCCTTGTACGCCTCGATCAGCTCGTCAAAGTTATCCGTCCACTGGCCCAGCGCCAGCATGATGGAAAGATTGACGGAACCGGGCGCCTTCTCATCGGCCATCGCGGTGAAGCCAAGCGACAGGACAAGAGCCAGGGTCAGAGCCAGTGCCAGTACCTTTTTCATTGCTTTTCCTCCTCTGATTTGGATCGGTTTTATCCCCACAGCGGAACCCTTCCGCTGCTGAATACCTTGCGTCAGCCCTTGACCGCCCCCGCGGAAACGCCCGCCAGCACCTGCTTTTGCGCGACAACGAAAAAGACGAACAGCGGGAGGATGGACAGCGTGAGCGCCGCCAGCGCCACGTCCCAGGCGAAGAAAGCCTCGTTGAAGAGCGCCTGCATGGAAATCTGGATGGTGCGCAGCGAGTTTTTGGAAAGAACCAGCTGCGTCATCAGGTAATCGTTCCAAAACCACAGCGTGTTGATGGTGGCGACCGTAAACACCGACCCCTTGATCTGCGGGAACACGATGCGCCAGTATGTGCGCAGCGAGCCGCATCCGTCGATGCAGGCGGCGCTCTCGATTTCCGCGGGGATGGCCTTCACGGCGCCCGCAATAATGAACGTACTGAGCGATACGGTCATTGCCCAGAAGCAGACGGTAATTCCCACCAGGCTGTTGCTTAAGCCCAGGTTGTTGGTCAGCCGCGCAAACGGGATCATCAGGGCCTGAAAGGGGATGGACATGAATGCGATGATCACATAGAAGCAGGCCTTGGTAAACCTGTTTTGGTGGCGCGTGATCCAATACCCGTTCATGCTGCAAAACACCACGCCGCCGATATTTGAAAAGATCGAAATGAAGGCGGTGTTTTTCAGAGAGTTCGCAAAATTCAGCCGGCGCCACGCATTGGTGTAGTTGTCTGTCGTCAGATTCTCGCCGGGCCAGGAAAAAATGTTTCTGGCAATGTCGGCGTAGGGCTTGAAGGAGTTGACGACGATGATATAAAATGGAATCAGCACGATGACCAGGCACAGCGCCAGCACCAGGGTGCGCAGGCAAAAGAAGAAGCGCTTGCGAAGCCGCATGTTCGACATTACTGCGTCACCTCCCTGCGGGATGTGATGACAACCTGGAAAATGCTGATGGCCGCGATGATCAGCACAAGAATCAGCGCCTTGGCGGAGCCGTAGCCGAGCTTGTTGGCAGAAAACGCCGTCTGGTAGACGTTCATCGTCACGGCCTCGGAGGAGCGGAACGGGTTGCCGTTGGTGAGCGAAATGTTCAGGTCGTACATGCGCAGGCAATTGACAATGCTGAGGAACAGGCACTGCGTCACCGAATGCATGATCAGCGGGATCACGATGTGAAAGAGCATATGCCCCTGGCGCGCGCCGTCCACCGTGGCCGCCTCGATGTACTCGTCCGCGATGGAGGTGAGGCCCGCCAGGTAAATGATCATCATGTAGCCGGACGTGCTCCACGTCATGACGATGACCAGGGCCCAGAACGAGGATTCGGGCGTGGAAAACCAGGTCTGGGACAGCCAGGCGATGCCGGTCAGCTCGCCGATCACGGGGAACAGGTTCTGAAAAATGAAGCGCCACACAAAGCCCAGGATGACGCCGCCGACGATTTTGGGCATGTAAAAGCTTGCCCGCATAAAATTGCGAAGGGGAACGTCCTTGGAAAGGCCGTAGGCCCACAAAAAACCGATGACGTTTGAAAACAGCGTTACAAAGAACGTAAACTTGATCGTGAACCACATGGATTTCCAGTATTTCGCTTCCTGAAAGACCTTCACGAAGTTGGAAAGCCCCACCACGTTATAGGAGGACTTGATGCCGTCCCAGTCCGTGAAGGAATACCAGATCTGCTGAAAAAACGGCACAAGGCACAGCACCACAAACAGCAAAAGCGCCGGGAACATAAAGACAAAATAATCCCCCGCCTGTTTCAGGTGCCGGATTCGTTTCTGTGTGATGTGCATGGCAGCCCCTCTTCTCTCGTCAATGCAGTTGCCTGTTTCCCTCTATCACGCCGAATGCGGCGCCGGTTCGGCCGTTGCGCTATGCGTGCAAGGAAGCGCGGATTCTATGGGAACTGTTATCATTTCTTTCGGATTTATTATGCCAACTCAACAATGGGAAAGGAACAAACAATCTTGACCTTCGGGGTGGAGAATTTTGACCATTTCCGGAGCGGCCGCGTCAAAACAGCGTCAAAAATCATGGACGCTGAACAGAGGCTGTGCTACAATGGCCGGGAAATGCCGTATGGCGAGGAGGGTCTGGATGGATCGGCGCAAGGCCAAGCCGTTTCGGGGCATTCGGCGCAAGGTCTTCCTGGTGATTCTGGTCGCGACGATCGTGGCCTTGCTTTCGTATTTTTTATTTTTCTGGATTTATACCTACCAGGCCTCGGTCGAGCGCTATGAGGAGCAGCTCGTCCCCCTGCGCGACGCGCTGGAAAACAACATTGATTTTTACGTGTCCACCTGCGTAAAGGCCGCCCGCAGCATTTACTATGACGTGGAGACGCTGGAACTGCTGGCCGACACCGGCGGAAACTTCTTCAACAGCGAGGCAAAGGATTCCCAGGCCCTTTTTTCGTATATGCTCAGCGTCTACGCCTCCATCCCCAGCGCCAAGCAGATCCGCCTTTCGGCCTACGCGCTGGAACGCTCCTTCCTCATCACCACGGACGACCTCGTCCGCTACATGGACGTCCGCCGGGGCAGCACGTTTGCGACGGAATACCCCGACCGCCTGGCCGCGCGCATCGACCGCTCCATCTGGGTGGAGAGCAGCCACATCATGGGCAACTACGGCCATTTCGTTTCCCAGGCGGGCAAGCGCAGCCAGCACGTGTTCACCGTGCACATCCCCATCTACAAGCTGCCGAATTCCATGCGCATCATGGGGCTTTTGTCCGTGGACATTTCCACGCAGTACATTGAGGAGAATTGCAACTTTGCCCGCGATGCGAACGCGACGGTATACATCGCCGACGACAAGGGCAGCCTCGTGTATGCCACGGATCGCTCGCTCATCGGGCAACCCCTCGTGCCCGAAGAAACGGGAAGGCCCGACTGGCTGCAGGAGAATATCCCAGATGTCGGCAGCTATACGGCCGGCGGCTATCTGGTCACCACGCGCGCGTTTGACAGCCAGTTCTGCCCCTGGAGGCTGTATATCACCACGCCGCTTCGCTACATCACCCGCGGCGCGCTGACGTCCCAGTTCGTCCTGATGTGGGCGTTCATCGCGTATGTGGCCGTGATCACCGTGCTGCTGCTGCTGATCCTGTTTCGGTCCATGAACCCGCTCAACCGCATCGCCATGTTCATTCAGGCCAACAGCTACGGCGGCAGCTACAACCTGAAGGCCCGCCTTTCGGACATCATCCGCTACGGCGCCAACGACGAGGTGGGCGTGCTGGTAAAGAGCGTCGATTCCATGCTGGACACGATCGACAGCTTCATGGTGCGCCAGTATCAAATGCTGCTGGCAAACCGAACGTCGGAGCTGAGAACCCTGCAGGCGCAGATCAACCCGCACTTCATCTACAACACGCTGCAGTGCATCGCCAGCAAAACGCTGGAGCACGGCGACGCGGAGTCCTATACCTATATCGCCTCGTTCGGCCAGCTTCTGCAATACGCGATGGACGTGGACGAAAGCGTCGTGACGCTGGAACGTGAAGCGGAGCACATGAAGCGGTATCTGCTGATGCAGTCGGTCCGCTTTGACTGCCCGCTTTCGCTGGATATGGACGTGGACCCCAAGTACCTGAAAGCGATGATTCCGAAAATGGGCCTGCAGCCGCTGGCGGAAAACTCGGTCAACCATGGCAGGCTGTACGAACGGCAAAACGGGCGGATCTGCCTGCGGGCCGTAGAGGATGGCGAATGTCTGCTGCTGGAGGTGACGGACAACGGCGTGCCCATCGACGCGCAGTGCGCCAAACAGCAGATGGAGAAGATCCGGCGCCTTCGGGACGATTACGAGCACCTGCGGGACCTGTCGGCCGCGCACGACCCCGGCAAGCGCATGCTGCCGGTGGAGCATGAGGCCCAAACCGCCGCCCCTGCGGCCGACGCCCATCACGGCATCCATATCGGCCTGACAAACGTGTTCCTCAGGTACATGCTCCGGTTCGGCCCCGCGTGCAGTCTCACGGCGGAGCCGAACGGGATGGGCGGCACCACCATCCGTCTGCGCATTCCGTGCGAGAAAATATCCTTTGAAGAGACCAGAGAATGGGGGCGTGTCGAGTGAAGCTTCTGATCGTGGACGATGAAAAGCACGTGATCACGGCGATCCGCTGCCTGCTGCCGGCCAAGCAGCTTGGCATCACGGAGATCCTGTCCGCGCAGACGAGCGCGGAAGCGAAGATCCTCCTGGAAAAAGAGCGGCCGGAGATCGCCATTGTCGATATCATCTTGCAAAACCAGACGGGCATGAACCTGCTGGCGTTTATCTTAAACAAGCGCCTGCCGACGCTGGTAATCGCTATCTCCGGGCACAGCGACTACGAATATGTGCGCACGATGCTCTTAAACGGCGCGGTGGACTACCTGCTCAAGCCCGTGGAGGCCCAGTCCCTGATCCACTCCATCCAAAAGGCCATCGCGCGGCTTCCCGCCGGCAAGGCGGAGAAGCCGCGGGAGCGAGAGCCCGAGCCGATGATGAGCATGAACCTTTCCACGCAGTATGTCCGCACGCTGCTGAGGAGGATGCTCACCCCGGCCCACGAGCAAAGCGCCTACGCGGAGCTTTCCAACCTGGACAGCCAGTTCGCGGACCTCAGGCACTGCATGCTGTTGTACTACGACCTGGACTACCTGCCCATGCGCAGCGGCGTTTTTCGCCAGCACCTCAGCATGTTTGAGGAAAAGGTGATCAGCTATCTGTCCCTGCATAAGTGCGGGTTCTTTCTGGATAAGTTCAGCTCCCAGCACGAGAGGCTGCTGCTGGTGCTGGGGGAGGATACGGGCCACAGGCGGCAGATCGAGTCCATGGCGATCAGCGCCTTTGCGTCGACGGCGCACGTTTTCCATATGGGCTGCGCCGGCAGGGTGCAGTTTCCGGCCGGGTTCCGGCAGGGGTTTGCGCAGGCCCGCAACACTTTCTTTGCCGACGACTGCCAGATGACGCCCGAGATGATCCAGGAACACCCCGGCGCGGCGCAGCCGCGGAAGGTCAATTGCTCCCCGGAACTGGAGCGCCGGCTGCTTTCGCTCGTTGTGGCGCAGGATCACGCGGGCGTTGCGGCCGCGGCGGAGGAGTGGCTGAACGCCTTGCTTTCCGACGATGTGCTGCCGCTCGGCCTGGTGCGCAATGTGGTGGACGCGTACAACGCCATGTATTTCCGCTGGGTCGCGCGCATCCGGGAGATTCGTCCCGGCTTTTCGGCCAGCAGCGCCTCCGAGGCCGTATCCTACGCGGATTTTCTGGATGAGTACTTTGCCTTCTCGCGCCCCATGATGGCCGCCAATATCATAAGGAGCCTGCGGCTGTTCACCGGGCGCGTCGGCAAGGCGTTTTCGGACACGGATATCTTCCGCCAGATCGCTTTTTACATGGAGCTGAACTTCGACCAGCCCTTCAACCAGGCCGAATACGCCCGGATCTTTCACCTGAACAAGGATTATCTGAGCCGCAAATTCAAGCAGATGTTCGGCGAGGGCATGATTTCCTACATGAACCGCCTGCGCATCCATCACGCCAAGGAGATGATGCGCGACGCCACGCTGAAGATACGGGACATTGCCTATCAAACCGGGTTTGGCGATGAAAAGTATTTTGCGCGCCAGTTCAAGGCGTTCATGCAAATCACCCCAAGCGAATACCACGCCATGCTGCAGGCGAACGAAAAGAAGGGGGACGATTAGGACAAGGGCTCGCCGTGCGAAGCGGCGCGCGCTCCTTTGACAGCGCCCGTCCCCGCGTACAGGTTTAAGGCGATGCCGCCAAGGATCAGGACAAGGCCCACAAGCTGCGCGCCGGTAAACCGCTCGCTCAGCAGCAAGACGCCCAGCAGCACCGAGGTGATGGGCTCAAAGGTCGAAAAGATGCCGGCCGAAAACGAGCTCGTGCCCCGAAGGCCCACCTGGAACATGGCGTTGCCCGCCACGCGCTGCAAGACGGCGGTAAAGACCACCAGCAGCCACACCGGCGCTGCGCTGTAGACCGCGAAGCTGCCCGTCACAAGGCATGCCGCGCCGGCGCACACAGCGTTGAGCAGCGCCATGTAAAAGTTGAGCACGCAGGCCGGCAGGTCCTTTGCGCCGGATTTTTCCATATACACCATGTAGAAAGCCCACGTCAGCCCCGAGCCCGCGGCCAGCAGGATGCCGATCAGGCTGCCCGGGGCGAGGCTCCCCGCGCTTAGGGCCGCGATGCCGCCCACGGCCAGCGCCAGCGCGCCCAGGCGAAGCAGGCCCAGGCGCTCCTTGAAAAAGCACGACAGATACACCGCCGTGGCCACGGGGTAGATGAAATGCAGGGTGGTGGACATGCCCACCGGAATGAAGGCATAGGAAGAATACAAAAGCAGGGACGTGGGGCAGGTGCCCAGCCCCAGGATGCAAAGCTTTCGCAGCGTTTGCGCATCAATGCGCAGGCTCACCCTGGACAGGCGCGCCCACAGGTACAAAAACGGCAGCGCAAACAGGCACGTGTAGAACGTGCTCAGCAGGCCGTTGCCTCCATAGGCGTAGGTCACCTTCATCAGCGTGGGACAGACGCCGTAGATCACGGCGCTTCCGATGACCAGGGACGGATATTTCCACCTTTTGGCCGTATGCAAGAGCGGGCCTCCTTCCGGCGCGCGGGTTATATTCCGGGCCCGCCGCGCTCCTCACAGCGCCGCAGCCAGGCGGGATACACCGGGGCGATCAGCAAAAGCGAGGTGCACCAGGCCACCACTGTGGGGAAGTACATCCCCGCGCGCCCTATCAGGAGCGGCAGATACAGCGTCACCAGCACGCGGGCGAGCAGTTGAACGACGGCCGCCACAAGCGGGATCATCGCGTTGCCCAGGGCCTGCAGCGTTTGGCGCAGCACATACATCGGATACATGATAAAGAGCCCTACGCTCATCACCGTCAGCAGCCCAAACGAAATGTCAACGGCCTCCTTGGCGACAAACAGCGAAAGCAGCCACCTGCCCAGCAGGAACATGGAGCATGCCAGCAGCGTGGCAATCAAAAGCGAAATCCAGATCGAGGCGCGAACGCCGCTTCGGATCCTATCAAACCGCATCGCCCCGTGGTTCTGGCTGACAAAGGTGGCCGTCGCCTGCGCCAGCGTGACGGCCGCCGTCTCCAGCAGGCCGAACACCTTGCCCGTCGCGCTCATGCCCGCCACGAACACCGCGCCATAGGCGTTGACGTGCGACTGCACGAAAAAACCGCCCAGCGCGATGACGAAGCTCTGCAAAAGCATGGGCACGCTCAGCGAAAAATACTCCTTGAGCACCGCCCGGCACGGGCGCAGGTGCCGCCGCTGTACGCGCAGCAGTGCATAGGCGCGCACGCGCAGCATGCAGACCACGGCGGAGACCGCCTGCGCGATGACCGTAGCGAGCGCCACGCCGAACACGCCCCATCCTAACCCGGCCACAAACCAGATGTCAAGGGAAATATTGATGGCCGTGGCCGCCAGGATGGCATACAGCGGCGTTTTGCTGTCTCCCACCGCGCGCAAAAACGCGGCATAGATGTTGTAGGCAAACAAAGCGAAGATGCCGCCGTAGCTGACGCGCAGGTACAGCACGGCCTGGTCCAGCACATCGGAAGGCGTGCCCTGCCAAATCAGGATGGGCCGCGCGATCATCTGCGCTCCCGCCATCATGGCGGCGCACAAAACGCCCGCGGACAGGTACAGGTTGCCGGCGGCCAGCTTCATCTCCTCTTCCTGCCGGGCGCCGAAGCGCTTGGCCAGCAGGATGGAGCCCGCCTGCGAAAAGTTGGTGATGATGCTGACGGAAAGCCAGATGGGCCAGGAGCATGTGCCCAGCACGGCAAGCCCCGTCACACCCCCAAAACGCCCCATGACCACGGTGTCCACCATGGCATAGAACTGCTGCAGGAGGTTGGCCGCGATCAGCGGAAGCCCAAACCGAAGAAGAAGGGTAGCCGGTTTGCCCTCGGTCATGTGGAGGATACGGCCGCGGCCATGCCCAGGGCTGTCGTCTTTGCGCATTGATCTGCTCCTGTTTCGCCGCTTCAGTCCAGCACGTCCAGCAGCGCATTCAGGTACGCGATGCTGCGCCGGGCCGCGGTATGCGTGTCGGGGTGCATTTTTTGCTCCAGCGCCAGCGCGCTCGTATACCCGATGTCCTTGAGCGCCTGCAGGGTCTGGCGGAAATCGTAATGCCCGTGCCCCGGATACCAGCGGTCGTTGTCGCTTAGGTGCACATGGCCGATGTACCCTTTGCCCTGGCGTATGGCCCTTGCGATGTCCGCCTCGCCGATGTTCATGGACACGGAATCGACGTGCAGGCAGGTGTGCGAAAGGCCGCCGATTTCATAAAGAAGCGCCATGCCCTCGCGGATGGTGTGGGGGAAATCGCACTCGTAGCGGTTCATGATTTCAAACCCCACGGTCACGCCGCAGCGCCCGGCCAGGTCGTCCAGCGCGCGCAGGCTGTCCGAAAGCCGCTGCCTTTGCACCGAAAGCGGCGCGCCGGCGTCCCGGTTTCGCCCGGCGATCAAGCCGACGATCACCACGCCGTGAAAGGGGGAGAGCGTCTCCATGTGCGCCGCAAGGTGGCGGACCGTTTCCCTGCGCACATCGGGGTCCCGGTCCACCAGATTGTAGCCGCGCAAGGCGTACGCGCTCCCCGTTCCGATGGAGGTGAGCCGCAGGCCATTATTATCCAGCAGGCTCCACAGCGCCTCGCGGTCCGTTTCCCGCGAGTCCAGCATGTGCAGCTCCACGCCGCGAAAGCCGTCATTCGCCATCTGCGGCAGGATTTTTTCATATGCCCCGCGATACAGGATGGGGGCTTCCGGCCCCGCCTCCAAAGCGCCGGTGGCCGCAATCAACATGGAAATTCTTCCTTTCCGCTTGAAAAGCAAGGCCGCGCCTGCAAAAAAAGCCCCGGCTCGGATGCGCCGCCCGGGGCTTTTGCCTATGCAAGCAAGATTATTCGTACAGGGACGCGTCGTCTCCCTCGGCCAGCGCAACGCAGAAGTCCTTTTCCCGCGTATAGTGCTCATACCAGACATAGAACACTTCCTTGCCGGGCTCGGCCACCAGGGCATGGTCATACCCGGCGGGCACGTAGCTAAAGTCGCCGGCCTTATGCGCCACGGCGGGCTCGTCGTCCACCTTGAGCAGGAAATCGGAATGGCCCAGGCAGTAGTTCCACTGCTCCACGCGCGGGTGGCCCTTCTCCGTCGTGCCTTCGCCGACGGCGCGCACAACGCCCACCATGATGCGCCCCAGCTGCTTGGGCCCCAGGATGTGCCACGAGGTGGTGTTCGGGCCTTTGCAGTTCTGGTCGTATGCAACGCCGTTGCTGTAGAGGGTAAAAAACGGCAAGCGCACATGGCACGCGTCATACAGCGCCTTGTCGCTCTCGTTTCGCTTCACAACGCTGAGGACAAACTCCATGTCCTCCACAGCGTGGATGGTATAGGGCTCCTTGTCAAAGTTCGGGACATAAAACGCCGGCTCGGTCACGTTGAACAAGTTCTTGCTGGAGCGGACATACCCTTCCCCTTTGCCGAACATCACCAGCACGGTCTCATCCTTTTTCAGGTCCGGGGAAACGCTTTGGCCGGCTTTCAGCCAGCATTTGTAGTTTGAGATGCCGCCGGCGTACGTGCCGGGCAGCAGCTCGGTCATGGCAAAGCCGTTTTCGTTGAACACACGCTTCATGTCCTCATCGCGGGCGACGTAGAACTTCGCCGGCCCGGGGAGGGGATAGGCCTTCTTCGGCATGGGCTTGAGGATGAAATCGCGCCCCTTGCGCGTAAACTTCTCAAACCAGACGTAGAACACTTCCTTGCCCGGCTTTGCCACGAGGCTGTGGTCCGGCCCGGCGGGAATGAAGCTCCACTCGCCCGCGCGATGCGGCACGGTCACGCCGTTCACCGTCATGTCAAAATCGGAATCTCCCACGCAGTAATTCCACTGGTGCACGGCGGGATGTCCCTTTTCGACCGTGCCCTCGCCCACGGCGCGCACCACGCCCACCATGATGTGGCCCAGCTGCTTTGCATTCAGCACGAACCAGGAGGTCGTATTCGGCCCCTTGCAGTCCTGGTCATACTTGAAGCACTGGCTCAGCGTGCGAAAGAACGGCAGGCGCACGCGGCTTGCCGCGTAATCCTCCCAGTCGCCTTCGCTCATTTCGATGACGGCCATGACAAACTCCATGTCCGTGTACGCCTGCACCTCGTAGGGCGCCTTGTCAAACGCGGGCGCATAGAAGCACAGTTCCCGGATGGAATGGCCGCCCTTGGGATTGGTCACATGGCCTTCGCCTTTGCCGAAAAACAGAAGCACGACCTTGTCGGCATAAAGCTGCGGCGCGATCTTGCTGCCGGCCTTCAGAAAACACTTATAGTTGCGGACGGTGTCGTCAAAGCTGCCGGGAAGAAGCTCGGTGCACGCATACCCTTCCTGGCTGAACACCGGCTTGATATCTTCGTTGCGCGCCATATAAAAATCCATGGATAGTCTCTCTTTCCTGTTCATTCTGCGGAAGGAACAACCGTCCCTCCTTTGGGCGGCTTCTGCCCGCGGACGGCGGCTTCCCGTCAAAAATCCTTCTCGCGGGCAAAGTGCTCATACCACACATAGAATACTTCCTTGCCGGGATCGGCCACCAGGTCGTGATCCGGCCCGGCCGGGATAAAGCTCCACTCGCCCGCCTTATGGCTCACGGGTTCGCAGTGATCCACGGACATCTTGAAATCGGAATTGCCGAGGCAGTAATTCCACTGGTGCACTTTCGGGTGGCCCTTCTCCTTGGTTCCTTCGCCGATGGCGCGCGTGGTGCCGACCAGGATGCGGCCAAGCTGCTTGTAGGAAAGCACGGTGCGGGCTTCGGTATTGGGCCCTTTGCAGTCCTGCACATAGCGCAGGCAGTCGCTGTGCTTGCGGAAGAAGGGTAAATAGGTATGGCTGGCGGCAATGACCTGCTTGTCCCACTCGTTCAGGTCGATGACGCTCATGACGTATTCCATGTCCTCCACGGCATGGATTTTGTAGGCGCACTTGTCAAAGTTCGGGGCGTAGAAGGACAGCTCCGTGATGTTATAGGCCGCTTCGGCATCGGTCACATAGCCCTTGCCCTGGCCAAAGAAGAAAAGGACGGTCTTGTCGGCATACATTTCGGGCGCTACTTCGCAGCCGGCCTTCAGAAAGCACTTGTAGTTGCGAATGCCGCCCTCATACGTGCCGGGCAGCAGTTCGGTGCAGGCATAGCCGTTGTCATTGAACTCTTTGGCCATTTCCTCGTTGCGGGCAATGTAGTATTTTTCCATGTCTTTAGCCTCCATCCTCGCATTAACAACTTCCGGTCTTATGCAGCCGGTTCTAATTTTGTTATTTGCATTATGTCATGTTCGCCAAAGGCATGTCAATTTGTTGGCCTGCAAAAGAGAAAGAGTACAAATTTGTGGCCGCAAAAGCGGCCGGAAGGTCAAAATATTCAACTTCCGCAAGAGCATTTGGGCGATAGGAGGCCATTTGTGGGGCGTGACGCGGAATTTCCCGCAGGCGCGGCGCGTTTTGAACCGCAGGAGATTGGGATACCGGCAGACGCCGCATTGCCCTAAATTTGCGGGTAAAACCGAAATGGTTGAAGGCGATTGCTTTGCCAATGATCAATGCCACCGCCCTCGCCCCCGCTATTCCTCCGATGCGGGCGGCGAAATCACGGGCGAAATCATTTCGGCCAGGTTGGAGGCGGCCTTCTCCTCCTCGTGCTGACGCTTGCGGTACAGGGAGGGCTGGCAGCCGAGAATTTTCAAAAACGCTTTGTTGAAACTTGTCAGGTTATTGAATCCGCAGGTGTAGGCGATGTCCGCAATGCCTTGCGTCGAGGTCCTCAGCAGTACGGCGGCGTATTCGATACGCTTGTGCGAAATGTACTCAAACAGCGAAATGCCGCAGTACCGCTTGAAGATGCTTGAAAAGTAGGAAGGGCTCATGCGGGCGACCTCGGCGATTTTTTCCAGCGTCAGGTTTTTGCTGATGTTATAGTCGATATAGTCCATGATTTTGCTGATGCGGTAGAAATCCATGCTCGCGTTGGGCCTGGGCGGCTCGCGCAGCTGGCAGTAATTGTAATTGCGTAAAATTTCCAGGCAAATCCTTTCCAGCAACGTCTTGATCTGCAGATGATACAGCGGCCTTTTTTCCGCGGCTTCATGCTCAATTTCCATAAAAAGCCGGTAGATGCCGCGGGTGGCCGGATTGTCCCGGTCAAGCAGGTTGCGAAACGCTTCCGTGCGCCGGTAAAACATCGCCAGCAGCAAGGTTTCGTCGATGGCCTTTTCATAGGGGGAGCATAAAATTTCGGGATCAAAATGAATATTCAGGTTATAGATGATGGAATCCCGGTTGGGAACAAGTTGATGCGGCTCCGTATCGCTGAGGATGAAAATATCGCCTGGCCTTGAATCGTATTTTTTGTCGCCCACCCGATAGACGCCGTACCCTTCCTTTTGCACATTGAATTCCAGCATGCGATGCACATGCATCTCAAAGTGATTCCCATAAGTCAAATAGTTATTGTTCAGAATAAAATCAGGGCGCTCCCGCCCGTGAATGTACACATATTCGGGCACTTATCCTGCACCTCCCCGGAGCATTTTGGGCTATGCGCTTATCATAGCACAACGGTTGGACGCGCGCAAACGGCAAAAAAATATAAGAGAACACCGAAAAAAGGTTGGAGACGCGGCGTGTGGGGTCTGCTATAATGGCCTTAATAAAAATTCACAATGCTCAACCCGAATCATATGGATAATATATACAAAAATTGGAGCGTGATGCATGCATGTACTACGGAATTCCTGTCTGGATGTTCAAACGGGAGCCGGATTACGCAGACACCATACGGAAGATTTCCGAATTAGGATTTAAAGGCGTTGAATTGATTGCCTGGAGCCGCCAGGAGCTGGACGATTACTATTCGGCGAAAACCGTTGCGCGTTTGAAATCGCTGGTCGAATCCCTCGGCATGAAGGTCACCAATTTTAACCACACGCCAAAGTGCATCACCAGCCCTGAAGGTAGTCTGCGGAGCGAGCGCATCGGGGATTTCAAGCGGGCGATCGATGTGGCGGCGGGCTTTGGCATTGAGAACGTCACCATGGTGGCGCAATACCCCTTTGGCGAGCCGTATGCGACCTTTACGGAACTTCGGCACATTGCGCAGATTCCCCAGTGGTCGTTTTCGGGCTTTGATTTAAACCGTGACTGGGATGCGAATTTTGAGCTATACGCGCAAACCATGCGCGAGCTTTGCCGCTATGCGGCAGAACAAGGGCTGCGCGTGCTGATCGAGCCTCACCCTTACCGTATCGTGAACTCCGGCGCATCCATGCTGCGCCTGATTGAGCACGCGGGGTGCGATAACCTCGGCATGAACTTCGATCCCAGCCACCTGTTTCCCCAGGGCGATATGCCGGAGTGGACCGTGCACATGCTGAAAAAATACATCTGGCACACACACTTCAGCGACAATGACTCCTTCACCAACGTGCACTGGCGCCCCGGTCAGGGCAAGATCGGCTGGAAGGCCGTGATGCAAGCGCTCCATGATATCGGCTATGATGGGGCGATCAGCATTGAACTGGAGGACGTGCCCGGCGCGCCGACGCCCAACGCCGCGACAAGGGGCCTTCCCGGCGACATGGCGACGGAACTGCTGCTGTCCAGAAAATACCTTGACGAGGTCTGCGCATCCATCGGCATTCGTGTGCAATGACGGCCCCTTCCAAACGTTACTGAGGCGCCGCCCGGCGCTAAGGGATACCCCGGCAAACAACGAATAAGGGAGGAAATTACATGAAACGGTACCTGTCCATTCTGGTGGCAATTCTCATGCTGATGGCCATGATCCCGTCCGCCGGTGCGGAGGAAAATGTCGAAGTGACGCTGCTGCAGGGCAAGGTGGAGATCGCCGCGGCGCTGCAGGCGTATGCCGACCACTACAATGCCATCACCCCCGGCGTTACGGTGAAGATTGAAAGCGTCGGCGGCGGAAACGAATCGTGGGCCACGGTCCTTGCCGCGAAGGCCGCCCAGGGCGACGTGCCCACCATGTTCAACATCGACGGTTACGGCGATTACCTTTACTGGAAGGACTACATCGCCCCCATCGAGGGCGCGAAGTGGGCCGACGACACGGATTACGAGCTGGTCGTCGACGGAGCGGTCTACGGTTTCCCCGTGGCCATCGAGGGCTATGGCCTTGGGTACAACGCGGAGTTGCTGGAAAAGGCGGGCATTGACCCAAAGGCGCTGACCACCTTTTCGGCGCTGAAGGAAGCGTTTGAAAAGCTGGACGGCATGAAGGAAGAGCTTGGCATCGTCAGCGTATCCGATTTCGGCGCGTCCGTGGCGGGCGGGATGACGGGCAAGACGGGCAACCAACTCTTCAGCGTGTACTTTGGCGCGGGCAAAGACATTGGCGACAAGAGCCTGGTGGAGCGGTTCAACGCGGGCGACGTGGACCTGGAGCGCCTGAACCACTTCGCGGATTATGTGAAGCTCCTGGCCGATTATTCCGAGTACGAGTACATGCTCAACGGCAACTACGACGATGAGCTGAACCGCTTTGTGAACCGCGAGTGCGTGTTCATCAATGAAGGAAACTGGATCGATCCGTCGCTAAAGGCCAAGAACATTGATTTTGCCTACGGCTTCATCAGCACCCCCATCGACGACGCCATGGACTATACGGGCCTGTACGCGTTTGCGCCGGCGTGGTACGTTATTTCGAACACCGCCACCGAACAGGAGCAGCAGGCGGCAAAGGCCTTCCTGGATTCGCTGGTGTACACCGAGGAAGGCCATGACTACATGGTGAACCAGGCGGGCATGATCAGCGCGTTTCGCAATGTGAAGCTCAGCCCCTCCGGCGGTTTGTCAAAGTGCCTGTACGACGCCATCCAGTCGGGCGACACGTACCCCTTCCTGTTTGGCTACATGCCGGCCGGTACGGGCAAGACCATCCTGTGCAACATCTTCGAGCTCTTTGCGCAGGACACGTCGGGCGATGCCCAGAAAAACTTCGTGAACGACATTGCGGCGGTATCTCTGGAAATCTCCACCCGTAAATGACCGCCGCCGGCTGAGCGGGAAAAGGACGCGCATCCGCGCTGTCCTTTTCCCGCGAGCAGGCAGGATACGGGCTTTCGGATGCCCCCGGCGCGACGGATAGGCCGGATGCCGGTTCCCTTGCTGTCCCTGTGTCCGGCTTTCTCGCGCCCTGAAAGGCTGCCGTTTGGAAAGGAATGCAACAACATGAAAAGAAGCCTGCTATGGGATATCGCCTTTTCCCTGCCGTGTCTTCTGGCCTTCCTGCTGGTAATCGTCTGCCCCTTCCTGCTGGGGGCGTGGTATTCCTTCACCGACTGGAACGGCATCCGCTACACGGTTGATTTCGTAGGGCTGGCGAACTACCAAAACATCTTCTCGTCCCCGCAGTTTCTCTATTCGCTCCGGCAGACGCTTCTGTACGCGGCCATCAACGTCGTGCTCATCCATGTGGTGGCCTTTGGCCTTTCGCTGCTGGTGACCTCCGGCGCGCGGCTGCGGAACGTATATAGAGCCGGATTCTTTTTGCCGAACCTGATCGGGGGCATTGTGCTGGGGTTCATCTGGCAATTCATGTACAGGCACTTTTTCACCGCCATCGGCACCCTTTTGAATATCGGCTTTCTGAAATCATCGCTTATCACCAGCCCGCAGACGGTGGTGCTCGGCATGTCCGTCGCCACGGTCTGGCAGTATGCGGGGTATATCATGCTCATCTTCGTGGCAGGGATCCAGGGCGTTTCGCAGGAAATACTGG
>CAZUIA010000012.1:0-26308 GCA_964620835.1 uncultured Oscillospiraceae bacterium
ACCCCCGGCGGCGCGGGTTTCCCCCGACGCTCGCGCGCACGCGAGCGAGGACGCCCGCACGAATCCGCGCCGCCCCTTCCCTTTCCCCACAAATCAAAAGGGCTGCCACACTTTTTCGTGCAACGGCCCCGATTTCACTCTTCCCCGCGTCAGCGGCCCGCTTTCGCAAGAATCATCTCCTCCATGATGTGCCATTTGGATTCCATGTCCGAAACCAGCTTGAACTGCGTACGGCACCTATCCAGGTTATGCGTGGGCCGGAGGATCCGAAAATACGTGTCCCCCGAAAGATAATCCGTCAAAAACCGGACGCCGCACTCCAGCGTCATGAGCTTTGCGCCCAGCGGCAGCGTTTGGATCTCCGACTGCGTCAGGTTTTTTCCGCACGCGCTGAGAAAACCCTCGGCATAGGCCTGATAATAGCCGAGCGACAACCGGACGAGGCTCAGATCCGGTTCGTCCTCCGCCGCGGTCGACGCGCCGGAGCGGATGGAATCGCCGAAATCGTTGCCCGCAAGCCCTGGCATCACCGTATCCAGGTCGATCACGCACAGCGGCTCGTTGGTTTTCGCATCCAGCATCACGTTGTTGAGCTTGGTGTCGTTGTGGGTGACCCGCAGCGGCAGCGCGCCTTCGGCAAGCATTTGCACCATGGTTCCGGCCTCCGCTTCCCTTTCCAGCGCGAAATCGACCTCCGCGCGCACCTTGCAAAGCCTGCCCGCCGCGTCGGCCTCGACGGCGCTTCGAAGCAGCGCGTACCGGTTTGGCGTATCGTGGAACCGGTGGATCGTCTCCGAAAGCGTATCCGCGGGAAAGTCCGCGAGCATGCTTTGGAATCTTCCAAACGCGACGCCCACATTCAGCATGTCCTCCGCCTGGCTCGCCTTTTCAAGGCACACGCTGTCCGCGAGAAAATCGTACACACGCCAGGATTCCCCGTCCTCGCCCACCCAGTAGTCCTCGCCTGAAACGGCGGGAACCAGCCGCAGAACGCGCCGGGGATCGCTTTCCATGCGCGAAAGGTGCCGGGTGACCAGGGAGATGTTCCGCATCAGCGCGGGGATATCGCGAAAGACATGGCGGTTGATCTTTTGCAGGATGTATTTGCGCCTGTCCGTGACCAGCAGATAGGTTTCGTTGATATGCCCGTTTCCGTAGCGCCCGCAGGATACGACCCTGCCCTCGATTTGAAACGCGTAAGCGGCCTTTTGCATCTCATTTCCCCCACACATGCTTCGGATACAGCCCGCGAAGCCGCATTGTTTCCATGGCCGCGGGCAGGGCATGCCCTCGCGGCAAGCGACGCCATGAGAAATGGCTGTGGCGTTGACATCGCTCGATCCCCGCGCCTTTTCCGTTTATTCCCGGAGCATCCGAAAATCCAGATGATGCGGAAGCGTTCGGGTCTTGCGAACCTCGCTGAGCAAGTCCTCCGTCAGCGGCACGCCGCGCTTTCTCGCCTCGCGCATTGCCGCCAGCCTGAACCACAGATCGATGAATTCCATCTCACCCTCCTTGACCACGGAAAATGTGCGGCTGAACTGCTCGTCGAGGAAGGCTTCGTCGCCGACCGAAAGCGCGGCAAAGGATGCCGTGATCGAAAGGCGCTCGCCCTTTTGCATGGCGGCGGGCAAGGAACGGTAGAATGCATAGGCTCTGTTCTGCAGGCCGCATTCGATGAGCAGCGCGAGGTATTCCTCGGCGTACGCGCGCTGCGGGGCGCTGAGCGCGCCGACGGCCCGTTCCATGAAGGAAAGCGCCTGCTCCCTGTTTCCCGACGCGCGCGCGGCGTACGCAAGGCAGCGCAGCGCCAGCGGCTCCGGCCGGATGCGCACGGCCTCCTGCCACACGGCTTCGGCCGCGTCCCATGCGCCGTTTTCGTACAGGGCGATGCCGTACTGGGTCAACAGCGCGGCATTGTCCCGCTGATCCGGGAGCGCCGCCTCAAAGACCGGCAGCCATTCCGGGGCGGTCATGAAGCTGTCCGCGCCCAAAAACCGCTCCCCCTTCAGGAGTGCCGCCCAGGGCGCTTGCTCCGCGCCTATGCCGTCCTCGGGAAAGCAAAGGTGCGCCGGCAGGAAGGATGTGTCCCGAAGCGCCTCCAGCGCGCCCCAGCCCGTGCCCCTGTGCAAAATGGCCTCCGCGGGAAGGGTGGCAAGCCCAGCGCAGCGCACGTGCTCCTCCTTTACGGCCGAGGCAGGCAGCAGCTCGTCCATGAGCGATCGCATGCGGCGCCGCGCGGCGGCGTATTCGCCCGTGTACTCTCCGTACGGGGCGCGCGCGCCGCCGAACATCTGCGTCAGCGACAGGGTTTCGCCCGCCCCGATGTATCCGGCGTGCTGCTGCGTCCGAAACAGGCCGGCCTGTATTTCAAGGTACGCGCCCTCGCCGGGCCGGGAGAGGTGCTCCTGCCACCGCTTTCCGCCCCGGTGCGCGCCCCAGCAGAACACCTTGCGAAAGGGGTAGTTCCCGGTGGACCGCTCGTAGACCATCCCGCCGTCCGGGTAGAGGATGCTTTCAAAGGCATGCCCGGCATCCGCGGGGTTTTGGAAGAAGTACTCCTCCGCGCAAGGGATCCGCGAAGGGTACGTATGGTCCACGCCGTCGCCCAGCGGGTCGGGCAAGGTGCCGTGGGCAAAAAAGCTCTCTCCGGGCACAGGGCTCTGGCACTGAATGATGACCTCTTCGGTGCCGGAAAACACCCGCGCGCCCGGCGCGTCGACCACGGCGGCATTCGTCCACAGGAAGATCGGCACCGGCTCTTCGCGCGGGTTCACGATGCGCATGTGCGCGCTCAGCTGGCTTGCGCCCTCGGGCAGGTGAAAGTCCACCTGGAACGTGAGCCGCTTGCAGCGCTCATACGTGTACATGCGCAGGAACCTGTCCCCGCCCTGTTCGCAGGCGGCGAAAAACACATCCTCGCAGGTGAAGAAGGTATGCCCGTAATGGCCGAAGTTCCACTCGATCCCGCCGGAAAACCAGGCGTTTCGCAGCGCGAGGTTGCCCATCTTGATCACGGGGTTGCAAAACAGCAGTTCCCTGTCCGCGTCCTTGTCCCACAGGGAGTACAGCCTTCCGCCGAGCGTGGGCAAAAACGTCGCCCGTAGGTGCCGGTTTTCAAGCAGGATACAGGGGATGTCCCGCTTCACCGGCACCGGCTCGTAGCCGTCCTGCATGGCATAGGGCAGCGCGCGAAAGCCGGTCTCTCGGGCGAACCCGGGCTTTTCCTCCGGCAGCAGGCCGCCGTCTCGGATCGGCCTGTCCGTCCGGTCCCGAAACGCGGGCAGGGGTGAGTTTTCGGTGAGGAGGGTGATGGGAATTTCCAGGGTCGCCTTTTGAATGCGCATGACTTACCCCTTGATGCCGCCGGTCACGCCGGCAATAATTTTTTCCGACAGGAAGATATACAGGATGAATGTCGGCAGAAACACGATGATGACCGACGCGAACATGCCCGCCCAGTCCCCGGTGTATTTCATGGAATTGATCATGGAATACAGCCCCACCGCCACGGGGCGCTGGGCGTCGGAGTTCGCGAAGATCAGCGACATGAAGTACTCGTTCCAGACATTGATGAAATTGAAGATGCTGACGGTGATGATCCCCGGCTGCGCAAGCGGCAGCATGATCTTCCAGAACGTGCGCATGGGCGGGCAGCCGTCGATGGCGGCGGCCTCCTCATAGGAGCGGGAGAGGTTGGTGAAGAACGCCAGCAGGAAGATCGTCGTATAGGGCACGTTGATACCCACATACAAAAAGACCATCAAAAGCCGGACGGTGATGTCCTGCTTGAGCAGATGGAGCTGCGAAACGATGCCAAACAGCGGCAGGATGATCATCACGACCGGGATGCCCATCGCCGCGACGAAGCCGCTTTGAATCGTGCGGTTCAGGAAGAATTTGAACCGCGACAGCGCGTAGGCCGCGGGCGCGGCGACTAGGATGAGCAAAACGGCGGACACCGTGGCGTAGACGAGCGAGTTCGTGAAAAACACCGATACGTTCTGCGAGGTCCACGCCTTGACATAGTTTTCAAAATGCAGCCCTGTGGGAAACCGGAGCGCGTTGCCCTTGAAGATGTCGCGGGTGGTCGAAAAGCTGGCCGCGAAGATCCAGCCGATAAGAACGAACGTGAACAGCACCCAGGCGGACAGGATCAAATAGCCGGGCAGAAGGCGCGCCTGGCTGCGAAACCCGTGCCTTGACCGATACCTCGCCATGCGATACGCCTCCTTTCTAAAACTCCAGTTCGTCGTCCCGCACGACGCGGCTTGTCAAAATGAACGCGACCACGACGCAGATGCCGAGCAGCACGCCGATGGCCGCGCCCAGCCCGGCGTTTCGCTCGGTGATGACGTTGCCGGTGCCGAACACCTGAAGGTACATATAGACCATGGGCGTGATGGTCTGCGTGTCCGCAGTGACGGTGGAAAACAGCTGGGACCAGACGAAAAAACCGACCGACGTGATCGACCACATCGTCAGGTTGGTGCGCAGGACCCCTTTGGTCAGCGGGACGGTGATGTGCCGGAACTGGGAGATCCTGGACGCGCCGTCGATGGACGAGGCCTCGTAATACTCGGGCGGGATTTTTTCGATGCCGCTGGAGAAGATCAGCATGTGGTAGCCCACCATGCCAAAGCAATACGCAAACAGGAGCGACCAGAACTTCGCGCCGGCCTCCGTCCACTGGAAGGACGCAAGGCTCTCAAGGCCCAGCCAGGAAAAAAAGCCGTTCAGAAGGCCAAAGCGCGGGTTGTATACATACTGCAGCCACATCGTCGCAAGCGCCACGGCGCTGACGATGTTGGGCAGATAGATGACCGCACGGAAAAACTTCTTAAAGCGGATGCCGCTGTTCAAAATGACCGCGAACAGGAGCGCCAGCGACATCACCACGGCGCCGCCCACCGCCCAGATGCGAAACAGGTTCCACAGGGAAATCCGAAACAGGCTGGTGCTGACCAGGTCCTTATAGTTTTGCAGCCCGATGTACCGCCACTGCCCCATGGAGGCCGTCACGTTCTCCACCTTAAAGAGGCTCATAAGCGTGGTGCGCAGGATGGGGTACACAAAGATGGTCACGAAAAAGATCAGCGCGGGGGTCAGAAAGACCACGATCATGGTTTTGCTTTTTTTCATCAAAAGGCCCTCTTTCCCGTTACGAAGTGCCGGAAAACGGGGCTGCCGCGCCCGCCCGCGGGGCCGAAAGCCGTCTTTGCGGCGCGCCTTCGGGTTTTCGAAGGCCGCGCCGCGAAAGAATCGCCGCGGATCAAACGCCCCTGCGCGCCTTTTCAGCGCGGCAGCCCTTCAAGGTCACTTGCTAGCCGCCTCCATGGCGTCCACGAATTCCTGCGCGGTCAGCTTGCCCGCGCACAGCTTCTGGAAGTTCTCCTTGAGGATGGGGGTCATGTTCACATTGTTCTCAATGCCCGCCGCCCAGGAGTAGCGGACGGACAGGCCTCCCATAACCTCCTTGACCGCCGCGAGCATCGCGGGCCATTCGCCGTTGGCGGTATCGGCGGGAATGCCGACCGACTCGACCGACAGCTTGGCGTCAAACTCGCCCTTGGTGATGTATGCAATGAGCTCAAACGCCTCGGCCGCCACCTGGCTGTCCTTGTTGATCGCGTATACCTGCGCGCCGTAGTTGGAAGCCTCGACGCCGTCCTTGCCGCCCTCGACCGCCGGGTAGCTGAAGCAGCCCCAGACGAAATCCGGGCCGGTCATGGCCTTCACCTCGTTGGGAAGCCAGGAACCGTTCAGGTACATGGCCGCGTCACCGAGCGCCAGCTCGCCATTTTGGTTGATCGGCCAGACCGCGGAGCCGATGGTCGGGGAAAGATAGCCCAGCTTGGCCAGCTCCTCATACGCCTGGGCGGTCTTGAGCACGGCCGGCTCCTCGGCCCACTTGCCGTTCATGACCACGTCGTTCACCCCTTCCTCGCCGATCAGGCGCGCGAGGTGATAGCCCAGCATGGTCAGGATATACGCGTCGTCGCTCGTGACGGGGATGTAGCCCGCGTCCTTGATCTTCCGGCAGACGTCCAGGAACTCCGTCCAGGTGGCGGGCACGCCCTCCACACCGGCCTCGTCAAAGATCTCCTGGCTGTAGAAATAGGCAAACACGTTCGGCTGGTAAGGGATGGACTTCAGCGTGCCGCCGCCCGCCTCGCGGCATGCGCTGATCAGGCCGGAGATGGCGGTTTCCTCATAGCTCGACGCCTTGGCCAGCTCCTCCAGATCCATCAGGTACGCGCCCCAGGTCTTGTTCACGCGGTCGATGTCCTCGTCAAACAGGTCGATGCCCGTTCCGGCGTCCAGCGCGGGCTGCAGGCCCTCGCGGATGCCCGTGCGGCCTTTGAACTGCACGTCCACCGTGTTGCCGGTGGCGGCCTGATAGGCGTTGATCGCTTCCTGAATGACGATGCCCTGGGGCTCCGTGGATTCCCACATGGACCAGTAGACGATGGTCTTTCCTTCCGCAGATGCGACGCCCGCCATAGACAGGAGCATCATGACGGCCAGCAGGATGGTAAGCGCCCTTTTCATGTTGATACCCTCCCGTACGGTTTTCTCGTTGTTCGCCCTCCTCGACAAAAAATGGAAGGCTTTTCTGAATTATATCCATATGTACGCATATCGCATAGCAATTATGTTCTATTCTAATAGAAATATCTTCCAAAACGTCAAAGATCATGCTAGTATAGGGGCAGAGGGGTGGTGTCCATGAAGTATTCGCTCAACGCCGCGCGCCTGGCGGACCTGCTGGAAAACCTGCATGAGATCACCAGGCTTCAGCTCTCGCTTCACGACACGAACGGCAACGAAATATACTCCGCCAAATCCCGCAGCTCGTTTTGCGACCTGATCTGCGGCATCCCGCAGGGATACGCGCGTTGCGTTTCCTGCGACAAGCGCGCGGTCACCGGCCTTACGCCGCCGTATGCACCGGTGCAGTACCGCTGCCATGCGGGGCTGATCGACACGGCCATCCCCGTTACCGACGGCGGGCAGCTGGTGGCGACGATCCTTTTCGGCCAGATTCTTGACGATACGCCGCTAGCCGACCAATGGACTTTCACCCGCCGCCTCTGCGCCTGGCATCCGAGGCAGGACCTGCTGGAGGAAGCTTTCGTCCGCCTTCCCAGGCTGACGCGCAAGCAGATTCGCGCGTGCTATGAAATCATCAACGCCTGCGTCAGCGAGATCCGGCTGGAAGGGCTGCTGCGAAACAGCGCGCAGACCGAAGCGGAGCAGCTGGAGCTGTACATCCGGGACAACTATGCCAAGCCGCTGACGCTTTCCTCCATTTCCCAGGCGCTGTCAATCAGCAAGAGCAAGCTGTACCTGCTGGCCGCCAAGATTGAGCCGGGCCAGACGATCTTCGGCATGATCACCAGGCGGCGCATCAACGCGGCCAAGCAGCTGCTCGCCCGCCCCGACGCAACCGTGCGGGACGTGGCGGAGCAGGTCGGCATTCCCGATTACAACTACTTTACCAAGGTATTCAAGCGGGCGGCGGGCATGACCCCTTCCCAGTACAGAAGGCGGCGCGCCGCGGCGGACAAACCGGCGGATTCCTGAATGCGGCGCGCCGCCTCCTCCCACCCTTGGGGTGGGAGCTTGCGGACAGATTCCGCCGGCTTCGCCTCTCGAGCTCTCCCGGGGCTTTTTCAACAATCTGAAAGGCCGTTATGGGGTTTCCCATAGCGGCCTTTGGTGTTTGGGGGCTTGGGGTTGTGGCAGAATTATAACGTGGCTTCAAACCATTCAAGCGTGATCCGCATCAGCTCATCAAATGCTGTCATATCACCCGTAAAGATGTTGAAGGTATGATCGGCGCCCTCCAGCAGCACCGCTTTGGATTCAGGGTTTTTGGATAGCGCCACAATCTTGTCCGCTGTTTCAGGCACGACGACATTGTCGAGTTTTCCGTTGATCGCACACACGGGAGCAGCCGACTGGGGGAAGATCTCGGATACCTTGAGTTGCTGTTGTACCTCGTACATCTTCGGACTCTGCTTGAGCGGATCGCGCCAGTCAAACGTGGCTTCATAGTATCCGTCCTTCAGAGCAATGGCGTATTCCTCTTCGTTGATCTTGCCGTCATAGTACGCGCCCGCCCAAGTCAGCACGCTCTTGAATCGCGCGTCGGTTCCAGCGGTCAACAGCGCCACGCCGCCACCCATGCTCCAGCCCATGATGCCGATGCGGTCAGGGTTTACCCCCGCTTGAGCGGCAATGAAGTCCGCGCATTTGATGGCGTCGTCGATGTCGGTCTGAAGCGTGAATTCCATGTAGTCGGTCGTGCTTTCGCCACAACCGATCACGTCGAACCGGATCGAGGCGATGCCAGCCTCCGCCAGCTTGGGCGCCATCAACGCATAGCCGCCGCCCGCCTCATCGCGGTTGCTGCCGTATCCATGGCACATCACAATCGCGGGGAATGGACCCTCGCCATTGGGGATCAACATTGTGTAGGGAATCTGATGATCTCCCGCATCAATGAATCCCGTTGTCTCGGTATACGTCACGGCTTCTGCCGTGGCCACGGGAAGCAGCCCTATGAGTACCGCTAACACCAGCAACAGGCCCCATACTTTCTTCATAACCTACCCTCCTCCAATTGTAGTGATCCTAAGCCATTGTATCACACAATGGAGATGATTTCCAGATCGCCCAAGCCAGTACCTGTATTGCCGGGCATGTTCGCCGTCTCTAACGCTACAGGCTTGAGTGGACTCCTTTTTTCCAGCATGGATGCTAACTTTTGGCGGCTAAAGTTAACATGTTAATAACCAAAAGAAAACCGCCAGATGGGCCAGAACGGCCCCAAATGGCGGTTTTTTGGACTCTGTCAGGTGGAGCGGGTGATGGGAATCGAACCCACGTTACCAGCTTGGAAGGCTGGAGCTCTGCCATTGAGCTACACCCGCAAAACAAACCGAAGGGGTCTCCCCCTTCGCTGCCCCGTGCCGGGCAAAATGGAGCGGTAGACGGGATTCGGACCCGCGACATCCACCTTGGCAAGGTGGCACTCTACCACTGAGCTACTACCGCGCGCTCCATAGACACTTTGGTGCGGGCGAAGAGACTTGAACTCCCACGCCGTAAGGCACTGGAACCTAAATCCAGCGCGTCTGCCATTCCGCCACGCCCGCGCGCCTGATGCCCGATTAGTATAGCGCATTTCTACATTCCTGTCAACCGAAAAATGGGTGTGCAGGCGCCCGCGAATGCTTGCAAACCCATGCCCAATGCACCCCCGTACGGGCGGCCATCAAGCCGGCCGTACAGGGTGTGCAGCCTTTCTCATTAGGCGTGAAAGGCTCCTGTCACGCGCCGCGCCGTTCCCTTTTCAGCGCCCGCATCGCGTTCAAAACGGCCAGCACCGTTACGCCGACATCCGCGAACACCGCCGCGAACATCGTCGTCAGACCAGCGGCGCTTAACACCAGCACGGCCGCCTTGACCGCCAGCGAAAACGCGATGTTCTGCTTGACAATGCGCAGCGTGCGCCGCGCGATGCGGATGGCCGTGGGCAGCTTGGACGGCTCGTCGGTCATGATCACCACATCGGCCGCCTCGATCGCCGCATCGGACCCCAGCGCGCCCATCGCCACGCCCACATCCGCCCGGGCCAGCACCGGCGCATCGTTCATCCCATCGCCGACAAACACCACCCTGCCGCCGGGCGCGGTTTGCTCAAGCAGCTTTTCCACCTCGGCCACCTTGTCCTGGGGCAAAAGCTCCGTATACGCTCCGTCCAGCCCCAGCTTGGCGGCCGTCCGCTCGCCAACTTCCTTCGTGTCGCCCGTCAGCATGACCAGCCGCTTCACGCCCGCCTGACGCAGCGAAGCGATTGCCCTGCCCGTGTCGGGCTTGATCTCGTCCGCGATGACGATATGGCCCGCATACACCCCGTCGATCGCCACGTGCACAATCGTTCCCTCGCAGTCGTCCCGCTCAAAGTTAACGCGCTCCTGCGCCATGAGCTTTGCGTTGCCGGCCACCACCCGCCTGCCGTCCACCGTCGCGGCAACGCCGTGGCCGCGGATTTCCTCCATCTCGCGCACGAGTTCGCTGTCCACTTTTCCGCCGTATGCCCGCCTGAGGGACTGAGAAATCGGGTGGTTGGAGCCGCTCTCGGCCATGGCGGTGAAGGTCACCAGCTCCTCCTTGGAGATGCCCGCCTCATGGACGACCTGCACGTCAAAGACGCCCTTGGTGAGCGTGCCCGTCTTGTCAAAGACCATCGTTTCGGCCTTGGCCAGCGCCTCCAGGTCGTTGCCGCCCTTGACCAGGATGCCCTGCCGCGACGCCCCGCCAATGCCGCCGAAAAAGCTAAGCGGCACGGAGATCACCAGCGCGCACGGGCAGGAGACCACCAGGAACGACAGCGCCCGGTAAAGCCAGGTCGAAAACGGCTGGCCGGTGATCAGCGGCGGGAGGGCGGCCAGCAGCGCGGCCAGCGCCACCACCAGCGGGGTATATACCCTGGCAAAGCGCGTGATGAACCGTTCGGACGAGGACTTGCGGCTGGAGGCGTTCTCGACCAGGTCCAGAATCTTGCTAACGGTCGATTCGCCGTACGGCTTGGTGACCGTCGCCGTGACCAGACCCGTTAGGTTGATGCAGCCGCTGAGCAGCTCTTGCCCCGGCTCCACGCGCCTGGGGACGGATTCCCCGGTCAGCGCCGCCGTATCGAGCGTGGATTGCCCTTCCGTCACCAGGCCGTCCAGCGGGACGCGCTCGCCGGGCCTCACGACCATCGTCTCGCCGACCTCCACCTCGCCGGGATCGACGGTCACCTGCGCGCCGTTTCGCACCACCGTGGCCGCGTCGGGCCGAATGTCCATCAATTCGCCGATGGACTTCCTGGATTTGCCCACCGCGTAGCTCTGAAACAGCTCACCCACCTGGTAGAGGAGCATCACCAGCACGCCCTCCGGATACTCCCCGATGGCGAACGCGCCGATGGTCGCGATGGACATCAGGAAATTTTCGCTGATCAGCGCGCCGCCGATCAGACTGCGGGCGGCGGAATACAGCACATCATAGCCGACCAGCAGATACGCCGCGCCCATCGGCAAAAGCCGAAGCCACAGGGTGCCCTCCCCCGCCAGCAGCCCCAGCGCACACAGCGCAGCGCTTCCCAGGATACGCCATAGCCGCCTCTTCATCGTCTCCACATCCTCACGCTTTTTTCATCACCGCGTCCGGCAGAACCTTCCTGACCACCTTCTCGGCCTCGGCGACAACCTGCGGCATCGCCGCCTCGTCCGCCGTGATTTCCAGCTTGCACGTCAAAAAGTTGACCGAAGCGCCCGTTACGCCCGCAAGCCCCTGAATGCCCCGCTCGATCTTCGCCGCGCAGTTGGCGCAGTCCAACCCGGTCAACCGAAACGTTTTTTTCATGGGTTGTGCCTCCTCATTCTTTTTCCCGAATGTGCTCCAGGCCCTTTGCCAGAATATCGCGCACATGGTCGTCGCTGAGCGCGTAGTAGACCACCTTCCCCTTGCGGCGAAACCTGACGAGGTTGGCCCGCTTGAGCGCGCGCAGCTGGTGTGAAATGGCGGACTTGGTCATGCAAAGAAGCACCCCGATGTCGCACACGCACATTTCGTGCAGGCTCAGCGCGCACAGGATCCGCATCCGGGTGCTGTCGCCCAACACCTTGAAAAAGTCCGAAAGGTCATAGGCTTCCGCATCGTCGATCATCGCCGCGCGCACCTGCTCGACGACCTCGCCGTGAATGCCGTCGGAATCGCAGACCGCTATACCCCGCGCCATCTGTCTCCCTCCTTTGGTTGAACAGTTGATCAACCGTTCAATGATATTATAGTTGAGCGGCTGTTCAACTGTCAAGATATTGGGGAAAGTTTTTTGCTGACCGGCATTTGTTCGGGATATCGCGCGGGCGCCCGGCCTCTTACAAATAACGGAACTTCAAACCCGGGAAAAGGATGCGAAAGGTCTTTCGTTGCGAGGCGCCGGAGCGAGGGCATCGGCGAGCCGCTGTATGGGAAGCGGCGGCGCAGCGGTCAGAAAGATCCGCCGTACGTTCCGGTTTCAAAGCGGGATCGCTATGCCGGCCTTAGGGATACGAAAAAGCTGCGCAACCGCGCCGCTTTGCCGGTTGCCCCTTCGTATCCGGGCAAGCAAATGCCGGAGCGACGAAATGTCGCCCCGGCAAGCGCAAGCGCCGTCGGTTTGCGCGCCCGCTGTATTTCCCCAAAAGCGCCCCTCCAAAATGGGCTTCGTACCTTTTCCGGGCGTCAGCCGTTGCCTACGGCCATGTACGCCGTGTTCACGATTTCTCCGGTCCTGGCATCCACCCAGACCACGTGCGTGTCCTGGTACCCGTCCACGATCCGGTAGATTGTCACACACCAGACCGGCTTTTCGGGATCGTTCACAAAGAAGGAAGGAACATAGGTGCTCTCCTTGAGGCGCTCGTCCGTAAACTGAAACTCGTCCTTGAGCGCCTGCTTGACGGCTGCGAGGGCCTCCTCCAGAGGAATGTCTCCCTCCCCGGGCAGGCCGTTGGGATACACGTCCGGATCAAACCCCGCGTCCCGGAAAAGCTGGTCGTGCGCGGCGGCTGCTTCCAGCGGCCACGGTGTGGCGAGATCGTCCTGCTCGTTGCCGTATTGCGCGGCGATCGCGGCGCGGGCTTCGTCCAGTTTGAGCAGCCAGGAGAGGATCCGCGCGTCGTAGGCAGGCGCCTGCCCCCAGGTGCTTTCCGTGTATACCGTATCCCCGCGCTCCGCCTCCAAGGACCAGAACGTTTGTTTTACCGCTCCGTCATTTGCGGCGAGCGTCACGCTGTACTCGCCCACCATATCATTGCCGTATCTCCCATGCTGCATCAGGATGCCTTCATCGCGCGGCGGCTTGTACGCAACGCGCCATATGCGCTCTCCGTCCTCCAGCAGCAGGGACGCGGTCGTTTCAAACAGCTTGAGCGTCTCGTCGGTGAAGCCGTACGCGCTTTCCAGCGCCTTGGCGGCCGCGGCCAGGGCGTCCGCCTCGCCAAGGTCCTCAGCCCCAGGCGCGGCGTAGGTCATGCCCTCTAGGTATTCGCCATACCCCGCCTCAACGATCCGCGCGGCGATCTCCGCCTTTTCGGCCGGCGGGCGCACGGCAAACGCGCCTTCCTTAATGAATTCCTTGACCGCTTCCTCATATCCCTTGAGCGAGCCGTCCGGCAGGGTGCGGTATTCCGGTTCCACGCTCCACACGCAGTGCCCGATCTTGCCCGAGGGCGAGTACAGCCACACGTCGAGCGATCCTGTATTGTCTTGGACGGCTCCGGAGCTGATGCGGTACACCGGCTCGTCCTTGTCCTGATACTTGAGGAACATCATGTGTATTTCCCATTGCGCGAGGCTTTCCTCGCTGATTCCGTATTTTTCACGGATGGCCCGCTTGGCCGTGGCGATGGCCTCTTCCGGGGGAATGTCGTCCGGCCCGGGCAGGAGATTCACCACAAACACGTCAAGCCCCGCGTCGATCAGCATCTGGTCCCGCTTTGCCGCCTTCTCCAGCCAGTCAAAGATGTCGTAGGGGTCGGCGAACTCCTCGCCCGGCGCGTAATGCGCCCTTTCAAGCGCCAGCACCTCTTCAAGCTGGCTTGGTCCCCAGACGTTCGCGTCCAGGCCCTCGCCCGTGACGGCTGTGCCGTCGTGCGTCCAAGCGGCGACAGGCTCCTTGCCCTCCTCCACCGTCACGGTATAGGTGCCGATGGCGTCCGGGTTGTACTTCCAGGGGCGGAACACCACGGTCCATACGCCGTTTTCCTCGCTCTTTTCCTCTTCAAACAGGGTAATCGTTTCGGGGGTCAGGCCGTATTGCTCCATGACCGCCTTTCGCGCGGCCTTGGCGGCGTCGTACTGGGTCCGTCCCAGGGTGATCGCCAGGGCCGTGCAGGCCAGCGCGATCAGCACAAGGGCTGCGAGCAGCGTCGCAACCGCGCGTTTTTTTCGAAAAGCCATTTCATTCACCTCCGTTTGCAGGGCGTTGGCGACGACGGTTTGTACGCTTTGCGGCATTTCGCCGTAGAGGGACCGGTTGTCAAGCGCTTTCATGCCAACACCTCCTCGCCTTCCTCAAGCGTTCTGCGCAGCGTTTTTTTCGCGTCCCGAAGCCGGGTTTTGACCGTTCCTTCGGGAACGCGCAAAATGCGCGCGATTTCCTTCATCGTGTATCCTTCCAGATGCAGCGTCAGGGCGATCCGTTTCTTTTCCGGCAGCGCCATCACCGCGTCCCTGAGGGTGAAATCCACCCCGTGGGCCGGCGCGGGCGGAACGTCCGCGGACAGCAGGACGCGCTTTTTCTGCCGAAGGATGGTATAGCATTCGTTGATCAGGATGCGGGTGATCCATGGGCGCAGCTTTGCGTCGTCCCGAAGCGCCTCGCATTGCGTCAGCCCTTTGACAATGCTGTTTTGCAGCGCGTCCTCCCGGTCCGCCATCACGGGCAGAAGCGAGCAGGTTACATAGTACAGCGCTTGCGTCATTGAAAGGACCCGCTCGGCAAAGTCTTCGCGTTTCATGGCCCGCCTCCTTGTAAACCGGTTTTCCGTTGTGCGCACACCATACAGACGCGCTGGATGCGCGGATGGATTGGTCGAAAAAGGTTTTCTTCGCAGGACGATGGTTCAAAAGCATTGTACTGCGGGATCAAAACAAAGAAAAGCGCAACCGGCGCGCAAGGGGCGTTTGCCTGACGCCGGCCGGAATATTCGCCGGACCGGACAGGCCCTTTGCCACCGAGGTCCGGCAGCGCCCGCCCCCTATCGCGGCTTGCCTGCTTGGGGGAAACCCCGGCCGGATGCGGCGGCGCCCGCGCGGCGGAGAGGCCGCGCACAAGCGCGCGAAAAAGCGAGAGGGTATTTGCAGCCTCCCGCTTTTTTCGAACCTGATTTGGCTTGTTTTTCGGGCAAGGATATCCCCCGCCTGCCCAAAGCGGCCTTCGCCCCATCGGGTACAGGGCTTTTCCCGAAACCGCTTTTGCCAAGCGCTGAAAGCGGGTTGCCCGTTCCGCCCTCTCGCCAGACGTTTTACGCGCTTTTTAGCGCAAAACCGCCGTGCCGGGGCTTTCGCCCCGCACGGCGGGTTATGTGAACACCGGTGTCCGGGGTATGGGGTATGGGATTCGCCCGCACGGCCATGGAAAGCGCGCCTGCCTTGCAAGGGACCAGGGAACGCGGCGCTTTTAAAGACTTCGCAAGCAAACCCTTTCCGGACCTTCCGGTGGAACACTTCCGAAAATCGACGCAACGGCAAGGGGAATCTTTCAGGTCGAATGCTGTGCTTTTGTTTTTGCTTCTTGCGAAGGGCTCCTTCGTCAGGTACAATATACCATAGGTTTGTGAACCCAGCGTGTACACTCGGTGACGGGAAGGCAAACATTTCCAGCTTTTCCGTACGCAAAAGGCCGAAGGAGGCGCAGGCAATGCAGTTTGACCCCACGTTTGTCCCTTACCCCTCGATCCGCTATCCGGTCTATGCCAGGCGGGGGATGGTCTGCGCGTCCTCTCCGCAGGCTTCGGCAGCCGGATTGGAGGCGCTCACCCGGGGCGGCAACGCGGTGGACGCCGCCGTGGCCACCGCCGCCGCGCTGACGGTGGTGGAGCCGACCGCCAACGGCATCGGCGGCGACGCGTTCGCCCTGGTCTGGATCGAGCGGGAGAAGAAGCTGTACGGGCTGAACGGAAGCGGCGTCGCGCCCGGAAGGCTGACCCTTGAGGCGGTGAAAAAGGCCCATCCCGGCGCGGACCGGATGCCCATGCACGGCTGGACGCCGACGATGGTGCCCGGCGCGCCCAAGGCATGGGCCGCGCTCAGCAGCCGGTTTGGGCGGCTGCCGCTTTCAAAAACCCTGTCCCCGGCCATCGGCTACGCGCGGGAGGGGTATCCGGCTTCGGCGACCCTTGCGCGGATGTGGGGCCTGGCCTTTGAGCGTTACAGCCGCCTGCTCAAGGGGCCCGTGTTCGACGGCTGGTACCAGACCTTCGCCCCAAACGGCGCGCCGCCCCGCGCGGGCGAGATCGTGCGCCTTTTGGACCACGCGGCGACGCTTGAAAAAATCGCCGCGTCAAACGCGGAGGATTTCTACCGGGGCGAGATCGCGGACCGCATTGTCCGGGAAAGCGATCAGTTCGGCGGGTATTTTTCCAAGGACGACCTTAGGGCGTACGACGTATCGTGGGTGGAGCCCGCGTCGGTTGCCTACCGGGGCTATACCGTCTGCGAGATCCCGCCCAACGGCCAGGGCATCGTGGCGCTGATGGCGCTGAACATCCTCAAGGAGTTTGCCTTTGCCCACAAGGAATGCGTGGACACCTACCACAAGCAGTGGGAGGCGATGAAGATCGCGTTTGCGGACGGGCTGAAGCATATCACCGACCCCAGGCACATGGCGCTTGACTACCGGGACCTGCTTTCCCCGGCCTACGGCGCGCTGCGCGCCCGGGAGATCGGCGAGAGGGCCGGAGCGCCCGCCGCCATGGTGCCGCCGAAAAGCGGCACGGTCTATCTCTGCACGGCGGACGGCGAGGGGAACATGGTGTCCTTCATCCAGAGCAACTACATGGGCTTTGGGTCCGGCGTGGTCGTGCGCGGCACGGGCATCGCCCTGCAAAACCGGGGATACGACTTTTCGCTCGACCCCGCGGACGCAAACTGCCTGGCGCCTTTCAAAAAGACGTATCACACCATCATTCCCGGCTTTCTCCTCAAGGACGGGGAGGCCGTGGGGCCGTTCGGCGTGATGGGCGGCTATATGCAGCCGCAGGGCCATGTGCAGGTGGCGATGAACCTGATCGATTTCGGTTTGAATCCGCAGCAGGCGCTGGATGCCCCGCGCTGGCAGTGGCTGCGCGAGGGGCGGTTCCAGGTGGAAAACACGTTTGACCCCGCGATTGCCAAGGCGCTGGCCGGGCGCGGGCACAGCGTGGAAATCGCGCTGGATCATACGGGCTTTGGGCGGGGGCAAGTGATCGTCAAGCAGGAAAACGGCGTGCTGGTCGGCGGGACGGAGGGGCGCACGGACAGCAACATCGCCTGCTATTAAAAAACCGCATGAAACGAAAAAGCGTGCCCGTCGCCGATCTTTGGCCGCGGGCGCGCCTTTGTGCTTTGCAAGAGGCGCTAGATCGCCTCGAGAATCTCCTCGCCCGCCTGCACCCGGCAGAGCTTTCGGTACATTCCGTCCTCGCGGACCAGCTCCTCATGCGTGCCCCGCTGCACGATCCGGCCGTTTTCGAACACCAGGATCAGGTCGCTCCGCCGGATCGTCGACAGGCGGTGCGCGATGGCGAAGATGGTGCGCGAGCCGGTCAGCCCCTGAATGGCCTTTTGGATCTGCGCCTCGGTCTGCAAATCGACGGACGCGGTCGCCTCGTCCAGGATCAGGATGGGCGCGTCGCGCAGGATGGCGCGCGCGATGGCGATGCGCTGCTTCTGCCCGCCGGAAAGCCTCGTGCCCCGCTCTCCCACCTGGGTGTCCAGGCCGTTTGGCATGTCCAGGATGTCGTCGTACACCTGCGCGCGCTGCGCCGCCTGGATGATCTCCTCGCGCGTGGCGTCGGGCCGGGCATAGGCGATGTTTTCGGCCACGGTGCCGTTGAACAGGAAGGTGTCCTGCAGCACCATGCCCATCTGCGCGTGCAGGCTCTCCTGCGTCACGTCGCGCACGTCGTGGCCGTCGATGGTGATGCGGCCGGCGCTTGGGTCGTAAAACCGGGCCAAAAGCTGCGTCAGCGTCGTCTTGCCGACACCGGTCGGCCCCACCAGGGCAATCATCTGGCCGGGCTTTACCTCAAAGGAGATATTTTCCAGCACCGGAATCCCATCCTGGTACGCAAAGGACACATCTTCAAAACGCACGTGGCCGCGCACGGGCGGCAGCGGCACGGCGCCCGGCCTGTCCTTGACGTCGGACTGGGCGTCCAGGATCTCCAGCACCCGTTCGGCCGCGGCCAAGGCCTGCTGCGCGTTTTCAAGCAGCTGCGCAAGGCCGGTGATCGGCGTGTAAAACAGCGCTAGGTACAGGAAAAAGCCCACGATCTGCGAAACCGTCATCGTGCCCTGGTACGCGTAATACCCGCCGAAGCCCACGACGAACACCGTGCCCAGCGATGTCAGAAATTCCACGGACGGGTGGAAGATGCCGCTGAGCTTGAGCGCCCTGAGCATGCTCTTCGTTACGCTGGACGCCTTTTGCTCCACGCGGCCCCTTTCAAAGCGCTGCTGCCCGAACGCCTGAATCTCCCGGATGCCGGAAAAATTGTCCTGCAGCTGCGCGTTCAGCTCCGCCGTATTCTTGCGCATGGTGCGAAAGTTCGGGCGGATCTTGTGCGTCAGAATGTAGCCGGAAAAGAGGATGAACGGGACGGGGATGCAGGTGAACAGCGCCAGGCGCGCGTTCATGGTAAAGAGGATGACCGTGACGCCTAGCAGCGTGCACAGGTTCGTCACGCTCTCGGGCATGATGTGCGCGTACAGGAGCTCAAACTCCGCCGTATCGCCGACCACGCGGGTCATCAGGTCGCCGGTCTGCTTGTCGTGAAAGAACCCGATGGAAAACGACTGGATGCGCTCGTACACCTTGAGCCTTAGGTCCTGCACGCATCTCCAGGCCGCGTTGTGCGACAGGTAGCTGGACAAAAAGCGAAACAGCACCCGGAGCAAATACAACAAAAGCAGCGAAAGCGCGAGCAGGACAATGCTTTGCATGCCGCTTTCGTCCACGCCCGCGGAGACGATGGCGGTCATCTGCGTCAGCAGGCGCGGCGCGGTGAGGTTCACGGCCGTCAGCATCAGCGTGGAAACGGCCGCCACGACCAGCAGCCACCTGTATTTTTTCGCTTCCTTGGCAACGCGCCAGAGCGTTTTCATCGGCGCCTCCTTGACTCTTTTATAAAGGCTTTGAGAGCTGGGCAAACCTTCTCACCACGCGAAAGCCTGTGCGCAGGTAGAGCTTTTGCGCGTGGTTCGTGTCGCCGGTGAACAGGGTGCTGAACGTCGCGCCCTCGTCGAGGAACTCCCGCATCAGCAGGTTGAACAGCACCGTCGCGATGCCGCGGCGCTCGTAGAGCGGGTCCGTGCAGATGCCGGTGAAGAACCCCCGGCCGCTGTCCTGCCTGTCGACGGGGCCGGTGAAGCCGGCGATCTTTTTTTCGTGCGTGGCGACCAGCATCGGCCGCGGGCCGTCGGGCACCTTGCCGTTGGGCAAAAAGCGGATGTCCGTGGTGGGCTTGCCCGTTTTCCAGGCCTCGATCTCGGTCCGGATGGAGCTTCGCCAGTACTCGCTGGGGATGCGGTCGCACATGCCGTCGTAGTCATAGTCAAGCGACGGGTCATAGCGCCCGGTGAAGACGCCCTCGCGGGCCAAGCGGTTTCGGATGGCGGTGATGTCCGCGGTCCAGCGGTAGTCGGAAAGGTCCAGGTACATCGCCACCTCGCGGTCGCGCTCCACAAACCCCTGCGACAGGAAGAACGGATACCCCGCGCTTTCCATATCGACGCCGGGGGCATTGTTATGGTCGTGCCCGGGCGTGCCGGGGATGATCCAATCGATGTTCAGGGGGTTCTGGTCCGAGCAGGCGGCGGTCTTTTTGCCGTTTTGCCGGAAGGCGTCCAGGAGGGCGTTCAGGAGTGCGGTGCCGATGCCGTTTCGGCGGCAGGCGCGGTCCACGAACACTGCGGTGACAAAGCCCGGGGAGGTTTCGTGCGTTTCCTTGGGCAGGAACACCTTTTTCGCCAGCCCGTGGATGAAGCCCACCGCGCGGCCGTCCTGCTCGGCGACCAAGCAATACTTGGGGTCCCAGTTCGGGTCGCCCTCAAATTTTCGTATAAAATACGCCTCGTCGATGGGGCGGTAGACCACCTCGCCCGCCGAGGCGGCGTCGTTCCATAGGGTGACGACGGCGGGCAGATCGCTTTTCGTAAACAGCCTGATGCGCATACAACGGTTCCTCTCTTTATAGGTGTTGTGGGGAATGGGAGCGGGTCCAAACGCGTTTTGCCTTAGTATACCAAGGCGCGCAAAGAAGCGCAACCGTCCGCGCCATGTTTGTGGCTTGCACGCTTTGGGGCTTTGGTATGCACGGCGGATGCATGCCGATACAAGCCCATTCCCGCAAAAGGAATGGGCCTGGGCAGCGGAGCGGTATATAGGGGACGAAGCTCCCGGAGGAAGGGCCGCAAGCGCTCCCTGGGAAAACTGACGAAAAGGCGCACGCCGCTCGTGTGGCTCGGTTCAGGCGGTTCCCGCTTTCTCGCCGGGGCATACTCTTCGTGTCCTCTCCGTCTTTTCATCAGCCGTTCAGGCTTTTCAGCCCTTCGACCTCCACCGCCGCCTGCAAAAACGCGCCGACGCCCTTGGGGTCGTTGGTGATGATCGGCTCCCTCATATAGTACGCGAACGTGCCGTCGCGCTCGTCCACATTGCCAAGGCCCGCGACCTGGCAGCACTTGTTCAGATCCACCTGGCCCTTGTACAGCTCCACGAACTGCGTGATTATGCCCTCGTACGCGCGCCGCACCCGGGGCGCGACGGACGGGGGCAGCCAGCCATTTCGAATGCCCTTGGCAAGGGCGTACACAAACAGGCACGAGCAGGACGCCTCCAGATAGTTCCCCGGGCGCGTTCCCTGGTCGAGCACCTGGTACCACACGCCCGTTTTTTCATCCTGCACATTGAGCAGCGCCGTGGCACACGCGTTCAAAAAGCCGATGATCTCCGCGCGGTCCGGGTGGGGCTCGGGAAAGAACTCCAACACATCCACCATGGCCGCCACATACCAGCCCATCGCGCGGCCCCAGAAGTTTTCAGAGCACCCGGTTTCCTTGTCGCACCAGAACTGCGCACGCTTTTCATCCCACGCGTGGTAGTGAAGGCCGGTCTTTTCATCCAGGGTGTGCTGAAAGCTTAGGCGAAACTGCCGGGCCACGTCGGCAAACGCGTCCGGTTCGCCGAACATCGCGGCGTAGCGGGTGTAAAAGGGCGCGCCCATGTACAGGCCGTCCAGCCACATCTGAAAGGGATAAATCTGCTTGTGCCAGAAGCCGCCCTCGCCCGTTCGGGGGTGGGTTCGAAGCTGGCTGCGCAGCAGGTCCGCCGCGCGGCGGTATTTCGCCTCGCCCGTTTTCGCGCACAGGTACAGCAGCAGCTTTCCGTTGTTGATGTGGTCGATATTGTACTCGTTCAGGGAATAGTCGCGGATGGCCGCGCCGCCTCCCAGCAGAAAACTGTCGATGACGCGCTTTATGTACTCGAAGTAGCGCTTTTCACCCGTCAGGTCATACAGCGCCGCAAAGCCGTTCATCACCACGCCGTCGTCATACGCCCAGCGGGCGTGGATCTGGGTGTCGCGCGCCAGAATGGTCTCGGCGAGCTTCAGGTGCCAATCGTTATACAAGACCTTGTCCCACACCGCTAAGCCCTCCTCAGCTTTTTCTTTTTGGCGCTCGCGCGCACGACGACCAGCACCATGATCAGCACGGTAACGACATAGGGCGCCATGGCCGTGAGGTTTGAATTGAAGCCCACGGACTGCAGCCGAAGGCCCAGCGCGTCGATGAACCCGAACAGGAGCGCCGCGAGAAAGACGCGCGGCGGGCTGGACGCGCCGAAGATCACGCACGCCACGGCGATAAACCCGCGCGAGGCGCTCATGTTTTCGGTGAACATCGTCAGATACCCCAGCGACAGGTGCGCGCCCGCAAGCCCGGCAAACACGCCGCACAGGAGGGACGCGAGGTATTTCATCCTCTCCGGGCTGATGCCGCTGGAGCGGAGCGAATCCGGATGCTCGCCCGCCGCGCGAAGCCAGAACCCAAGCGGCGTTTTGTAGATCAAAAGCCAGCAGACCAGCACCAGCAACCAGCTCACGTACACCAGAAGTGTGTTTCCGTTGAGCAGCGGGCCGATGCCCGGGATGCGCTGCAAGAAATCCCACGAGAGCTTGGGCAGCGGCACGATCTGTGGGCTGGAAAACGCGCCCTTGACGCCGAACATCGCCCGCAGGAGGAACACCGTCAGCCCGCCCGCGAAGATGTTCAGCGCCACGCCGATGATGAACTCGTCGCTTTTGAACTTGATGACAAACACGCCGAAAAAGAGCCCCATCAGCAGCGTGGCCGCGAGGGCCGCCGCGAGCCCGCCCGCCCAGCTTCCCAGGAAATAGCTGCCCACCACGGCGAAGAACGCGCCGGTCAGCATCATGCCGTCCATGCCGATGTTCATGATGCCCACATGGTCCGTCATCAGGACGCCCAGCCCCGCCAGGATGATCGGCGTCGCGGTGCGCAGCGTGTTTTGTAAAAGCGCGATCGTCAGGATGTCGCCCATCACGCCTCCCCCTTTCCGATGGCCTGCTCCGCCCGCCGCCGCGCGGCCCGCTGGGCGCGCCGGTTTCGAAGGCTGGCCGCGATGCCGCTTTCGGCCGCCATGAAAAAGATGATGATCGACTGCACGATCAGGATCAGCTCCGACGAGATGCCGACGTTCAGCTCCATGGCCGTGCCGCCGATCTTCAGCATCGCGAAAAACACGCTCATCAGCACGATGCCCACCGGGTCATAGCGCATGATCATGGCCACGAGCATGCCGTCGAAGTAGAAATCGCTCGACAGCGTGGTGATGAACCGCTTGTGCAGGCCGAACACCTCAAACATGCCCACCAGCCCGCACAGCGCGCCGGACAGCACCATGGCCGACAGGGCCAGCGTATCGGTCTTGATGCCGATGTAGCGCGAAAAGCGGGGGTTTTGCCCGGTCAGCTTCATTTCAAAGCCCACGGTGGAGCGCTTCATCAGATACCAGATGAAAAGCGCGATGCCCGCGGCGTACAGGGCGCTTTCGGTCAGGTTGCTCAGGGGGATCAGGCGCGAAAAGAGGTACGCGGCGCCGATGGCGTCCGTGCCCGCCGCGATGCCCTTGTCCGCCGTGCGCAGCGGGCCGTTGGCCATATAGGCGCAAAAGTAGATGGCCGCGGAGTTGAGCATGATGGTCGTGATGACCTCGTTGACCTTGAGCTTGACCTTGAGCGCGCCCGGCAAGAGCGCGTACAGCCCGCCCGCCACGGCGGCGGCGAGGAAGGATAGCGGCACGACCACGAGCGGCGAAAGCCCGGTCAGCTTCGCGCCGACGATCGCCGCCGCAAGTCCCCCCAGGTAGATCTGCCCCTCCCCACCCACGTTGAAGATGCCCGCCTGCGCGGCCACGGCCATCGCAAGGCCCGTCATCGCGAGCGTCACGGTCTTGGCGAGCGTGTTGCCAAGGGCGCGCCGGGTGCCAAAGGCGCCCTTGACGAGCGCGGCATACCCCTTTAAGGGGCTGAACCCTGTCAGCCGCATGATCACGGCGCCCAGCAGCAGCGCCAGCGCCACGCTGACGGCGAGCGACAGCAGGTATTGGGGCTCCAGCCTTTGCCGCCTTGGGCGCAGGAACGCAAGCAGGTTTTTCATCGCGCTCCCGCCTCCTTCCCGCCCGCTTCAGACCTGGCGCCGGTCATGTAGTAGCCGATCTCCTCCTTGGTGATCTGCCCGGCCGCGAACTCGCCGGTCACGCGGCCCTCATACAGGGTGAGGATGCGGTCGCTAAGGCGAAAGATCTCGTCCAGGTCCGCGCTCACCAGCAAAACGGCGCAGCCGGCGTTTCGCTTTTCCAGGATGGACCGGTGGATGAATTCGATCGCGCCGATGTCCACGCCGCGCGTGGGCTGGGAAATGACCAGCGCCTGCGCGTCAAACGAAAACTCGCGCGCGACCACCACCTTTTGCAGGTTCCCGCCCGAGAGCGACCCGGCCGGCACCTCGACGCCCGCGCCCCGGATGTCGAATGTTTCAAACAGCCCCTTCGCGTACGCGCGGGCCGCGCGGCGCCTGAGCAGCCCAACCGGGCCGGAGAACCGCCTTTCGCGCTGCCTGCCGGCCACCAGGTTGTCCGTCACGGACGCCCGGCGGGATACGCCGGTCGACAGCCGGTCCTCCGGCACGTGCGAAAGGCCCAGCGCGCGGATGGCCCCGGGCAACAGCCCATCGGCGCGCTTGCCAAGCACGAAGGCCGCGCCGCCCCGAAGCGGCCGAAGCCCCGTAATGGCCTCGACCAGCTCGCTTTGCCCGTTGCCCTCGATGCCCGCGATGCCGAGGATCTCCCCGCGCTTCACAGAAAGCGTCACGCCCTTGACCGCGGGCAATCCCCGGTCATCCAGCGCCTGCAGGTTCTCCGCCTCAATGGCGTTTTCGCCCGGCGCGCCCGCCCTTTCAAGCTGCGCAAAGAGCATCTCGCTGCCCACCATCATGGAGGCGAGCGCGCGCTCGGTGACATCCTTCGTGTCCCGAACGCCCACGAGCCTGCCCGCGCGCATCACGCCCACCCGGTCGGAAACGGCCAGCACCTCGTAGAGCTTGTGCGTGATGAGGATCACGGTCATGCCCTTTTCGCGCACGATGCGGCGGATGACCGCGAACAGCTCGTCCGCCTCACCGGGGGTCAGCACGGCCGTCGGCTCGTCCAGGATCAGCACCTCCGCGCCCCGGTGCAGCGTTTTCAGGATCTCCACACGCTGCTGAAGGCCCAGCCCCAATTCGCGCACGTGCGCCGTGGGGTCGACCGAAAGGCCGTACTCCGCGATCAGGCGGCGCACGGTGTCCTCAGCCTTTTTAAAGTCATAGAAAAGCCCGCGCCTGCGCGGCTCGCGGCTCAGGGCGATGTTTTGCGCCACCGTGAAGGAGGGGACGAGCATGAAGTGTTGGTGCACCATGCCCACGCCCCTTTGGATGGCGGCGGCCGGGGAAAACTTTCGCACCTTTTCGCCGCGGACGAACACCTCCCCGGCGGTCGGCTCATGAAGGCCATAGAGGATGTTCATGAGCGTGGACTTCCCCGCGCCGTTTTCGCCCACCAGCGCGAACACCTCGCCGGGCCTGATGTCCAGGGAAACGTCGTCGTTGGCGAGCACGCCGGGGAACTGCATGGACACGTGGCGAAACGATACGGCGGCGGTGGCGTCAGCCAAGGAAACCACCCTTTCTTTGCAAAGGCCCCTCCTCCCGCCGGAACGGTAAGGAGGGGCTTTTCGGCTTGTCGGTTGGAAGGCGGGCGCTTACCGCGTCGTTTCGATCTCGATTTCGCCCGCGATGATCTTCGCGGCCAGGGCCTCGACCTCTGCCTTCAGCTCGGGGGAAACCTGCTGGGGCATCGTGTCGTCGCCGTAGCCCACGCTGATGTAGCCGCTTTCCATGTCCGCGTTCCAGGCGGTGCCGCCGGGGAACTCGCCTTCCTCCATGTACGTCTTCACCGCGCCGTAGATGGACTTGCCCACCTCTTTGATCATCGAGCAGATGATGACGTCGGGCTTGATGAACTTCTGGTCGCTGTCCACACCGATGGCAAAATGGCCCGTCTCGGCCGCGGCCTCAAAGACGCCCTCGCCGGTCTTGCCCGCAACCTGGAAGACGATGTCCGCGCCCTTGTCATACAGCGCCAGCGCGTGCTCCTTGCCTTTGGCCGGGTCCTCATAGTCGGCGGTGTAGGAAATTTCCACCTTGATGTCCGGGTTGGCGTACGCCGCGCCCTGCTTGTAGCCGACCATGAAGTTGTTGATGGTGATGTTGTCCTCGCCGCCGACCGCGCCGATCACGCCGGTTTCGGACAGCTTCGCGGCAATGTACCCGACGAGGAACGAGCCCTCGTTTTCCGCGTAGGTGATCGAGTACAGGTTGTCGATGCCCGTCAGCTCGTTGTCCACGAAGATGAACTTGGTGTCCGGCATTTCGGGCGCCACGGTCTCCAGGTACTCCCAAAACTGCCAGCCCACGGCCACGACAAAGTCGCTCGTCTCGGCGGCGTTGATCAGGCTCTGCTCATAGAGCGAGGGGTCCTCCTTGCACTCGATGACCCGGCCGACCACGCCCTCCTGCTTGAGCTGCTCAAGCCCCGCGTTGGCGGAGTCGTAAAAGGAGCGGTCGCCCAGGCCGCCCGCGACGACGATGGTGACGCTCGTTTCGCCCTCGGCGAGGGCGGTGGACAGCAGGGACAGCGCCATAAGCAGCGCCAGCGCGATGGATACAAACTTTTTCATCCGTGTTCCTCCTTACGCCTTGATTGGTTTCAGTATGATAACGCCGATCCCCGGCGAAATCATGCGATGGAAAGCGCCAGGCGCAGCATATCGGTCAGCGAGGTCTCGCGATCCTTCGCTGTGGCCGATTCCCCGGTATAGGGATTGTCCACCACCGTCATCAGGCACAGCGCGTGCTTGCCCGCGCGCATCGCGCACAGGTACAG
>CAZUIA010000013.1:0-25994 GCA_964620835.1 uncultured Oscillospiraceae bacterium
GCCAAAGGCTCCGCCTTTGGAATCCGCCGGGGGCATCGCCCCCGGTCCCCTTCTTTGGGGTGCGGGGGATGCGTTCTGGGCATGATAAAGGGGGCTGCCGCACGTTTTGGGTGCGACAGCCCCCGCCTTGTTTTCAGTACTCCCTCTCCTCAAACCGCCGGCAGATTACATACTTCGATATCGCGGACCTTTGCGCGCTGACGGATGTGAGCAGGTCGCGGATATGGTCGGGCAGCACGCGGTTGAACTTGACCTCCAGCACCACCAGGTTGTCGTCCAGCGCGGGCACGGTGGGCAGGAGGGGATCGAACAGATCGGTCTTGAAAACGCCCGTGTGCAGCTTTTTGTCAAACGTGATGCGCACATCCTCGGCCGGGTGCATGTACGCCTCGCGCACATAATCGACGATCACCACCGGGCGCAGCAGGCGCGTTTTCATCTCGCGGTACAGGTCGTGCAAAAGCGGCACGCTCGTGCGGTCAAGCCCCGTGGCGTCCCCCGCCATGAGCTGCTCGGCCAGGTCACGCGGGATCTCCAGGCTCGTCTTGGAGATCAGATCCCCGTACTTCGACTTGCGCTCCAGCTTGATCTGCCTGTCGCGGAAGTTGTAGATGCGGATGCGGTATTTCTTGCGCTCCGAAACGCCGCTGATCTTTTCGTGTAAAAAATCGTCAAACACGGTATCAAAATACAGCGAGCGCACGGCGTACTCGTTGAACTCATCCCCCGAAGGGTCGCGCGAAAGCACATAGTCAATCGTCCGGCTCAGGTGCGTGTACTCGCCGTAGTTGAGAAAATATTTTAGCTCGTGCCGGACGGCCGGGCGCGCGGCGCTCTGCATCTTAGGCCCCCGCCTCGCTCTGGCACGCCACGAGCGTGGCGTCGTACACGCCGTCGATATCCAGCATCTGGCTGATGATGTCCTGCCGCTCGCCGATGCGAAGCTCCACCGTCATCTCCGCGCCGTTTTGCGTCACGGTCTTGGAGCGAAGGCGCCGGTACTTCACGCGCGACAGCACGCTCTGGATGGCCTGCGCGGCCGCCTCGTCATAGTGCAGCACGAGCAGGTAGCTGGTGGCGCTGGGCAGCTTGACGAAGGTCAGCAGCAGCACGATGACCGAGATGCCCAGCACCACCACCAGCGCGATCAGGTACAGCTCCGCGCCCAGCAAAATGCCCATCGTCAGCGCCCAGAACATGTACGCCGTGTCCATCGGGTCCTTCACCGCGGTGCGAAAGCGCACGATGGACAGCGCGCCGACCATGCCCATGGAAAGCGCGATGTTGGATTTGATGCACATGACCACCGGCGTCGTGATCAGCGTGAGCATGACCAGCGTCATCGAAAACGAAGGCGAATAGAGCACCCCGCGGTACGCGCGCCGGTAGACGAGGGCGATGACGACGCCGACGGCAAAGCCCATCAGCAGCGCGACGACCATCTTCAGCGGCGTGAGCGCGGAAAGCTGCGCGGAGATGGCGTCCAGCACGCTGGAGCGGAGCAGGTCGGACGCCGAAAGCGGTTGTTGGGTGGGGTTCATGCGGTCTCCTCCTTACCAAATTGCGATACGGTGGGCTTCAAAGCCGTCAATAGATATCCTCGGTATCCGCGGGCCTTGGCCCGAAGTATCCGGTCATCTGCTGGTCGGTGAGCTTGAACCAGTCCTTCACGTCATCCCAGACAAAGGCGGGGCGGGCGCGGACGATGTTCTTGAGGCGGTTGATGCGCGTACCCTTCCAGTAGGTATACGCCCTGTCCGGATCCGACGGCGGGTCAAAGGCCACGACCTTGCTGGTCAGCCCGGCCCACCTGGCAAAGTGCAGGGGCATCTCGTTGTCGATCTCCGCCACCATGGAATCAATCAGCGCGAGGATGCGGTCGGTGTCCGAAAAATAGTCCTGGAACAGCGTTCCATACCGCTTGAGGAACTTGTCCTGCATTTCGGGCACGCTGAGCAGCGCGCGGATGAGGGAGTTGTCGCCGTTTTTGTCGCCCGAACCCTTGGGGTCGAGCCAGACAAAGCAGCCGTCGGTATCCCTGAACCAATAGCCCCAGTCCAGATCAAACAGCACCCAGCGCCACTTTGCGCCTTCCGCCTGTTGGCGGTAGTACTTGATATTCAGGGCGTCCGTGTTGCCAAAGAACATTTCAAAGATCATGAAATCGAAATAATTGTCCACGTCCACCCAGTCGCGCACCTTTTGAAGGTTCTCGGGCACGTTCAGGTCGTTTTTCTTGACAAAGTCCAGCAGCCTTGCGTAATCGTCGTAGGAGCCGTTGAGCACGTCGTCGTTGCCCTTGATCAGGTCCACCTTGCGCGGGTCGGCCCATCCCTCGTACGCGGCGATGGAATGCTCGTTGATCCTTTCGCGCAGGTTGTACTGCCCCCAGTATTCGCCGTTGAGGTATGCGATGACGGGGCGGGACGCCATGTGGATGATGTCCGAATCCGTCCAATCGACGATCTTGGACTGCAGGGCGTCCACAATGCGGGCATACGAGCCGTCGTTGCCGCCGTTTCGAAGCAGCACGGCCTTGTACTGGGAAAACGGCCGGTCCTCAAAGAACGGATAGGGCAGCGCGGCGGAGCCGTACCGGTTCTTGGCCGTGATGCGAAAGCTCTTTTGCGCGATGTCCAGGCTGAACTGGCCGTGCAGCTGCACCGCGACGCCCTGGTTGACAAGCTGCTTGCCCTGATCCGAAAAGAATTCAAAGTTGCCCGCTCGCTCGCGCATCGACCGGTCCATCTTCATCACGCGGTAGGTGGCCTGCTTGAAGGGGACCTTTGTGAACGGATCAAACTCCCCGTCCGCGTAGATGCCCGTCAGCGGGTTCCACAGATCGTTCGGGTCCACGGTCAGGGAGACCACGGGCAGGCCGTGGTAGACGTTGTACAGGTACGTCTGCGTGTCGATCTCGGACGGCTTGAGCCCCTCGACAAACCCGCGCGCGCGCAGCACCACGGTGCGGGAGATCTCAAAGGGGCCCTGGTACACCTCGCTGTTTTCCTCCGTGGGCGCGGAGCCGTCCAAGGTGTAGCGGATGGTGACGCCCTTGGGCGCGGTGATTGAAACGGCCATGGGCTTGTTGTACATGCAGCCCGCCGTTTCAATCGTTGGCGCCTGGGCGTAGCCGGGAAAGCCCTCGCCGTCGTTCGCGGCGGTCAGGCCGGCCGGGGTATCATAATAAAAAAGACCGCCCCGGTCAAAATCACGGCCGTAGGAGGTGCCGGTTTCAAGCCTCGGTACGACCAGCTTGTCCAGAATGCGGCCGCGGGGGTCTGAAAGGACGACCGACTCGCCGAGCGAGCTTAGCCGAAAGGTGGTGTGCAGCGCGCTGGAACTGACGGGCGACTTGCCAAGGCCGCTGCAAAACACCAGGATGAACTGGTCCGGCGCGAGCGTGATGTTCGGGAACTGCCACTTGCGCGGCCTGCCCACGTCGTCGGACAGGCCCCATCCGGTCAGGTTGACCGGCTCGCTCCCACGGTTCACAAGCTTGACAAAGTCATAGGACGTGTTGCCGTAGGAGGTCTCCGTGCCCAGGGAGGAGAGGACCACCTCGGCGAGAAAGACGCCGCTCGTGTTTTGCGCGCGCATGCGCCGGTCCATCTCCACCGCGCCGATGTGGTCGTTGGCCATGCCGGGAGTGGGCTGGCTGTACACCTGCCATGTGTGGTCAAGCCCCACCACGCGGCCCCAGGAGCAGTCCTTTTCCAGGTTGTCGTACGTTACCCGGTCGACGACCTGGCTTAGAATATCGCAGAGGATCACCGTCTCGCCCTCGGCGGAGAGGCGGAAGTTCGTGTGCGGACGCCTGCCGTCGCCGCCGGGCCTGTCCTTGCCCGAGGCAAAGACCGTGTAATACCCGCCCGCCTCGATGACCGCGCCCTGCGGGAAGCGCCACTTGATGGGGTCCGCCTCGTCGTCGCTGAGCGCGTAGTTCGACAAATCGACCGGCAGCGACCCGCCGTTATACAGCTCGATCCAGTCGGCATACTCGCCGTCCTCGTCCTGCAGGGTGGTCACGTTGGAGGCGACCAGCTCGTTTAAGGCCAGGCCCTCGGCCGAGGTGACGGCGGCGGAGCGGAACTGCTCGTACCCCTCCACGCTGTTGGGGTAGCCGGGCGTGTACTGCTCGGTGACGATCCACTCCTTGCCCGAAAGGGCATAGGACATGTCGGTGTTGAGTGCGGGCAACTGAAGCGAGGCAAAGGCCACGGCGTTTCGGTCAAACAGGTGGAGCGTTTCGCCCAGGGCGGAAATTTTAAACCGCGCGTGCAGCGGCTTGCCGGGCTCGGCGGCGTTCGTGTCGTCGCAGAACACGACGGCAAAGTCGCCCGGCGCAAGCTCCATCGCGGGGAAGAGGAACAGCACCCGGTCGTCGCGGTCGGAAAGGCCGATGCCCTGGAGGTTGACGCTCTCATCTCCAATGTTTTCAATTTCAACCCAGTCGGAATAATTGCCGCGGTCGTCCGGATACGCGCGGCGGTTGGAGGCCATGACCTCGCTGATGCGAAGCATCAGGTTCTCAGGCGTGCCCTGGCCGCCCGTCGCCTGCATGCCGGGCACCAAAACGGCGGCGCCCGTCCGTGTCGGCTCCTTGGGCAGCAGGATCACCAGCGCCGCCAGAAGGGCCGTCAGGACGAGGAGCAGCAGGCTATTTCGAATGGGCGTACCGCGCTTTGCGGCCTTCGGCTCGCCGCCGCGCCGCCGCCCGGGCATTCGCTGCAAATTCGACAAGATGTACCGTCCTTTCCGTCAAACCAGTACACAGTATAGCACACATCAACCAAACGAACCAGCCCCCCGATTGCTTCCCGGTCCGCTCCATTGGCGATGTTTTAAGATTTTTTGGATGAAAACGCAGGAGGCGAAACCCGCGGAATCCGTCCTTTCTTCCGCCTGAAGACGCGCACATGGCGGCGCCCTGAAAACGCCGCGGCGTTTTCGGATGAAATCCCCCCGCCCGCAAACCGCAGGGTATGGGCGGCCTGATGTTTTGGAGATTTCCAAAAGATAGGAAGCATACCATGGTCAGGGATGGTGGCGGACGGAAGAGAGGGGGCGGCGGGATGCAGCTTGGGATTGCGCTGGAGGGTGGCGGCGCCAGGTGCGCGGCGCAGGCGGGCGTGCTGGCGGCGCTGCTGGAGGCGGGCATACGGCCCGCCTGTTACGCGGGCTGCGGCGCGGGCGCGCTGGTGGCCGCGCTGGCCGCCACCGACGCCCTGATGGAGGAGGCGGTCCGGGACTTCGAACGCGCGGTGACAAAAAACGCGTTTCTTCGCAACCACAGGCTGAACGCAAAGCTTCGCGCGCGGTTTGAAAGCCAGGCGATCCGCGGCCTGATGCCGCTGGCCATGCCCGCGGTGGACCTGGAGAGCGGCGCGGTGCAGGTGATTGCCTCGATGCTGCCCGTGCACCCCGATCCCCGCCCCTGGAGCCGCCAGGCTCTGCTTTCGACCGCCGTGCGCGCCGCGATGGCCACGCCCGGCGCGCTGCCGCCCGTTTCCTGGCGCGGGCGCACCCTGTCGGGCGGGGGCATGCTGAGGGGCACCCTGCCGACCATCCTGCGCGCGATGGGGGCCGAACGCATCGTGTGCATCCGCGTGCTCGACGCCGGCTGCGCATTTCACGAGGAAACGCCCGCCGCGCTGGCGATCTGCGCGCACGCGGTCATCGCCGCGCCGCCCCCGCTGTGCGACATGATGATCGCGGTGACGGGCTACGCCCCGGACAAGGGGGTGCTGGACAAAAGGACCGTCGGGCCGCTGTTTGAGGCCGGCCGCGCGGCGGCGCGAAAGGCGATGCCCGCCTTGGTGGCGCTGACCGGGATGAAAAGCGGGAAAATCCTGCCGTTTCCCCGCACGGAGGAAATCCCGTAGGCCCGGGATGCCCGGCCAGCGCGCCTTTACAATGGCGATCGAAAAACAGGGGTGCGGAAAAGGCGGCACGGGATGAAAAAATCCTTCGCCGCGTTCCCGGGTGGAATTCGTATTACAGGACGAGATCCGCCACCGCGTTGAGAAGGCCCATGATGGCGCCGAGCAGCCCGCCCAGCCAGACGATGGCGCGCAGCTCCTTTTTCATCACCCGCATGATCAGCGCTTCCAGTTCCGCCATGTTCAGCTGGTTGAGCTTGTCCTCGACGATCGTACCAAGGTCCAGGGCATCCAGCGCGCGGGACAGGCCGCCCTGGATCAGCGCGGTATACTGCTTGAGCAGCAGCGCGCGCGCGTCGCCCGCCTTCTCGCCGTATTTTTGCATCAGCTCGCCCACCGGGGTGTCCAGGCCCGCGGTCAGGGCGTCCTCGATCATCCGGTCGACGGCGCCGGGGCCGTGGGTGGCGAGCATTTCGCGGATGACCTGCGAGAGCTTTTCCTCCATGGACGCGCTGCGCTTGTCGTCCCAAAAAAGCGTGAGCACCGCCGCGGCGGACCCGGCCACGCGCTTTTTCGCTTCCACGACGACGGCCTCCGCCGCCGTTTTTTCAATGCCGCTTTCCAGGATTTTTTCCATCAAAAAAAAGCCGGCCGCGCGCTTTGCTTCCTTCTCAAATGAGGCAAACGCCTCCTCGCCGAACGCGCCCTCAAGGAGTGCGCGCGGGGTGCGCTCCTCCCTGAGCAGGCTTTTGAGCGCGCTGTCGGCGGCGTCGCCGACGCGCGAAAGCACCCGGTCGGACAGCAGCGCGGCCTCGACCACCTCGGGGCTTAAAATCTCCTGGCGCAGCACGTCCGCGATGGCGCTGGCAAGGCGCGGCCGCTCCTTAGGAATCAGCCCGGGCGTGAACGGCACGCGCCGGCCGAAAAGCCGCTTTTCACTGTGCGGCCGAAACATCATCCTGACCGCGATGTCGTTGGTGATATATCCGATGACCGCGCCCACGGCGGGTCCTGTCAGCCATTGCCACTGCATGAGGGTTCCTCCTGACGGTTTGCGATATTGTGACACGCCGCGCGCCCGTTGTCAAGAAAGCGCGTTTTCCGTATGGAAAGCGGCGCGCGGGAAAACTAGGATCGGCGCTATTGTTTGGAAGGAAAACGCGCATCATTCGCGAAAAGAAACGAACGATGTAGAGGGGGAAATCGCGCATGGATTTGTTTGAAATCATCGGGCCGGTCATGATCGGCCCGTCCAGCTCGCACACGGCGGGGGCGGCGCGCATCGGGCGCGTGGTCCGGCTTTTGCTGGGGGAAGCCGTGCAAAGAGCCGGGATCGGCTTTCACGGGTCGTTCGCGAAAACGTGGAAGGGGCACGGCACCGACCGCGCGGTGATCGGCGGGCTGCTCGGCATGGACGTGGACGACGCGCGCCTGCGCGACAGCCTGGCGATCGCCAAGGCCGAAGGGCTTTCCTATTCGTTTGACACGGTGCACCTGCGGGACACGCACCCGAACACCATGGTGATCCGGGCGGCGGGCCAAAGCGGCCGCGAGATTTCCGTGCAGGCGGCGTCCGTCGGCGGCGGGAGCATCCGCGTGCAGTCGATCGATGGCCTGGAGGTCAACTTTTCAGGCGAGGAAAACACGCTGATCATCCGCCATCGGGACGCGCCCGGCGCCATCGCCCAGGCGACCAGCCTGCTTGCCCTGGCGGGCGTAAACATCGCCACGATGCGCGTGTTCCGCCAGGAGGCGGGCGGCAACGCCATCATGGCGCTGGAGCTGGACGCGCTCCCGGACGGGGAGACGGTGGAGGCGCTTCATCACCTGCGCGGCGTGACGGGCGTGACGCTGCTGGAAAAGAGGTAAGCGATGATCGAAAGCTCGATGCGGTCTTTGGTGGAGGCGGCCGGCGAAGATACGATCGGAAATGCCGCCAAAAGGGATCAGGCGAAGAAAAACCGGTGCGAAGAAAGCGCGCTGGTGGAGAGGATGGGCCAGGCGCTCCATGTGATGCGCCAGTCCGTCGCCGAGGGGATGCGGGAGGATCTCCGGTCGGTTTCCGGCATGGTGGGCGGGCAGGCGGCGCTTTTGCAAAGGTACGCGCCCGGCGCGATGGGCGGCGCGACGCTCGGCCGCGCCATCGCCAAGGCGCTGGCCGTGGCCGAGTGCAACGCCTGCATGGGCAAGATCGTCGCCGCGCCGACGGCCGGGGCCTGCGGTATTTTGCCCGCCGCCTTGTTTACCGCGCAGGAGGACCGGGGCTATACGGACGATCAGCTCATCGGCGCGCTGTTCACCGCCGCGGCCGTGGGGCGGGTGATCGCCAGGCGCGCCAGCATCTCCGGCGCGGAGGGCGGGTGCCAGGCCGAGTGCGGCAGCGCTTCGGCCATGGCCGCGGCGGCGCTTGTGGAACTGGCGGGCGGCACGCCGCAGATGGCGTCGGACGCGTGCGCGTTTGCGCTGATGAACGCGCTGGGCCTTGTGTGCGACCCGGTGGGCGGCCTGGTGGAGGTGCCGTGCGTGTACCGCAACGTCGCGGGGGTGGCCAACGCGCTGACCGCCGCGGACCTTTCGCTTTCCGGCCTCCGCTCGCCCATCGGCGCGGACGCCATGATCGACGCGATGAAGGCCGTGGGCGACGCGCTGCCGGCAAGCCTTCGCGAGACGGGCGAAGGCGGCTGCGCCGCGTGCGGGGTATGCTTTGCCGGGGACGGGCAGAAGTAGGCGGGCGGGCAAGAGATCCGCCCGCCTGGCGCATCGGCAGACCGCGCTTTTTGTATGCGAAGAGACGGCTGTTTGGCCGTCTCCAAAGCCCGGACCGCCGCAGGAAAAAATGGGGCGATTTTGCGGCAGTCTTGTTAAGGCGAAGCGATGGACGGAAAGTCCGGGGAGCCGTGCGGCCGTCCTCGCTCGCGTGCGCGCGAGCGCCGGGGAGGAACCCGCGCCGCACGGGTGATGCGGTCCGGGAAAAAGTGCGGCGCGGGGGAACGAAATCGCTTTTCCCGTCTGACCTGCCCCGCGCGGGAAAGGGCCTCCGGCGGCCAAAGGCGCCGCCTTTGGAAACCGCCGGGGACTTGTCCCCGGACCCCTTCTTTTTCGCGCGGGGCATGCATTCTGGCCGCCGCACAAAGCCCGTGCGGCAGCCCCGGCTAACGCCTTGGGAATCTGCGGTCGGGCCCGCGGACCCTCGCAATCCCCCGCATCGCTTGATCAATAAACTGAGAGACGGCCGTTTGGCCGTCTCCTTGGAAATTTGTCCCGATGGTGCCGTCCGCCACGATTTTTTCACCCGCCGCTCTGGCAGGTCGGAACCCTGCGGCCGCTTTTTGCCGTCCCCTGGCGGGCCATCGGCCCGGGGGCTTGACAGCCACGCACCGACCCGGGTTCCTGTTTATGAAATGTGGGTAAAAATACGCGACTCGCGCACACCCCAGGATGTATCCTTCGTGTTGGCCCTATTATAACAGGTGGGATCGGCCGTGTCAATTCCGCGAAAAACCTTTCGACGGAAGCTGGGCCAAAAGAATAGCGCCAAAAAGCAGCGCCGCGCCGGCAAATTCGCGAACGGTGAACGATTCCCCCAGAATCAGCCAGCCGGCCAGCGCGCCAAAGACAGCCTCCAAACTCATCAGCAGCGAAGCCACCGCCGGATCGGTGTTGCGCTGGGCGACGATCTGCAGCGTGTACGCCACGCCGCTGGACAGCGCGCCCGCGTAGAGGATCGGCCCCCAGCTCACCAAAATGTCTTTAACGGACGGCGACTCGAACAGGAACATGCACGCGATGCCCAGCACGCCCGCCACGAGGAACTGAACGCACGACATCAGCACGCAGTCGGCCTTGGCCGAAAAATGGTCGATGACCAGAATGTGCGCGGAAAACAAAAGCGCGCACCCCAGCACCAGGCCGTCGCCCAGCGAAAGGGTGAGCGCCTCACGCATGCACAAAAGATACAGGCCGACCGCCCCAAGCGCCACCGCCGGCCATACGGCCGCGCGCACGCGCCTGCCAAAGAGCAGCCCGAGGAGCGGCACGAGCACGATGTATAGGGCCGTAATAAAGCTGGCCTTGCCGACGGTGGTATAGAGGATGCCAAACTGCTGCAGGGAGCCGGCCGCAAACAGCACCGCCCCGCACCAAAGCCCCCCAAAGAGGGTATGGCGCAGCGTCTTGGGCGAGGGACGGCCCTCTCTTCGCCAAATCAGGCCGATCACCGGCAAAAGCGCCGCGCACCCGACAAAGTTGCGCACGCCGCTGAACGTGAACGGGCCGATATGCGCCATGCCAAGGCTCTGGGCCACGAACGCGGTGCCCCAGATAAACGCGGTGACCACCAGCAGCAGGTTGCTAACCACTCTTTTGTTCATGCGCAAAAGCTTACCACACGCCCCTACTCAATGTCCAGCGGCACTTTGCGGCCGGGCGCGGGGAACGCGGCCGAAAGCAGCGAAAGATCGTCCGGAGCAAGGAAGACGCCCGCCATGTGCGCGTTTTCCCGCGCGTGCGCGGGGCTTGCGGCCTTGGGGATGGCCGTGACGCCCTTCTTGGAAAGCACGAACGCAAGCAGCACCTGAAAGGGCGTCAGCCCGTTTTGGGTCGCGACCGCCTGCACGGCCTCGTGCCCAACAAGCCCCTGCCGCAGTCTGCCGGCCTGGGCCAGCGGGCAGTAGGCCATCATCGCTACGCCGTGCGCAAAAAGCCAGGGGAGCAGGTCGTACTCCACGCCGCGCGAGCCGAGGTGATAGAGCACCTGGTTGGCGGCGCAGCGGTCGCCGCCGGGCGTTTGGAAAAGCTCCTCCATGTCGGCGGTGTCGAAGTTTGAAACGCCCCAGCGCCGGATCTTTCCCGCGCAAACGAGCGACTCCATGCCGGCGACGGTCTCCGCGAGCGGGATGCCGCCCCGCCAGTGCAGCAGGTACAGATCCAGAACGTCCGTTTTCAGGCGCGACAGCGTGTCCTCGCAGCTTTTCACGAGGCGCTTGCCGCCGGCGTTGTGCGGGTATACCTTGGAAACCAGAAACAGGCTTTCGCGCGAAACCCCCCGGATCGCCTCGCCCACGAGGGATTCCGCGCCGCCGTTTCCGTACATCTCCGCGGTGTCGATCAGCGTGACGCCCGCTTCGATGCCGGCGCGCAGCGCGGCGATTTCCTCGGCGCGGCGGGAAGGGCTTTCGCCCATGTGCCAGGTGCCCTGGCCCAGGCGGGGCAAGGATTGCATGGGCATTCCTCCTGAAAATCGGCGGCTCACAGCGCGGCGGCCGCCTCCGCGACCTTGCGCAGCGTTTCCACGGCCAGCGCCGGATCGGGGCCGTCGGCGGTCTGGCGCAAGAGCAGCGACGAAGCGCCGTCGCAGACGGCGGTGTGGATGTCCAAAAGCTCCGCGGCCGAGGGTTCTTTTTGCCGGCGCAGCGAGGCGAGGATGCCGCCGGACACCATACAGGGCTTGCCTGCCGAAAGCGCGGCGGATACGGCGCGCTTTTGCGCCTGCGGGATTTGCTCCAAAGGCATACGCCTTGCCATCGCATCGCGCGCGACCGCCAGCTCGTCTGCGCCCTGCACCAGGCTGGGCAGGCGCGCAAGGCCGGCGGGCGACACAACCTTCGCCAGCAGGCGAACCCCCTTTGGCAGCAGCGCGCGGACGGCCTCCGGGTCCCCTTCGTCCGGCAGGGCCACGAGCGCGCCGGTGGCGCCCAGGGCCGAAAGCTCGGCGGGGACAGGCAGGCCCGAAACGTCCACCAGCAGCTCGGGCCGTACGCCCGCGCGCGCGGCCGCGCCGTGCAGCGCGTCGGCAAAGGACAGGCATTGCGACGGATCGCTTCCCCCGGGGCAAAGGCACGCGCCGTCAAGCCCCGCGTCAAACAGCCTTAGGAGCGTTTCAGGGTCGGCCGAGGCCGGGCCGAGCAGCCCGTAGAGCCGCGGCATGCGCCGGGCCGGCCGGGTGATTTCGTAGTCGGCCGCGCTGGACATAGAGCGCACCGCGTGCATGTGCTTTTGCACCGGCAGGTGCGCCGGGTGGGTCCGGTAGGCGTCCAGCGCCGACCGCGAGGCAAAGACCATGTTCAGGCAAAGGTGGCACGATCTCTCGGAATGCAGCGCGTCCGGCTCCACCTCGACGGAAAGCAGGCCCTCGATTTTCCCCTGGAGCGACGCGAGCTTTTCCCGGGCGGCGCGAAGGTTCTCCTCGCTCGGGTCCTTGAGCCAAAACAGCACAATATGCCGATACATCAAACGCCCCCTATACATTTCGCTTTCCATAGTGTATCGTACATGGTAAAATAGCGCAAGCATCAAACGGCTGGAGTGGCGAAGATGGAGCAAAAACGGCTGGAGCGGCGGGGCATGCTGCTGATTTTCACCTGTACGCTTTTGTGGAGCATTTCGGGCATTTTGATCAAGCTGATTCCCTGGAACGCGATGGTGATCGCCGGGTCCAGGAGCCTGATCGCGGGGGGCGTGATGGCGCTGTATATCCGCCTGAGCGGAATGAAATACCGCTTGGACAGGACCGCGCTTGTAAGCGGCATGCTGATGAGCGGGATGTTTCTGTGCTTCATCGCCGCCAACAAGCTGACGACCGCCGCCAACGCGATCGTGATCCAGTCCAGCGCGCCCGTGTTCGTGCTTTTGTACAACGTGGCATTCGGCAGGCGGCGCGCCAGGCGGCTGGACGTGATTACGGTCATCCTCACCATCGCCGGGATCGGCATCTTCTTTTTTGACAAGCTCGAATCGGGCAGGCTTTTAGGAAACCTGGTGGCGCTTCTTTCGGGAATGCTGCTGGCGCTTTGCTATATCGTCACGTGCGGCGCGCCCAGGCAGTCGTGCATGAACGGCATCCTGCTCGGCCACCTGATCACGGCGGCGGTGGGCCTGCCGATGGCGTTTGTGTTTGAAACGAAGCTGACCGCGGGCGCGCTGGCCGGCATCGGCGTTTTGGGCGTGGTGCAGCTCGGCATCCCCTATGTGCTCTACGCGCTGGCCGTGCAGCACTGCCCGCCGCTGGCCTGCTCACTGATCGGCATGATGGAGGCAGTCTTCAACCCCGTCTGGGTGTTCCTCTTCAGCGGCGAGGCGCCGAGCGGCCGGGCGCTCCTCGGCGGGGCGCTGGTGCTTGCGTCCATCGCGTTTTGGGCGGTGCGCTCGCAGCGGGTGGAAGCGGATATGGGAATACAGGAAAACGCAAGGAGGGAAGCGACATGAGGCTTTTGAAATGGGCGCACGGCAACGCGCTGATGACGGCGCTGCTGTATGTGATCCTGGGGCTTTTGTTCGTTGTGAAGCCCGACATCACGATGCGGGCGGCCTGCTACATCCTCTCGGCGTGGCTTTTGATGGCCGGCATCGCGTACATCGTGGATTATTTCAGGGGATGGAGCGTCGAGCGCCGGTCCAACGCCCTGGCGATCGGCCTGCTTTCGATTTTGGCGGCGCTGTTCCTGCTGCTGAAGACGGACGCCGCCATCGCGGCCATCCCGGTGCTGCTCGGCTTTTCGGTGATCGCCAGCGGCGCGATCAAGGCGCAAAACGCCATCGTGCTGTACAAAATCGGAAACAGGGCGTGGCTGGCCGCGCTCGTCGGGGCGCTTGTGTGCCTTGCGCTGGGCGTGGTGCTGATCGAAAACCCGTTTTCGGCCGCCGCGACGCTGGTCACGGCGATCGGCGCGGGGCTTTTGTTCAGCGGCGTGACGGACCTGGCGGTGACCGTGCTGCTTTCGCGGAAGGTGAAGGCGCTCAAAAGCGCCGCGCGGGCGGCGGCAAGGCCTGGGGATCGGGAGAACGGCGTGTAAGCGGTTTTCCCTGTTTCTTATAAAACTCTAACCATAACCGGGAGGAACCGCTCAGAGAACGCAGAATGTAGTATCCATACGACCTGGGGAGGGAGGGCACACATGCTACAAGAAACGCCGCGCAAAAAGCGCACCGCGAAGGAGATCCTGGCCATCATCCTCTTCGGCTCCCTGCTGCTCTCGGCTCTGCTGACCGTCATCCGGCTGATCAACGCGCCAAGCGTGGAGGAGGCCGGCGAGTTTGACATGCAGCGCAGCGACTACACCCTGATGCTCATCCAGTGCCTGCTGGGCATCGTGGTGATGATGCTGCCGTCGGTGCTTCAGCGCAGGTGGGCGCTTCCGATCCCCAACTTCATTTTCATCCTCTACTACATCTTCCTGTACTGCGCCATTTTCCTTGGGGAAGTGCTGTCGTTTTACTACCGCATCCCGCACTGGGATACGATCCTGCACATGTTTTCCGGCGCGATGCTGGGGGCGCTGGGGCTGATTCTGGTGAGCATCTTCAACGAGTCCGACTATGCGTATGTGCGCCTGAGCCCGTTTTTTGTGTCTCTGTTCGCGTTTTGCTTCGCGCTGGCCGCGGGCGCGATCTGGGAAATTTACGAATTTGCCATCGACGGCGTCATGCAGCTGAACATGCAGAAGTACCTGACCGAGGAGGGCGCGGTGCTTTGTGGCCGCGCTGCGCTGGTCGACACGATGGACGACCTCATCAGCGACACGATCGCGGCCTTGGCGGTATCTGTGGTGGGCTATTTTTCACTCAAACGGGAACGACAAAAAAAGGAGCAGGAATCGCTGTGAGGATTGGTCAGTTTTCCGATTCGTTTTTGCCGGTTTTGGACGGGGTGGGGCGCGTGGTGTACAGCTACGCCAAAACCCTGGGGGATCTGGGCCACGATGTGACGGTGTTCGTTCCCATGGACGACATGGGCGACCTGTCGGCCTGCCCGTTTCGCGTGGCCGCCTATACGACCCTGAAGATGCCCGGCAAGCTCCCCTACCGGGTGGGGGTTCCGAGGCTCGACCCCCGGTTTGAACGGCGCCTGCGGGCGGCGGAGCTGGACATCGTGCACGCGCACGACCCGTTCATGATGGGCTACGCGGCGCTTCGGGCGGCAAGGCGGCGCGGCCTGCCGGCCGTGGCGACGTTTCACTCCAAGTACTATGACGATTTCCAGAAGGTGCTCAAGCTGGAGGCGTTTGCGAAGATCGGCGTCAAGCAGGTGGTGGAGTTCTACGAGCAGTTTGACGAGGTATGGGCCGTCAGCGCGGCGAGCGGGGAAACGCTGAAATCGTACGGTTATACGGGCGAAGTCGTCGTGATGCCAAACGGCACCGAGCTTCGCCCGCTCGACGGGGCCGTGCTGCCCGAGGTGCGCGAAAGGTTTTCTATCCGGGACGATAGGCCCGTGCTGCTATACGTGGGGCAGCTGAACTGGAAGAAGAACATCCTGAAGATTTTGAAGGCCGCCAAGCTGCTGATGGACGCGGGTTGTTCGTTCCAGCTGCTGCTGGCCGGCCAGGGGCCGGACCGGGACGACATCGAAAAGACGGTAAGGGCGCTGGGCCTTGGCGAGCGGATGGCGTTCACCGGCCATCTCGGCACGCGGGAATTGGACGGGCTGTACAGCCTGTCAAGCCTCCTTGTGTTCCCGTCGCTGTATGACAACGCGCCCATGGTGGTCCGGGAGGCCGCGGCCATGGGCACGCCCGCGGTGCTGGTCGAGGGCAGCAGTTCGGCCGAGGGCCTTGAGGACGGCGTGAACGCGTTTTTGTGCGAGGACGCGGAAGCGTCGCTCGCCTCGGCGATCCGAAGCGGGCTTTCCGACCGGGAGTTGCTCGGGCGGGTCGGGGAGCGCGCGCGGGAGACGATCCCCGTGCCGTGGACGGCGCTGATGGGCCGGGTGGTGGAGCGGTATGAGGCGCTGGTGGAATGGAAGCGGGAAAAAATCAAGGCGTGACCGGCCCTGCGCGGCATTCGTGGCGCTGCTGATCGCATCGCTGCTTTGCATGTCCCTGCCCGCAAGCGCCGCGGAAGGCGCGGCGGGGGGCGATCTGACACAGGCGCAGCGGCTCCAGGATTATGAAGCGCTGTGGACTCTGCTGCGGGAGGACGTTCCGTTTGTGTTGGCCGCGATGGAGAAATGGGGAGAGGACATAGACGAGGTCTACGCGCGCTATCGGGCCTTGGTGGAAAACGCCCAAACGCTTCCGGCGTTTGCCGACGCGATCGCGGGCTGCGTGGCCGAGGCAAAGGGCGCGGGGCATCTGACCGCCATAGCGGAGCCGCTTTGGCAAAGCCTGCGCGCGCAGCAAAGCGCACGGAGGGGGGCGCTAGGCCTTCTCGATCATCCAACCAGCGCGGCCTTTTACGAAACAATCGGCCCGCAATGGCGCTTTCCCCTGGAGATGCGCGCCTCTATTTTGCCCGATCCCTATCCGCTTACGCAACATCCGGGCCGCCTATGTTCGCTTTGACGCGCTGTATGACGCTGGGAATCTCAGACAGCTCCACGCGTTTTACCAAAAAGCCAAAGCATATGACCACCTGATCCTTGATCTCAGGTGGGCCCCCGGAGGGCTTTCCCATTTTTGGCAAGAAGAAATCGTCGGCAGGCTCGCCACCGACGATTTTCGCTATGAGACGTATGCCAGCTACAGCCTGGGCGAAAATACCCTGCGCTTTTATGAGGCGGGTCCGGACCCCAGGCGGGCGGCCCGGGTTGAAGAGACGGACACGCTATATGAAACGCCGCATTTTGAAAGGACGCTGATGCAAATTCCTTCCGCCGCGACGTGTCTTGTCCGCGAAAGCCGCACCGTGCGGCCGGACAGAACGCTTTCCGTTCGCTATGCAGGGCGGATCTTTGTGCTGGTCAGTCCGAACACCGCATCGGCTGCGGACGAGTTTGTGCATTTTTGCAAGCGGACGGGCTTTGCCACGCTGGTAGGCACCGCGTCGGGCGGAAACGGCGTTGATACCGCCCCCTATCCCGTCTGTTACTTTATGCTGCCCAACTCGGGGCTGCTTTTACGGTACTTTCCTGTCATGGGCTTCAACGCGGACGGCTCGTCCAATATCGCCGGGGGCGATACGCCGGATGTATATACCGAGGGAAACGCGCTTAGCCGATGTCTGGATGAAATTTCCGCCAGTAAGGCGCGCTAGATCGTCCCCCCAAACGCCTTGCCAAACTCAAACGCCGCGGTAAGGTCCGCCTGCGTGGGCTTGAAGCGCACGCGAAGGCCCTCGTCCATGACCTTGAGGCGAAGCTGCTTGAGGCGCGCGAGCAGGTTCGGCACGCCCTCGCCGCTCCAGCCGTAGCTGCCAAACGCCGTGGCGCGCTTGCCGCCGTGGATGGGCGCGTGCATGGCCGAGGTCAATTTCCAGATGGGCTCCAGCGCGTCGCCCACGATGGTGGGCGTGCCAAAGAGGATGCCGTCGGCGCGCTCAAGATCCGAAAGCACCTGCTTTTCGTCCGCCTCCACCATGTCGTAGCGGCGCACGTCCGCGTCCAAAGCGCAAAGGATGCCGCGCTCGATCTGCTCCGACAGCGCGCGGGTGTAGCCGTACGCGCTGACGTAGGGGATCACGATCAGCTTTTTCGTCTTTTCCGGCACGGCGCACCAGGCCTGGTACCTTGTAAGAATGTCCTCGATGCCGGTGTCGAGCACCGGGCCGTGGCCGGTGAGGATCATGCGCAGCGAAAGGCCCTTCACGCGGTCCAGCGCGTTTTGCACGAAGGGGTGCTTGAACGGGGCGAGGATGCCGTCAAAATAGTATTGGACCGCCCCGAGGTAGGCCGCCTCGTTTTCCACGGTGCTGCGCAGCACGCCCTCGTGCGCGAAGTGCGCGCCGAACGCGTCGCAGGTGACGAGCAGCCCTTCCTCCTCCACGTAGGTGAACAGGGTGTCCGGCCAGTGCAGGTTCGGCAGGGCGAAGAAGCGCAGCGTTTTGTCGCCCAGGGACAGGGTGTCGTTGTCCTTGACAGTGAGGGCATTGAAGTCGCGGTTGACGATGTGCTTTAAAAACCCCATGGCCGCCAGGGTGCCCACGACGGTGAGGTTCGGGTTCAGGTCGAGCAGCCGCTCGATGCTGCCGGAATGGTCCGGCTCGGTATGGCTGATGACCAGGTAGTCGATCTTCTCGGGGGAAATGAGCGACGTAAGGGCTTTGAAATAGTCGTCCGTGAAGCCGGCCTTGACGGTTTCAAACAGGACGTTTTTTTCGCTGCCGCGCAGCAGGTAGGCATTGTAGGTGGTGCCAAATTCGGTCCGCATGACGATGTCGAACACGCGCAGATCCTTGTCGATGGCGCCAAGCCACGTAAGATCCTTTTGTAAGACGAGCGTTTTCATAGCAAACTCCTTTTGCGGGGTTTTCGCATGCCGATCGGGCATGGATCCTTCGGTTCTTTTTTGATAGTATTTCCTTTTGGCTTGCTTGTCAAGCCAAGACGGGATAAAATAAGGCAAGCATTGACACGGGGAGGAAGCAAGCGATGGCAGTGATCGCCATAGTGGGCGCGGGCATGATGGGGTCGGCGATGAGCGTTCCGGCACGGGACAGGGGCCATACGGTGCGCCTGGTGGGCACGCACCTGGACCGGGAGATCATCGGGGCGCTGCAAAGGACGGGCGTGCACCCCGCCATGCGGCGCGCTTTGCCGGACGGCGTCGAATTCTATCAGATTGAGGAGGTCAGGGACGCGCTTTTGGGCGCGGACCTGGTGATCGGCGGGGTGTCGAGCTTTGGGGTTTCCTGGTTTGGCAACGAAATCCTGCCGCTGATCCCGGACGGCGTGCCGCTTTTGTCCGTGACCAAGGGGCTGGAGCTTCTGCCGGACGGGTCGCTTCGGACGTTTCCTGAAACGCTTTCCGCCCTGCTGCCAAAGGGCAGAGCGCTGTCGCTCAACGCGGTGGGCGGCCCGTGCACCAGCTATGAGCTGGCGGACCGCCACCAGACCGAGGTGGCGTTTTGCGGGGAAGACCTTTCGGTCGTCAGGCGCATCAAGGAGCTTTTGCGCACGGACTACTACCACATCAGCCTGTCGACCGACGTGACGGGCGTGGAGGTGGCCGTGGCGCTGAAAAACGCGTTCGCGCTGGGCGTGACGCTGGCGGTGGGATTGGCCGAAAAGGCCGACGGCCCCGGCTGCGCGGAGCATTACAACGCGCAGGCCGCGCTGTTTGGGCAGAGCGTGCGGGAGATTGGACGGCTGCTTTCCCTGCTCGGCGGAAGGCCGGAAAACCTTGTATACGGCGCGGGCGATCTGTACGTGACGATCTTCGGCGGCCGCACGCGCAGGATTGGAACGCTGCTGGGGCGCGGGCTTTCCTTTGACGAGGCGATGGAGACGCTCAAGGGCGTGACGCTGGAATCCGTCGTCATTGCCAAGCGGATCACGCGGGCGATTCGCGGCATGGCGGAAAAGGGGCTTTTGGACGCGCGCGCGTTTCCGCTTTTGATGCATATCGACGAGATCATCTCAAACGGCGCCAAGGTCGACATCCCCTGGGACGCGTTCACCGCGGAAGGGTGAAGGCACGCCCGTTTTGCCGCTTGCGCGCTTTGGGGCGTTCTTTCGAAGGATTGGGGCGGCGTATCCGACAATGCCGCCCGCTCCCCTTGACAGGCATGCGGGGGAGACATAGAATGGCCCCATCTATGAGGGAGTAGTTGGCATGGAACGCGCGTTCCATGGGGCGCGATCAACAGCAAGGCCTTTGGGCCTGGTTCGCCTGAAATAACGAGACTCATGCGCGGAAAGGCTCTGTGCATGGGTCCTTTTCATTTGGGGGACGCTTGCCATCGTGGATGTGGAAAGGAAGGAAAAGCGTATGGAATGGTATGAGCAGGGCGCACAGCAGGTGTTGGCCGAGATGGGCAGCGCGCCGGACGGGCTTTCAAGCGAGGAAGCGCGGCGGCGGCTTGCCGAAAACGGGCCCAACAAGCTGGAGGAAGGAAAGCGGGTCAGCCTGTGGGCACGCTTTGCAAAGCAGCTTGCCGACCCGATGATCCTCATCCTGCTGGCGGCGGCGGGCCTGTCGGCCGTGACGGCGGTGTACGCGGGCGAATCGTTCGCGGACGTGATCATCATCCTGGCGGTCGTGCTGATCAACGCGGTGCTCGGCGTGTACCAGGAGAACAAGGCGGAAAAGGCGATCGAGGCGCTTCGGGGCATGATGGCGCCGACGAGCAAGGTGATACGGGACGGCCGCCTGTCGCAGGTGCCGTCCAGCGAGCTGGTCGTCGGCGACGTGCTGGCGCTGGAGGCGGGCGACGCGGTGCCGGCGGACGCGCGCATCTTTGAAAGCGCGAGCCTGCAGGTGGAGGAGGCCGCGCTGACCGGCGAATCGGTGCCGGTGAACAAGTGCGTCGAGGCGCTGACCGGGTCAGCGGACGGCCAGGTGCCGCTCGGGGACCGCAGGAACATGGCCTACACGGGCGGTACGGTGGTGTATGGCCGCGGCCGCGCCGTGGTCACGGCGACCGGCATGCGCACGGAGATGGGCAAAATCGCCGGGGCCCTGCAGCACGCCGAGGACCAGGAAACGCCGCTGCAGCGAAAGCTGTCCCAGCTCAGCAAGCTGCTGAGCATCGTGGTGCTGGGCATCAGCGCGTTCATCTTCGCCTTTACGCTGATTCGAAACGGCAACTTCTCCGGCGCGATGATCCTGGAAACGTTCATGGTGGCGATCAGCCTGGCCGTGGCGGCGATCCCCGAGGGCCTGGCGGCGGTGGTGACGATCGTGCTGTCCATCGGCGTGACGCGGATGTCCCGGCGAAACGCCGTGATCCGAAAGCTGACGGCGGTGGAAACGCTGGGCTGCGCGCAGATCATCTGCTCGGACAAGACGGGCACCCTGACGCAAAACCGCATGACCGTGGTGGACCAATGGGGCGACGACGAGGGCATGACCGCCCGCGCGATGGCGCTCGCCAGCGACGCGGAGTGGGAAAACGGCGCGGCCGTGGGCGAGCCGACGGAATGCGCGCTGGTGACGCACGCGGCCAAACTCAACCTGCCCAAGGGCGCGCTGGAAGCGGAGGCCCCGCGCGTGGGCGAGGCGCCGTTTGATTCCATGCGCAAGATGATGAGCACGCTGCACCGGGAGCGGGACGGGCGCATCGTGCAGTTCACCAAGGGCGCGCCGGACGAGGTGCTGGCGCGCTGCGTTGCGATCCGCCGGGGCGGCCAGACCGTGCCGCTGACGGAGGAGCTGCGCCGGGAAGTGCTCCTGGCCAACAAGGCGATGGCGGACAGGGCGCTGCGCGTGCTGGCGGCGGCGTCGCGCGCGTGGGACGCGTTGCCCGGGGACCTGTCGCCGGCGTCGCTGGAAAAGGGCATGACGTTCCTCGGCCTTGCGGGCATGATCGACCCCGTCAGGCCCGAGGTGAAGGCCGCCATTGACGAGTGCTTTACCGCGGGCATCCGGCCGGTGATGATCACAGGCGACCACCGGGACACGGCCGTGGCCATCGCGCGCGAGCTTGGCATTTTAAAGAGCGAGGCGCAGGCCATCACGGGCGCGGAGCTTTCGCGCATGGACGACGAGGCGTTCGCTTCCAGGATCGCCGATTTTTCGGTGTATGCCCGGGTGCAGCCCGAGCACAAGGTGCGCATCGTCGAGGCGTGGCAAAAGCGGGGCAAGGTCGCCGCGATGACGGGTGACGGCGTGAACGACGCGCCGTCCATCAAGCGCGCGGACATCGGCGTGGGGATGGGCATCACCGGCACCGACGTGACGAAGAACGTCGCCGACATGGTGCTGGCGGACGACAACTTCGCCACCATCGTCAAGGCGGTGGAGGAGGGGCGGCGGATCTACGACAACATCCGAAAGGCCATCCAGTTTCTGCTGGCGTCGAATTTAAGCGAGGTGCTGTCGATCTTCACGGCGACGGTGCTCGGGTTTACGATCCTGCATCCTGTGCACATCCTGTGGATCAACCTGATCACCGACGCGTTCCCGGCGCTGGCGCTGGGGATGGAGCCGGCTGAAAGCGATCTGATGCAAAAAAAGCCCCGTGACCCCAAGGAGGGCATTTTCACCGGCGGGATGGGCTTTGGCATTTTGTATCAGGGCGTGCTGGTCACGCTGGTGACGCTGGCGGCGTACTTTATCGGCCATTACATCGAGTCGGGCGTGTGGGAAATCGCGAACAGCCACGACGGCATCACGATGGCGTTTTTGACCCTGTCCATGGCGGAGATCTTTCATTCGTACAACATGCGCTCGCAGACCGGCTCGATCTTTACGCTCAAGCACCGCAACTGGGCCCTGTTCGGGGCCATGGCCGCGTCCTTCGTGCTGACGGCCGGGGTCATCTACATCCCGCCGCTGGCCAGCGCGTTCGAGTTTGCGCCGATCTCGCTTCTGGAATACGCGGTCTCCATCGGCCTGGCGCTGACGGTGATCCCGGTGGTCGAGGGCGTCAAGGCTGTGCAGCGCGCCGCGCTCAAGCGAAAGGGAAAGTAACCCTTCGGGGCCAATGGAGGAGTCCGGGGACGATGGCCCCGGACTCTTTCTTTTTTTCATAAGGGCACATCCCAAGGGGCGTGGAAAAGGGGCTGCCGCGTGTTTTGTGCGGCAGCCCCTCCCTCCTATCGGCAGGCAACAGCTTTCTCGTCTACTCTTCCGGTTCCAGCAGGCCGAGGTTTCCGTCGGTCCGCTGGTAGATCACGCACGCCTTGCCTGTGTCGGCGTTGATGAAAATAAAGAACGTGTGCCCCAGCATGGACATCTGGTCCACCGCGTCCTCCACGCTCATGGGCTTGACCGGATAGCGCTTGGTGCGCACCAGCACCGGGGCCGGCTCGTCCGGCTCGTACTCCTCGTAAAACTCCGGCGCGTCGTTGACGAACGCGTCCTCGCGCAGGCGCTTCTCCAGGCGGGTGCGATGCCGCCGGATCTGGCGCTCGATTTTGATCAGGGCCGAATCGATCGATTGGTACATGTCGCCCGAGCTTTCCTCCGCGCGCAGGATGCCGCCCTTGAACGGGATGGTGATTTCAGCGATGCGCCGCTTGCCCTCGGCGGTCAGGCGCACCTGCACCTCGACGTTGGGATCGAAATACCGGGACAGCTTGTTGATCTTGCGCTCAATGCGCGCCCAAAGCGCCGGGGAAACCGCAAAATCCTTTGAGCTCATGCGGATGTTCATGTCGCCAACCTCCCTCTTGATGTAGGTCTTGTCCTATACGTTCGACTTGGTGCCAAAAATCCCCTTCTTTGCCGGCGTACCGCCGCTTTGCCATATCTAAAGGCCCAGCGGCCCGCCCCACACAAGGATTTCAGGGTATGCATAGTATACCCGCATCCCGCCGCATTGCAACGCCTGCCTATGCTTCTTTTGAAAAATGTTTCCAACGAATCGTCCAACCGTTTTTTTCCATCCCTTCCAAAGATTTCATATTGTCTTCACATTGATGTCACCATCCGCTGCTATGGTGAGTCCAACCCTCCTGAACGATCGACAAAACAAAAAGGAGAAACGGTCATGAAAATGAAAAAATCGGTGCGTATGCGCATAGGTGTGGCATTTCTTCTGTGCGCCCTGACCGGCGGCATCGCCACGGCCCAGGCGGAAACCGGCGTTTCCCCCACCACCGGCCTCCCGACCGACCGTCCCTACCGCCCGGTGCTGGTGCAGATCAGCAACTCCGAGGAGGCCCGCCCGCCCTGGGGGCTGGAAGAGGCGGACATCGTGTACGAGACGCTCATCTGGGCCCCGCACCTCACGCGCTATCTCGCCGTCTTCAACGGCCAGTATCCCGAGGTGGTGGGCTCACTGCGCGGCGCACGCGTGTACGCGGCCGAGATGCGCCAGGAGTGGGACTGCCCGTTCCTCTTCTGGGGCGGTCAGGCTACGCCGGGCACCAGCATCTACGACTTTTTTGATCTCCATCAGGTGGACGATAGCTTTCTGTTGGATGGGGTCAAGTCCCCAAACAACCCGTACGCCCAGAGCCTGCTGGTGGATAAGGCCAGGGCGCAAAACCTCCCGTACGTCCAATACCTGAAGTATGAAAAGGTGCGCCCCCACCCGCACAACGCCGTGGCCAACCTAAAGGCGATCGTGGCGGAATGCTGGCCCAAGGGCCAGGACGAAAAGCCCTACGAGCCGAGCCCGCCCCTTTTCACGTTCTCCGACACCCCGACAAAGGGGAAAGAAGCGGCCGTAGCAATCGTTGTTGATTACGGGGTGATTCAGTACTCCGAGCCGCCGGAAGAGATGCACCCGTCACTGCTTGGCTGCTATCGCGCGTCCTACACCTACGACCCCGAAACCCGCCTGTACGAGCGCTGGTATGGCGCAGAGCCGCAAATGAGCTATGACGGGAAGACGCGCGTGACCGCCGCCAACGTGATCGTACAGTATTGCATCCAGGAATACTTCGACGGCGCGCCCTCCCGCCCCGTGACCCAGACCACCGGCTCCGGGCCGATCGACGCGTTCATCGACGGCACGCACATCCGGGGCACCTGGCGGCGGGAAACGCTCTTCGATAAGACGCAGTTCCTGGACGGCAACGGAAACCCGCTGGTGCTCCTGCCCGGCAAGACATTCATCCAGATGGTGCCGCCCGATATGGCCATCACGTTTACGGCGGAGGAAAGCGGCCTTACCCTATGAACGCGAAACGAAAAAACGCCGCCGCCGGGAATCCTCCCGCGCGGCGGCCTCTTTTCTGCGGATTTTCTTACCACCCTATGCCCACAGCGTCTCCGGATACACCCCGCGCTCCGTCAGGCCGCGGATGGCCTCCACCACGATCGGCGCGTCCTCCTGGTAGGTCATGCCGTACCAACGCTCCGCGCAGGGCAGCACCCGTACCTTCGCCTTGCCCTCGCGCAGCATCTCGCCCACGACCTCCGGCAGATAGCACTCGGCCTTCAGCGGGTTTTCCGCGAGCGCCCGCCGGAGGAACGCCTCAAACCGCCGGTCCAGCTCGCCCATGAAGTCCGCGGAAAAGCCCCACAGGTTCATGGAGGCGACGGCGCTATCCGGCAGCTTGCGGTATATCTGCCCGTCCTCGGTGTACAGCGCGCCCTCCTGCGTGGAAATGATGTGCGTGCGCTCATGAATCTCCACCAGCATGCCGTTTTCATCCACATCACAGATTCCCCGCGCCACATATCCGGTTTCCGAAAGCGTTTTTTTTAATTCATACCCCACCATCGCGTATTCGCGGGGCATGGTCTCCTGGGCGCCGCGCAAAAAGTCAAAGATCCCCCGAAACCCGGACGGCCCGTAGTAATCGTCGGCGTTGATCGCCGCAAACGGCGCGTCCACCAAGTCGCGGCACGCGCGCACCGCGTGGCCCGTGCCCCAGGGCTTGGTCCGTCCCTCGGGCACGGAAAGCCCGCCGGGCACATCCGTCAGCCGCTGCACCGCAAAGCGCACGTTCAGCCGCTTGCCCACGCGCGCTTCCATCTCCCGGGGAAAATCCTCCTTCATCGCGGGGCTGATGACGAACACCGCCTCCTCAAACCCCGCCCGCGCGGCGTCGTACAGCGAATAATCCATCAGCGTCTGTCCGTTTGGGCCCACGGGCCTGACCTGCTTCATCCCCCCGAACCGGCTGCCCAATCCAGCCGCCATGACCACCAGCACCGGCTTTTGCACGCTTATTTCCCTCCGCCCCATCCTTCTTGCCCTAAAATAGCCCCTTTCCGCGCGGCTGTCAACCCCATCCGGCGCATTTGCGCGCATGCCCGCGCCAAAACCGTTGTCTCTCCCGCCCATCCGGTGGTATACTGGGCTTGATTGTCTCCTGCAAAGCGTATACTGATCGGAGGAAACGCCATGAAGCCCATGGTCAAGTGCCTGATTTGCGGCGCGGTGTTTGAGGCCGGCGCCGACGTGTGCCCCGTTTGCGGCGCTGGGCCCAATTATTCTGTTCCTGCCGAAAGGGAGGCCCCGGCCTTTCGCCGCGATACCGGGGAGCGGTTTTTGATCCTGGGCGGCGGCACCGCGGCGCTCAGCGCGGCGGAAGCCATCCGCGAGCGAAACGCCACCTGCTCCATCGTGCTCGTCACCGACGAGCCGGTGCCGCCCTACAACCGCCCGATGCTGACCAAGGCGCTTGAAGAGGACTATGGGCACATCGCCATCCACGGCGACGCCTGGTATGAAGAACACGGCATCATCGTGCTCACGGGCCGCCGGGTCGAGTCCGTCGACGCTTCGGCAAAGCTGGCCGCGCTGTCCGGCGGCCTTCGGTTTCAGTACGACAAATGCGTCTATGCCCTGGGAGCCCGGTGCTTTATCCCGGCGATCGACGGCGCAAAAACGCCCGGGGTC
>CAZUIA010000014.1:0-25979 GCA_964620835.1 uncultured Oscillospiraceae bacterium
ACGTTTTGCCCAAGCCCGGCCTGCAGAATGCACCCCATGATGACCTCGTCCACCTGCTCGGGCGCGACGCCCGCGCGCGCAAGCGCCTCCTTGATCACCACCGCGCCCAGCTTTTGTACGCTCATGTTTGCCAAGGACCCGCCAAACTTGCCGATCGCGGTGCGCACGCCGCCCGCCAGCACGATTTCCTTGCCCATCTTTTTGCTCCTCCCCTTTTCGTCTACCCGGATCGCTCACATTTCAACCTGCATGACCTTCAAATTTTCGTCGACGGCCAGCGGCGCGCCCGTGGCCGCCTTCACCTCGTCCACCGTCACGCCCTCGGCGATCTCCCGAAGGACGAGCCCCTCCTGTGTCACGTCGATGACGCCCAGGTCCGTGACGATGCAGTCCACAACGCACGCCGCGGTCAGCGGGAACGAGCACTCGCACAGGATCTTGTGCGCGCCCTTGGCCGTGTGCTCCATGGCCACGATGACGCGCCGCGCGCCCACCACCAGGTCCATCGCGCCGCCCATGCCGGGAACCTTTTTGCCGGGCACCATCCAGCTGGCGAGGTTGCCCAACTGGTCCACCTGCAGCGCGCCCAGCACCGTGACATCCACATGGCCGCCGCGGATGATGGCAAACGATGTGGCGCTGTCAAAAAACGCCGCGCCGGGCAGGGCCGTGACATAGGCGCCGCCGGCGTTGAAATAATCCTTGTCCTCCGTGCCGGGCTCCGGCGCGGGACCCACGCCCAACATGCCGTTTTCCGCCTGGAAGGTGATCTGCATGCCCTCGGGGATGTAGTTTGCCACCAGCGTCGGAAGGCCGATGCCAAGGTTGACCACGTAGCCGTCCTTCAATTCCTGCGCGACACGCTTTGCGATAAAATCCTTCTTATCCATCGCCTTATTCCTCCACCGGTACGACCGCGTCGATGAAAATGCCGGGCACCGTGATCAGTTCGGGGTCCAGCTCGCCCACGGGCACGATCTTCTCCGCCTCCACGACCGCATATTTGCACGCCGCGGGCATGATGGCGTTGAAGTTCTTCGTGGTGCCGCGCATGAAGCAATTGCCCATCTCATCCGCGATGGTCGCGCGCACAAACGCCACGTCGCCGTGCAGCGCTTCTTCCATGAGGTATTCGCGCCCGTTCAGCCGGACCGTTTCCCGCCCGCGCTCAACGACGGTCTTCACGCCGACCGGCGTCAAAAACGCCGCGATGCCCGCGCCCGCCGCGCGGATGCGCTCGGCCAGCGTTCCCTGCGGGTTCAGCTCCACGCTCTGTGGGTTTTCGATCACCATGCGGCCCGTTTCCACGTTTGCGCCGATGTAGGTTGCGTGCACCTTTTTGACCCTGCCCTGCTGCTGCAAAAGGATGGTCTTGGTGCTGGCGGTGCCGGTGTCGTTGGAGACGATCGTCAGGTCCGTGGCGCTGGCAGTAAGCAGCGCGCCGACCAGCGTCTCGGGACTCCCGCCTTGAAGGAAGCCGCCGATCATCAGGACGTCGCCATCCTTGACATGGGAGACGGCTTCCCGGGCCGTCGTCAGCTTGTTCATTGGGCAGATACCTCCACGAATTATTGATTATATATAGTAGGAGTATACACTTTTGTAATAAAATTGTCAACAAATGCAAAGCCATCCTGTGCTGACAACCCCGTCATTTGGCCAGATTGATAAAAATTTGCCGTAAAAATGCCAAAGACCGAAGGATTTTATCCTCCGGTCTTTCGCTTGCCGCTGCCGCTTGGATTATTTAATCCAATTTGCCACATTCCTGCTCAGGTCGTTTGCGCCTTTCTCAATCGCCCTGCGCATGTGTTTGGTCTGCGGCATCATCATCAGCCCCGCGCCGATGGCGATGCCCAGCGCGCTGCCCGCCATTACGCCTGCCATCGTAGTTGCCTTCACGTTTTTCCCTCCTCTGCGTTGTTTGCGCGCTTTCAAGCCCGCAAAGCTAGTTTTCCCCGCAAAGGGCGCGGCATGCTGTGTGTTTTTGGCAATTTTATGGCAATCGTTTTCGGACTTCGCGGACAAACTCCGTTGGTTCGGGCGCTTCAAAGCGCAAACGCTCCCCCGTGACCGGATGATCAAAGGCGATGGAAAATGCATGCAGCATCAGCCGATCGGCCGTATCGCGCGTTTTTTTGCCCCCGTACACCGGATCCCCAAGCAAAGGGTGCCCGATATGGGCAAAATGTACCCGGATTTGATGCGTGCGGCCGGTGATGAGGTCGATTTCCAGCAGCGTAGCGCCGCGAAGCGGCTCCAGCACGCGGTACTCCGTGCGCGCGTACCGGCCGCCTTCCACCACGGCCATTTTTTTCCGATCGACCGGGTGGCGCGCGATGGGGGCCTCGATTGCGCCGGTCTCTTCCTGAAAAGATCCAACCGCCACCGCGCGATACGTCTTGTGCAGCGTGCGCGCCTTCAGGGCTTCGGACAAAGCGACGTGCGCGCGGTCCTCCTTGGCGACGAGCAGCAGGCCGGATGTATCCTTGTCCAGCCGGTGGACGATGCCCGGCCGCAGCGTGCCGCCAATGCCCGACAGACCGCTCAGGTGAAACAGCAGCGCGTTGACCAGCGTGCCCGTCTCGTTGCCCGCGGCCGGGTGGACCACCATGCCGCAGGGCTTGTTGACCACGGCCAAATACGCGTCCTCATACACGATGGAAAGCGGGATGTTTTCCGGAGCGGCCTCCATTTCGGCCGGGGGCGGCACATCGACGAAAGCCGCCTCCGTTTCGGACAGGCGGTATCCGGGCTTTTTCTCCACGCGTCCGTCCACCGTCGCCCGGCCCTCGCGGATGAGCCGTTCCACCCGGGAGCGCGTCAGCCCCGTCTGGCGCGCCAGGCACACGTCCAGCCGCTCAGCCGGCATCCGGCTTTTCCTCCTTATGCAGCAAAATCCACCCGGCCAGCAGCGCGAAGGCGACGCAGACGCAGGCGTCCGCCACGTTCCAGACGGGGAAGGAAAACAGGCGGATCTCGATGAAATCGACCACAGCGCCGTAGACCAGCCGGTCCGCGAAATTGCCCAGCGCCCCGCCCAGCAGCAGCCAGAGCGCCGCCTTGGGCAGCGCCTGAAGGGTTTTCCCGCGCAGCAAAAGCCACAAAAGCAGCGAAAGAAGCGCCACGCCCGTGACCAGCAGCAAAAACGTCTGCCTTCCCTTGAGCATGCCAAATGCCGCGCCGGTGTTTTCCACATACACAAAGCGGAGCACGCCCGGCCAAAGCTCAAGCGGCGAAGCTCCGCGCAGGGATTGCTGCGCCCACAGCTTCGTCACGCGGTCCAAAACAAATGCCGCCGGGGCAAGCCAGCAGCTCATGCGGCCCATCACGGCGGCACTTCCTTTCGATGCTCAGTATAATTTCATCTGCACCATGCGCACGACCTCCGCGAAAAACGCGCCGATGCCGGGCAGGTTTTCCAGCGCCAAGCGCTGCACCAGCACGACAACCAGCGCGCCCAGGATGCTGAACCCCACCGCAAACCCCATGCCCCGCATGAGCCCCGCCAGAAAATTGGTGAGCAACAGCCGCCGGCGGTCCTGCAAATACATCACGTATTCGGTAAACCCGGCCCATTCCTGTTTTTGCGCATACCCATCCGACCGTTGCTTCATGCAAACAGGATGCCCGGATTTGACCGCGCCTATGACGGGCTTACTTAAACAGCTCGTTGTCCGCGGCGAGCAGTTGCAGCTGATCATCGAGCAGGCGCTTGAAGCGCGCGCGATAATCGTTGGCCGCGCTGCGCAGCGCGTCCAGGCCGTCCTGCAGCCGCGTGGCCTCGTTTTTCGCGTCCTCCACCATCTTGGCGGCCTTCGCGCGGGCCTCGGTCAGCAGAATCTCCGCCTGCTTCCTCGCTTCGGCCATCGTCTCTTCGCTGACGCGCTGGGCGCTGGCGAGCATTTTTTGCACCGTTTCCGTCGTATTGTCCGCCGAAACAGGCGCGGGGGCGGGCGCCGGCTGCGAGCGCGACGACATGCGCAGCGACTGGATTTCCCGCTGCATCTCCTCAAATTCGTCGGCGATCTCGTCCAGGAACACGTCGACCTCTTCCGGGTCGTACCCGCGCGAAACGGTCTTGAATTCCTTGGTTTCAATCATCTGAATGGTGACTGCCATACTTTCGCTCCTCCCCGTATACCGTCTTGACGATATAACGATTCAATATCGCAACAGCGTCACGCTGATCCGATCCTTCTTGGTTTTTCCGCCGATTTCAGAAAGTATTCCCCTGCCAAGCCCGCGCACGGAGATCGTCGCGCCCGCCTGAAGCTGCCGGTCCGGCCTCAGCTCCATCTGATGGTCCACCTGCACGCGGCCCGACGAAACGAGCTCCGCCGAGCGGGTGCGCGACAGGCGCCACAAAACGCAAAGCAGCGCGTCCAGCCGAAGGGACGCGACCGTCGCGCGCATCGCGCTGCCCTGACCGCCCGAAAGCGCCGGGATCTCCTCCGCCCTCTCGACCGTGACCGGCACGCTGCCCACGCGCGTCAGGCTTCCCTCGATATAGCGGGCCATGTCGCGCAGCACAAATACGTGGGCCCCGCCTTCGCCGACGAACAGGTCGCCCAGCTTTTCCCGGCTGATGTTCAGCCCCAGCAGCGAGCCAAGCAGGTCGCGATGCCCGGGCATGCCGTACCTTCGGTTCCATCTGACGCATAGGCAAACGACCGGCCAATCGATCGGCCGCTCTTCCTCAAAAAACACCGCGACCCGCCGCTCCGCGCCCTCGGCCCCGCCGAAGGTCAACAGCGAAACGCCTGCCTTTTTTGCGCATATCTCCGCCTCGGCCTGCTCGGCCGGGGAAAGAAACCCGGTAAAGCAGGGAACGCCCATGCGCGCGGTCCGCTCCGCCAGCTCGGTCAACCGCTTTTCGCACGCCCGATCCGCCCGCATATCAGGCCAGCAGGTAGAAAAGCTGCCACAGCAGGCGGCCGATCAGGTCGAGCACGAAAAACGCCGCCAGGGCCGACAGGTCGATGGGCAGCCTTGGGAAGATGCGAAAGAGCAGGGTTCGAATCGGCGACAGCACCGGGTCGATGAACCGGCCCAAAAAGCGCATGGCCTTGTGGTACGGCGGAAGAATCCAGCTCATCACGCAGTAAATGAGCAGCGCGTAGCGGATGATCTGCAAAAAATACGAAATCCCCAGAAAAACGCCGTATAGCATGGAAAACTCCTTTATCTGGCCAGGAACATGCGATCGCGGTCGCCGCGCAGTTCAGCCTCGCTGCGGACGATCTCCACGCCCGTTGGGGCGACCAGGTAATTGCGGTGCGAGATGCGCTCCACCGTGCCGGAAAGCGCAAACGCCGCGCCGCTGACCATGTCGAGCACCCGCTGGCACTGCGCGTCGTCGATTTCCTCAAAGTTCAGGATCACGTTGATCCCGCTGAGCAGATAGGTGATGATCTGGGACGAGTCATCCTTTCTGCGCACGCAAAAGATGATCGTCTTTCCCTGGCCGACGGCCCGCTCCAGCGCGGGCGCGGCGGAAGAAAAGGACGAGGCGCGCTCCTCCCTCTCCGGCATGCGGATGACATTGTCCATGCGCTGCGCGTGCCGGGGATCCTGCGCCGGCTTTCGCCCAAAAAGGCTTTGAATGGGCGTCGGTTCCTCGATGGGGCGCCGGGTCGGGGCGGCCTTTGGCTTGGCGCCGGCGCGGACATACGAGCCTCCGGAGCCGTATCCGGACTGATAGCCCGTCTCTTGGCGGGCCGGCTCCTCGTAGTACGGCTCCTCCGGCTGCGGGTATTCGTCGTAACCGGCATCCTCATACGAGGCTTCATCGTCCGAATATAGACCGATCAGCCGCGCCAGCTTGCGCAGCACATCCGAAAGCGCCATCGTTGTCCTCCTTGATGCGGGGAACGCTCAGGGCCTTGCCCTTTCCCCGAAGATTGCCGACCCGATGCGCAGCATCGTCGCGCCTTCCTGCGCGGCAACGCGCCAATCGCCCGACATGCCCATGGACAGCTCGGCCATTTGCACGCCGTCGATCGCCTGGGCGCGGAGCCTTTCAAACAGCGCGCGCATCCGCGAAAACAACGGGCGCAGCGCCTCGGGGTCGTCCGACGCGGGCAAAACGGTCATCAGCCCTTGCACCGAAAGGCCGGGCAGCTTCGCGCACTGGCGCGCGAACGCCTCGGCTTCCTCCGGCCCGACGCCCGCCTTTTGCGCCTCGCCGCCGATATTCACCTCCAGCAGCACGGAAAGCCGCCTGCCGGCCCGCTGTGCCGCCGCGTCCAGCGCCTGGGCCAAGCGCGGCCTGTCCAGCGACTGCACCATGCAGACCTTGCCTATTATATAGTTAATTTTGTTCGTTTGCAACTGTCCGATGAGGTGAATCGAAAAATCCGTGGAGATGTCCGGGTATTTTTTCAGGATTTCCTGCACCCGATTTTCGCCAATGGCCTGCACGCCCGCTTCTTTTAGCGCAAAAATCCGCTCCACGCTTTGCGTTTTCGTGACCGGAAGCAGCAAGGGCGGATGCGCCGGGTCGCGCGCGAGGGAAGCGATCTCCCTTTGGAGCGCGCGCACGTTTTGCACGATGGTTTCACAGCCGTTGTCCATCAAAACACCCTGATCTTCTGGCCTTCCGAAAGCGCGCCCACGGCGAGCGACTGGATGACCGAATAGTTGTTGTCGTAATACAGCACGTGCACCGGCACAAACAGCCCGCCGCTGCTGGTGAGCACGACGCCGGTCTGGCCGCCCTGGCGGATGATGGCGTTGTTGGGCACCTTCAGGCCCGCCACGTACTGGTCGCCGACAATCGCCCGGGCCGTTCGCACGTTGAGCACCGGCCGCACGTCTCCCGAAACGGTCATGCGCACCAGCAGCTCGTTGCCGGACCTGGCAAAGCTCGACACCGTCGCGTCGATCACGCGGTCGTCAAACCCCTCCAGCTGCACCTTGTAGCTTGACCCGGCGATGGGCTGCCAGGTGCTGTCATGGCTGATCAGCAGCAGATACCAGCCGTTGGGCCTGACCTCGCGAAACACCGACGTGCGGCCGCGCTGGGCGCTCGTCATCGGCGGCGCCTCGCCGCTTAAGATGCTGCGCACCTGGGCCGCGGGGATGCTGTCAAACTCGGCCAAGTTCAGCATGTTCTCATACCCGTCGGTGTAAAAGCTGACGATGCAGTCGGCGTTGGCCTTCTTGGTGCTCGCCCAGGTTTCGATCTTTTTGACCAGCGTGGACTCGGAGTCATAGAGGTTGCTCAGGTACTGGTCGGTGGCGTATTTGCTCTTTAGATGCGCCTGCTTGTTCGCCTGGGCGTTTTGGAGCTGGTTTTGCAGGTTGAGGAGGTTCCCCTCCTTTTTGCCGCGCACCAGGAGCTCCAGCTCCTGCGCGCAGGCGATGACCTGGTCTTCCAGGCGGTTGAGCGTCGTGTCCACATACCCCGCCGCCAGCAATGTTTTTTGCTGCAGCTTGATCTTGGTGCGGATATCGGCCAGCTTGTTTTCGTCCGTCTGGCTGTAGCCGGACCCGTAGATCTCGGCGATGGTGTTGCCCTTGTACACGAGTTGGCCTTCGTTGGCGTGGTATTTGATGCGCATCAGGCCCTCGGCGTCCGTCAGCGTTTCCTGCCTGACGATCACGGCCTCGGCCTGGTACTGGTTGCCCATATTGCCCGACTCAATCACCGTCGTGCGCTGAATCAGGCTGTCCGCAGCCACGTACACCCCGTAGCCAAACAGGCCCGCGGCCACGACCAACAGCACGTAAAACCGAAACGCGATGCGCCTTCTTCCCCTTCGATACATGGTTCCTCCGCCAAAAGGCGTTCTCGTTACGCCATCTTTGATTTGAGCGTCGCAAGCGCCCGCCGCTCCAGGCGCGAAACCTGCATCTGCGAAACGCCCAGGTCCTTGGCGATCTCGCGCTGGCTGCGCCTTCTCAAAAACCTCTCCTCAATGATGAAGCGGCTTCGCCCTTCAAGCTGGGACAAAAGGCTTGAAATCAGGTCCTTCGCCTCGATGCGCGCGAACGCCTCCTCGTCTTGGCCCAGCATGTTTTCTAGCGACTGCCCGTCGTCGTCCGGGGGCGTGTCCAGCGAAAGAGCCTGCGTCGCCCGCTGCATCTCCAGGGCGTCGAGCACATCGTCCGGCGCGATGCCGATGGCCTCGGCGATTTCCTGAACGGACGGCTCGCGCCCGTGTTCCTTGAAAAAGGCCTCCCGCGCCCTGGCGATGCGCGGGAACAGCTCGCCCCCACGCCGCGGAAGCCTGACCAGGCGCGCCTTGTCGCGAAGGTAGTTGCGCACCTCGCCCGCCATCGTCGGCACGGCAAAGGTCGTAAACGCCAAGCCCTTGTCGCAGTCAAACCGCTCCAGCGCCCGGATCAGGGCGATCGACGCCACCTGGCTCAAATCCTCCGTTTCCGCGCCGCGCCCGGAGAACCTGCGGGCGACCGCCTGGGCAAGGTACAGGTATTCCTCGACCAGTTGGTTCCGAAGCCCGGGGTCTCTCGTCGCGCAATACGCTGATAACAGCTTTTGTTTATCCGTCTGCATCCGGGCCTCCTTGTCAGAGTGGTCCAAGGTAAACGGCGACTTCAATGGCGTACATGTCCCCCTGGTCGTGCTTCAGCTCGACATCCGCCGCCAGCGTGCCCAGGATGCCCCGGGCGATCTCCGGATCGTGCGGCCTTTTGCAGCGGGCGTTCGCCGCGTCCTTCACCGCCTCAAAGCGGATGCGCACCTTTTCCGCCTCCCTGGAGGCGGTGATACACAGGGCTTTGGCCTGCCGCGCCTGGTGCATCAGGCAGTAGCAGGATTCATCGCAGAGCGTTCGTATATCCTCAAGCGTATCCACATCCGCACCGCATTGGCTGCAGTAGCCGGCAAGCGTCATGCGCGCCACCAGCATCATGTGCGGCTTAGCGGGGATGGTTAACTGGATTGCATCGTTCATGCGTTCCTCCAAAGCAAAAGTTCCACTATAGTATACCATTTTTCCGCGCGGATGGGAAGAGTGCGGCTTGTCAGCCCTCGTGCGCTGAAAGCGCCTGCTCGCACAGAAACTGGTACGCCGCCGCCCGCACCGCGCACAGAAGCGGTGCGGCGGCCGGAAACGCCTCCGCGATCTCCCGGACGGCATCCCGCTCCAGGGCGCAAAACTCCCGGTACAGCGTTTCCACGCTGCCGCCCTCCGGGACCGCGAGCAGCCGCCTCATATCCTCCAAAGAGGAGGCGCGCTTGAGCATGCAGAGCATCAACAGCTGCGCAAGCTGCGTGCGCTCGTATTTTTTGCCGCTTGGCCGGTCGACCAGCCCGCACTTGACATAGTTGTTGACCATCGCGGGCGTGATGCTCCGCTTGTTTTCCCCGTACAGCGACCGCATCTGCCTCTCCAGGTAGGTGATCACCTGATCCATGTACAGCCCAAGGTCCGGAAGCTGTTCCCATGCCACCGGCTGAAAATCGCGCATCAATCCTGCCTTGCCAGTTCCGTTGTCCAATCCAAACACCCTTTACGGTTTTCTGTCGGGAGCTTCCTTTTGTATGCCATCCAGTATACCAGATGCCTTGTCCAAAGACAATCCGCTTTTCGCTTGACAACGTTTGCCATGCGGTTTATACTAGTATTAAATACTAGATAATCGTGAGGGCGATATCATGTGCGGAATACAGCTTTGGGCGGACTCCATTGGGAAAGGCATTGTGTTTGACGAGGCGAGGAAGCGCTATGTCATCACGCCGGACCGGTGCGCCGTGACGCTGGAAAAGGCGCTGGGGATCCCGCTGGAGAACCACTCGCGCATGGGCGCCGTCGTGACCGAAGGCTACCGCGATTTTCTGGAAACGCCCGGAAAGCAGGGGCAGATCGCCGTCATCGCCTATGGCGGAAACGACTGCGACATGCCGTGGCAGGCGGTGTCGGAAGACCCGGACGCGCCCCGCGACGGCCGCACGCCGCTGCCGCTGTTCATCGAAACGCTGTCCTCTTTCGTGAAGGCCGCGAGAACAAGGGGAATGCGGCCGCTGCTCGTGACCCCGCCGCCGCTGGACGCAGAGCGCTATTTTCACTGGGTGACGCAGGGCCTGTCCAAAGAGGCGGTGCTCCGCTTCCTGGGCGACGTGGCGCACATCTACCGCTGGCAGGAGCGCTATTCCATCGCCGTGCGAAACGTGGCCGCGGCCTGCCGCTGCCCGCTGTTCGACCTGCGGGACGCATGCCTTTCGGATATGCGCTACCATACCCGCCTGTGCGCCGACGGCATTCACTTGAACGCGGACGGGCACATGCTGATTACCAGGGCTGTGCTGGCCCAAAGGAAGCGCCTTTCCGCCGAGCTTTCGGAAAGCCCGCTCACGGCCGCGGAAAACGGGTGATATGCTCCGGCTTCGCAGGCACCCCTTTTCAAACGGGCAAAACGGCGCAGGGAACCATCGTATTCTCCTTGTGCATTGATTGATGAAGAAATGAAGAAACACATGAAGTTTGGCCAACACACCCGGTTTGACAAGGACTTTGTACAGAAAAACATGATGGGGCCGAATCGTGTCAGGATAGCCGAAGAGTTGATACAGAGCTTTTCGCTATCCCCCCAAGCGCGCATATTGGACTTGGGGTGCGGCACCGGGCTGACATCTATCTTTTTGGCGCAGGAGTTTGGCGCAAAGGTCTTCGCGGCGGACCTATGGATTGATCCTTCCGAAAATTACCAGCGCATCAAAGCCTTTGGTTTGGAGGATAGGATTATACCGCTGTGCGCGGAAGCCCATGCATTGCCCTTTGCCCACGATTATTTTGACGCGGTACTCAGCATAGATTCCTTTCACTATTATGGAGCCAAGCCGGACTACCTCGATACGCACATCGTCCCGCTGGTGAAGCAAAACGGCATCCTCGCGGTTTCGGTTCCCGGCCTTCAAAAAGAGTTTGCAGGCGGTGTTCCCGGCGCACTGCAGCCGTTCTTGCAGGAGGACATGCATTTTCATTCCTGCGACTGGTGGAGCGCCCTTTGGGGCCAATCAAAAAACGTCGCCATCACGCGGTGCTTTTCACATCAATGCCATCAGGAGGCTTGGAAGGATTGGCTGGAATGTGACAATCCCTACGCCAAAGCGGATATCCAAATGATGGAGGCTGAAAACGGGGAGTACTTTGATACCATCGGCCTTATTGCCACTGTTACCTGACAAGCAGGGGTACTATATCAATGCGCGGACCCTTGACAAGAACAAAAGTCAAGGGTCCGCGTTTTGACGGCGCTGTTCTGAATTGTGTTAAGATGCATACCGCCCGGGGTTCAGCAGATTGCGCCGCGCCTTATCAGTTCGGACCGCACGCTTTCGGGCGCGCATTGCGAAGGCGTTTTGCCCTGCGAAACGGCCAGCGCCGCGCATACGCCGGCAGCCTCCCCGATCGCCATGCAGGTGCCCATCACGCGGCAGGAACCGAACGCCTCCGCGTCCGCGTCAATGGTGCGGCCGCTCAGCAGCAGGCCCTCCAGCTTTGCCGGCACCAGCGCGCCGAGCGGCACGCCGTAGGGCTTTTCAATGGGGTCCAGCCGAATGCCGACGCCGCGGCCCGCATGCACGTCGATGTTGTATGCACCCAGCGCAATGGTATCGCCGTCAACAAGCGACGCGCGCACGGCATTGCCGGTAAGCCTTCTGCGGCCGATGAAATGCCGCGATTCCCGCACGCCCAGCATCGGCGAAACGGCCGACAGGCGGCAGTGCTCAAATCCGGGAAGGTGCTTTTGCATCACCGAAAGCAATTCCAGCACCTGCAGGCTGCCTTCCACAATCCCCTGGGAAATGGATTCCGGGTCCGTCGCGTCTACGGAAAGCATCCGCGTGCTGTTGACGGCCAACCGCCCGGGCTCGGCCGACGTTATGTAGATAAAGCGGTCACGCGGGATGTGATAGCGCCCCTGCGACCGGGCCTCCTTGAGCAGGCTGGGAAAACCAATGAGGCAGTGGCCCTTTGTCTCGCGGAAGAATTCCGGCGTATACGCCGCCGTATATCCTTCCGGCAGAGCGACCTCCTCCGGGTGCTCCTCCACATACGAAAGCAGGCGGTCCATATCCACGCCGCAGACGGTGAACATCAGCGTCGCGGGCTGGGTCAGGCCCGTCTCGTCCTGTCCGTACACATATTCCGCGCCGGCCAGGGCCGCGAGATCGCCATCCCCCGTCGCGTCGATGAACACCTCCGCCTTGACGCGCACATAGGTGGTTTTGCCGTAGAGCACGATCTCTTCTAAGCGGCCTTCCCGCACCTTCGCCTCCGTCGGCTCGCAGTGAAACAGGAGCTCCACACCCGCCTCGCGGCACATCTCCAGCGCCGCCAGCTTCACAAGCTCCGGGTTTACCGGCGTAATGGAATTGTGCACCGGACAGCGGAAATGTCCCATCGCCCCACCCTTTGCCGTCAAACGGTCCACGAACTCCTGCGCGATGCCGCCCAGCGCCGGACGGCCCTTGGCGTCAAGATAGCCCAAAAGGCCCAGGCCCGTGGCCGCCATGCCGCCCAGAAAATGATTCCGCTCCACCAGCAGCGTGCGCGCGCCGCCGCGGGCCGCGGCAATTGCGGCCGGGAATCCCCCTGGTCCCCCGCCGACACACACCACATCGTATCGCAGTTCCTTCATGCTTCCACCTCCAAAATTGCGCCTTGCGCACGAAGCCGGTCGCGCAAGGCTTGTACGTCAAGCCGGGCAGGGCGCGTGCCCGTTTGGGCGCACATCGAGGCCGCGGCGCCCGCCGCCTCGCCCAAGGCCATGCACGTGCTCATGATCCTGCTGGAGCCGTATGTGTCCCAGTCCACGGAAATGAGCCGGCCCGTAAACAGAAGGCCGTCCACCGGTTCGCTGACCATCACGCCGTATGGGATGCCGTAGGGGTGCTCCACGATATAAAGGTCGCTTCCCTCGTCGTTGCCATGGTGGATGTCGATGTTATACCCGCACAGGGCCACGGTGTCCGGCGGGATCTCGCCCTGAAGCGCGCTGTCGCGGCAGAGCGTTTTTTCCCCGATGAACCGCCGCGATTCCCGCACGCCCAGCATCGGCGCAATATGGGTTAGCGTGCTCTGTTCATACCCCGGCACATAGCGCGGAATAAAGCGCAAAAGCTCCGCCATCTGCCGGTATCCCTCCACCGTGCCCTGCGTAAGCTGCAGGAGGTCGCTACCGTCAAATCGGATCACGCGCGTATTGTTGATGGTCATGCGGTCCGGCAGCGGATGGGTGATGGTGGAGAATCGATCCCTGGGGATATCGTTGTACTCCCCGTTTTCCCGCGCGGTACGGATGATGCCGTCCAGGCCGAGGAAATTATACCCCCGCGCACTTCGATACAAATCGATGCTCGTCTCCATTTCATAGGTGTCGGGGGTTTTGGCCTCCTCCGGGTGCTGATCCAAATAGTCAAGCAGCGGCGCTCTTTTAACACCCGAAAGGGAAAAGATCAGCGACGCGGGCTGGATTTCCCCCGTCTCGCTGCCCTTTATATACGGCACACCCGCCATCGCGCCCACATCCCCATCTCCGGTCGCGTCGATGAAGACGCTCGCCTCTATGTCGTACGAATGCCCCTTGCCGACCACCGTCACGGCTTTCAGCCGGCCCTGCTCCACCCGCGCATGGCAGGCTTCACAGCTGAAAAGCAGCGAAACGCCCGCCTCGCGGCACTTTTGCACCAGCCGCAGCTGCATCATGGCCGCATTGATGGGGGTCAAGCTGTTCAGGATGGGGCAATGGTTGTGGCCCAGGGTATCGTCCGTTTCCTGCAACGCGTCCACCAGTTCCTGGGCTATCCCGCCGACGACGGCGCGCCCCTGCCGGTCCTGAAACCCGAGCAGGCTAAGGCCCGAAGCCATCGTTCCCCCCAGGAATTGGTTCCGCTCCACCAAAAGGGTCTTTGCGCCGTTTCGCACCGCCGAAAGGGCCGCCGCCACACCGCTGGTTCCACCGCCCAGCACCGCCACGTCATAGCATAACCGTTTTTGTATCATGTTCGTGCACCTCTATCAGCCTTTGACCGCACCCTGCGTTAGTCCTGAAATCATGAGCTTGCCAAGGAGAATAAACACCACCAGGATGGGGATGATCGCCATACAGGCGGACGCGCACAGCGCGCCCCAATCCGTGCCGAAAAAGCCCATAAAGTAGTAGATCACCTGCTGAATGGGCCGCAGGACGGATGCGTTGATCATCACGCTGCCCGTAATGAATTCGTTCCACGAGCCGATGAAAATGAACAGCGCCGCCGCCGCGACGGAGGGCAGGGTCAGCCTTGGAACAAGGTAAAAGATGATGAACCGCCTGGAACAGCCGTCAATCAGCGCGGCCTCCTCCACCTCCACCGGGACCGCCTCAATGCCGCCCCGTATGATCCAGATGGACATGGGAAGGTTGTACGCCGTATAGATCAGGATGAGCGTGTACCATCGGTCGATCATCCCCAGCTTGGAAAGCGCGATATAGTTGGGAATCAGCAGCACCGAGCTTCCCGCCGAAAGGGGGATGCCCGCGATCACCAGGTAGAAAAAAAGTTTCTTCGATCTGAAACGAAAGCGCTGAAACCCATAGCCTGCCGGCACGCCGACCAGCAGCCCGACCAGGATCGACATCGCGCAGTAAACCGCGCTGTTGCGAACGCCCAGCCAAAACCCGCTGGCAAAAATGCTTTCATAATGCTCCAGGGAAAACGTGAACCCAAAAAACTGCGGCGGGTATGCGAAGATCTCGCGGCGCGCCTTAAACGAGGTGGCCAATCCCCACCCGATGGGCAAAAGGCTCACCACCAGCACCGCGATCAAAAGGGCAAGCTCCAGCAGCGTTCCGCCGTATCGCCGCACGCGCCGATGCCGGCGCATCCAAGCGCTAGATGTCATATTTCACCATCCTAATATAGAAAATGATCATCACTGCGTTTACGACAAACAGCAGCGTGGAAAGCGCGGACGCTATGCCAAACTTGTAATAGGTGAAGCTGAGCTTGTACAGGGACAGGGTGATGACATTGGTCGCGCTGCTCGGCCCTCCGTTGGTGAGCACCATGGGCACGGTGTTGTTGTTGAAGTTGCTCATGGTCAGCACGATGGCGGACACCAGCAGCGGCGTTTTGATCAGCGGCAGGCGCACATGGGTCAGGATCTGCCACCTGTTGGCGCTGTCCACCTGCGCGGCTTCGATCAGCGCGTCCGGAACTCCTTTCAGGCCCGCCAGAATCATCACCATGGAATAGCCAATGGTACGCCACGCCATCACGGCGATCAGCGTTGCGACGGCGGAATCCTTTTTGTTAAAGAGCAGCACGGGCGTCTGTCGCCCCAGCATTTTCAGCACATGGTTGAACAGCCCCGTATCGCCGTTGAGGATCCAGCGCCACAGCATGGTGCCCACCATCATGGAAATCACCCACGGCAAAAGCCCCACCATCTGGATGCCAAAGGCGATCATGCCTTGCCGCTTGTCAATCCACAGCGCCAGCACAAGCCCCAGCAGCATCGAAATGCCCGTTGACGCGACGGTCACCAGCAGCGTTACGCCAAAGGACGCGTACATGCTCTTGTCCTTCAGCAGCTTTTCATAGTTCTGAATTCCGACAAAATCGCCAAAGTTCAGGTAATCGAGCTTAAAAAAGCTGCAGTACACCGTGTAAAACAGCGGCCAGATCAACAGCACGAAAATCAGCAGCATCGCAGGCAAAACAAGCCAGAACCCCATGTTCTTTTGAAGCCGCAAAGCTCTGCCCTCCTCTTGAAAAAGCGGCGGCACCCTTGACGGACGCCGCCGCAGGCCGTGGCCCCGTTATTGGTTTCGCATGTTGAAGTCCTGTGCTACCGCTTCCAGCGCCTCCAGGCTGCTCATCCCGTCCACCAGCACCTTTTGCGCCGCGTTGTTCAGGTCATTTTTCCAACTGCTGACCTTGAAATTCGTCGGCTGCGGCCAACCGGCCGTGAGGAATCCTTCGGAGATGATTTTGAGGAATTCGTTCTTGTCGATATACTCTTTCGCGGTATCCAGCGTGGACTGGCGCATGGCGGGCTGTCCGCCAAGGGTTACCCACAGTTCGTCCGCTTCCGGGCCGGCCATGGCTTCCAGGAACAGGCCCGCTTCCTGCTTGACCTTGCTGCCGCTCCACACGCCTACGCACCAGCCGTTGATGACGCCGGGCGCATGGCCCTCTCCGTCCTTGGTCGGCCACAGCATGATCTGGACGGCCTCGGGATCGTAGACGCAGTTGGCGCGCACGGTGTTGACGCGAATGGCCCCGCCGGAGATCATGGCGTATTTGCCCGCCTCAAAATCCGTCCAGAGATCCTCGCCCGTGGTGGAGATGGCGGCTTCGGGCGTAATGCCGTACTCGGTGATGAATTTCAGCATGGTGTCCAGCGCCTGCGCGCCGGTTTCGTTGGCCCAGCCGGCGGTTCCGTCCTCCTGAAAGAGCGTCCCCTGCTCGGCCAGGATCATGTTGGTCATGATCTGGGGGTCCACTTGCTCGGTGCTCAGCGCCAGGCCATACCCATACCGCTTGACGCCCAGATCCTCGTCGTCGCCCGTCAGCTTCCGGGCTGCGGCGATCAACTCGTCCCATGTGCGGGGAATGGCGATCTCAAATTTGTCAAACAGGTCGGCGCGGTAATAAAGCGTCACATAGTTTCTTGAAAAAGTGATCTGGTAATGCTGATCGTCGCGCGTGCCGAACTTCCAGAACGCGTCGTCGATGTCCGCCACCTGTTCGTCGGTCCACTCGCCGAAGCAGAGGTTTTCCAGCGGTTCCAGCGCGTTCAGGTCAAGCGCCGCGCCAAATTCATCCATGATGATCCAGCAGATGTCCGGCGCGTTCCCAGCCGCGTGCGCGGCAAAGAATTTGGTGGACATGCTCGCCCAGTCCTGCGGCTCCACGACAATCTTGATGTCCGGATGCTCGCTTTCAAACTTGGCAATGATCTGCGAAAGCGCTATCGAACGGCCGTTGGTCGTGTTGGTAGGATCCAGGAACGTCCACATGCGCACGGTCTTTTGCTCCTGGGCAACGGCCATGGAGCCCATCAGAACCAGCGTCAACGCGCACGCCAATACAAGCGAGATTCCCCTGGCGAGTTTCCTCATGATCGCTTTCCTCCTGTTCATTTTTCGTCCGGGTATGCCTTAGCCCTCTACGTGTGTACTTTAACTCTAAATTATGAAAACGTTTTTTTCATCTTCCGAAAATCTCCGAATTTTTCAAAAAATATATACTATTTTCTCTATATCTATAGATTTCTCTGATTCTCTAACGATTCCTCCATATCTAAAACTTTTCTCCTCCCAAACGGGATACGACCATTTCTGCTAAAAGCACTTTTCTTTTTTATGTCTTGTGCTGTATCCATAGGCACAGTATAATAGCGCGTAGGCGTATATTTCCCTGTATCAAGGAGGGGCGATCATGCCGGTCACCATCAAAGACGTCGCAAAAGCTGCAAACGTTTCCATATCCACCGTGTCCCGGGTCACCAACAACGCGCCCAACGTTTCCCCCCAGGTGCGAAAGCGTGTGCTCCGTGTGATCGCCAAGCTTGGCTATACCCCGAGCATCATCGCCAAGAGCCTCGCGGTGCGAAGCCTTCGCAACGTGGCCGTTTTGATGGGGCGCACGACCCACGAAGCGTTTGCCAACCCGGATTTTTTGCGCATCCTGGATGGAATCGCCTCCTCGCTGAATGTCCATGGCTTTAACCTGATGCTTTGCACCCACGCAAAGCCGCAGGAGGAAATGGAGCACTGCATGAACCTTGTGTGCACGGGCAGCGTGCAGGGGGTGGTCGTGGTGGGCGCTTTTGTCAGCGACTCCATGCTTGAAAGGCTGGTGGAGACGCATGCGCCCTTTGCGCTGATCGGCTTTCCCTCCGGCCGGCCGGATATCCATACCACGCCCTACAACACCGTAGGCACAAACGACAAGGCCGACTGTTACGACGCGGTGCGCTATCTGATCGATCTTGGACACAAGCGGATCGGGTTGATGCATGCGCCGCTGTGCTTTGCCGTAAACCAGATGCGCTACCAAGGCTATCTGGAGGCCTTGACGGACCACGGGCTCAGGGCGGATCCGCGCATCATCGGTGAATCCGGCTATTCGGTGGAGGATTCGTTTGCCGTGGCCATGCGGCTTCTTTCTGAAAACCCAAAGCCGACGGCTCTTTTTTGCACGGACGATTACAAGGCCGCCAGCGCCCTGCGCGCCGCGACACAGCTCGGGCTGACCGTGCCGAGGGATGTTTCCATCATGGGCCATAACGATTACGACATCTGCACGATGACCTCGCCCACCCTTACAACCGTACACCTGCCCCTGTATCATCTCGGCAGTACGGCGGCCGATCTGGTGGTAAAGGCGATCGACTCGCCCAACGAGCCCATCAAAAATATCCAATTGCCTACGCGCATCGTGCAGCGCGATTCCGTAAGCTTTCCGCCGAGCGAGGCAAGCGTATGATCGAATACCGCTCTGTGGCGGCCGAGCGCATGCTGTCCGTCACGCGCCTGCACAGCCTGTATTACTTCCAGCTTGCGCCCAACGATCCTTTGGAGGGCGAAGATCACGATTTCTGGGAGATGGTCTATATGGACGCGGGCGAGGCCGATGTGATCTCCGAGACGTCGACCCAGCGGCTCAGGCAGGGAGAGCTGTTCCTGCACGCCCCCAACAGGTACCACCGCATCCGGCTCTCTCCCGGCTGCGCGCCCAGCATCTTCATCATCAGCTTTTCCTGCGGCGCCGAAAAACTGATGGCTGTCGCGGGCCGGATCATCCCGCTGGCGCGCAAGCAAAAGCTGCTGGTCCAGCAGATGCTGAACGAAGGCGCGCAGCTGTACGGCCCGCTGCTGGATTGTCACCGCGACCTTGACGCCGCCAGGCTTTCCGGCGCGCAATACGGCTGCCTGCAGATGATTCTAAATCATTTGGAGATTTTGCTGATCAGCCTGATCAGGACGAGCGCCGAAACGGCGGAGCCTTTTTCGGACGTGCTGACGCTGAGCGACGACGCGGAGCCGGATGCGGCTGTTCATCAGCTTATGGCATATATGGCCGCGCACCTTTGCGACAACCTGACCTTTTCGGATTGCTGCGCCCATATGCGCATGAGCGGCACAGCGCTGAAGGCTTTGTTTCGGTCCCATCGCAGGGAGGGCGTCATGCACTGCTACCAGCGGCTTAGGGTGTACGAAGCCAGGCGGCTCCTGCGCGGCGGCCGGCTGAACGTAACGCAGGTGGCCCAGGCGCTCGGCTACCCTTCCTGCCAGGCTTTCTCGGCCCAATTCCGGCGGGTGATGGGCGCGTCGCCCACCGATTATGTCAAGCGCGTGGCAACCGCGCCCGAATTGATAACAAGTCGGTCCGAGATGGCGAGCCGGCACGGAAAGCCAATGCTATAATAGACTCCACAGATTTAAAAAAGAGGGATGGTTGTATGGATCCTGTTTCGATCGCGATCGTCGGCGCCGGCGTATGGGGGGACACGCACGCCGCCATTTACCGGGAGCATCCGCTGGCCAATCCCGTCGCCATTTGCGACAAGAACGAAGCGCGCGCACAAGCGCTGGCTGAAAAACATGGCCTTCCCAAGGTGTATGCCGATGTGGACGATATGCTGCGCGACGGACAGTTTGACGCCGTATCCATCGTCACGCCGGATCACCTGCACACCGATATCGCCGTACAGTGTGCCGATACCGGCAAGCGAATGATGATTGAAAAGCCCCTTGCCACCACGCGGGAGGATGTCTTTCGCATTCTGGAAGCCGCCCGAAAAAATGATGTCCGCGTGATGGTGGACCTGCACAACCGCTGGAGCCCGCCGTTTGCCAAGACCAAGGAATGCGTCGAGGCGGGCGAGCTGGGCGAGCTGCGCAGCGCCTATTTTCGCCTGAACGACACCAAGTGGGTCGCCACCGACATGCTGCCCTGGGCTGCCAGCTCGTCCATTTTATGGTTCCTTGGCAGCCACAGCTTTGATACGCTCCAATGGCTGTTTGACGACCGGGTCACCAGGGTGTACGCCGTTTCCGGCCGCGGTGTGCTGGATTCCCTTGACGTGCCCACGGAGGATGTGTTTTTGAGCACGCTGGAGTTTTCCCGCGGGGGTATTGCGCAGATGGAAAACGGCTGGATTACCCCCAACGCCAACCCCTGCGTCAACGACATCAAATGCAACCTCCTGGGAGACAAAGGCATGGTGGCCATCGACGCGAGCCACCATAACCTGATCCAGTATTGCTCGGATGACAAGGTGACCGTGCCGGACATCCTCGTGCGCAACAAAATCCACGGGCGCGTGAAGGGCTTTGCGTATGAAAGCATCCGAAGCTTTGTGGATTGTCTGGCGACCGGAAAACCCTTTGTCGTCAGCCTCGAAGATGCCGCGCGCACCTCGCTTGCAATCCTGGCGATCATGGAGTCTGCCAAGGCGCGCATGCCTGTTGAGATCGACTATGGGGCTCTTGCCTGATTGGGCGGGGAGGCATATGGCCCGAGTGCGCATGCATAGGTAGGCGTTTCTATGCAGAATCAATCGGCTTTGTTTGCCGCTTACAAAGGCGCCAAATCGCTGTGCAGTTTGGCGCCTAATTCGTTACCAAGGTATTGGCAGCCAGCAATTTTTGTAAGCACCAAAAAGAAAGGCCCGACAGACCGTATGTGGCCTTGTTCGTGTTGTCGTGTATGGTACAATGGGATACTGCGTTTTTTTGTGGGGAAGATACGGGTTTTGATACGGACCTACTGCGTGTCTCGTCCGGTGATGTCTTTATCGAGATATCGCTTTGCGGGTACGAAAAAGAACGATACCCCTCGGTATCACCGTTCCCGCCAAACCTTCCCCTTCATTCGGGTTGTTCCCCAGCGTTACCCAATCCTGCCGGGAAGTAAAAGCGGTTCAAGCTTACGCTGGCTTCTCTTGCGTGGCCGAACGAGCTGATGCGCATCTTTACCTCCGATCCGGCGATCATCGAAAAGGGAGCGATCTATTACCGCATACACAGCCCGGCGTTTTTATTCATGGGATTGTCGCTCACGCTGACGATGGTGATGCGCTCCGTCCGCCTGGTGAAAATACCGCTGATCGGATCCATCGTCACGTTCTTCGTCAACATCTTCTTCAACTGGGTATTCATCTATGGCAAGCTTGGCGCGCCGGAAATGCAAATCGGCGGCGCTGCGCTTGGCACGGTGATTGCCCGGGTGGTGGAAGCGGCGCTGATCGGCGGCTACTTCCTGTTGGTCGACAGGCGCGTGGGGTACCGGATTCGTGACCTGTTCCGCTCCTGCAAGGATGAGATCAGCAACTATGTCCGCTTCAGCATGCCCGTGCTGGTAAGCGACCTGCTGCTGGCGCTTGGCAACAGCGCGGTGGCCATCGTTATGGGGCATATGGGGGCGGCGTTCGTCGCCGCGAACGCGATCATCAGCCAGATCGTCCGCCTGTCCACCGTGTTTAACCAAGGGATTTCCAACGCCAGCGGCACAATGACCGGCAACACACTCGGCGAGGGGAAGATGCAAACGGCCTACCGCCAGGGCGTCAGCTTTCTGCGCATCAGCGTCGCCGTCGGTCTGCTGGCGGCCTTGCTCATCCTGGTCATCTCCCCGCTGATCGTCGGGGCCTACAACCTCGCCGAGGAAACGCGCCATATCGCCATGCAACTGATGTACGCCGTATCGATCATGGTTGTTTTCCAGGCGGTGCAGTCGGTGCTGACAAAGGGCGTGCTCCGCGGCGGCGGCGACACGCGGTTTTTAATGGTCGCCGACGTGGCTTTTCTGTGGCTTGCATCCGTGCCGCTCGGGTATCTGGCCGCGTATGTGTTCAACCTGCCCGCTTTCTGGGTGTATCTCGCGCTGAAAATCGATTGGGCGATCAAGGCCATTTGGTGCACATTCCGGCTGAAGGGTGAAAAATGGATGCGTATAGTCTAAACCAAACGGAAAGGAGCGCATGGCCGCGGGCGCGTGCCATGCAAACAAATCCATGGCTTCCGAACAAAAACTGATCATGTACGAAACAATGCACAAATGGGAGCTGTACTCCCGTTCGGTGCTGACGGAGCTTCGCCAGTGCAGAGACGAGGGGAAGGATGTATCTTCCTATGAAGCGTTCGCAAAGGCCATCGACGGCCTGCCGCTTGGCGCAATGCGTGAATCCGCCGCCGAGCTGTTCCATGACGCGGTGATGGAACTGCCGGTGCGGCCCGACTTCCCTTATGATGAACCCAACAGCCTCGAAGAAATAAAGGCCGCGCGTCCGGCCGACCGCGTGCGGTTTGAAAGGCCGAAAAAAGACGCGGCGCTTGAAGACAAGATCCGCGGCGCATGGCTCGGGCGCATCTGCGGATGTCTGCTTGGCAAGCCGGTGGAAGGTTTCCGCACGCCGGATCTGCACGGCATGTTGAAGCTTTCGGGGAACCTTCCGCTGACGCGCTACATCACCAGCCGGGATTATGAAGCCTATAGCCCTGACCCGAACAAGCCGATCGGCATGTCGTTTGTCAAAAAAATGTGGATTGACAGGCTAAACGGCTGCGCGCCGGTGGACGATGACACGAACTACACCGTCATGGCCGCCAAGTGCATCGTCGAGCCGTACGGCCGGGATTTCACGTCCGAAAACGTGGCCCAGGCGTGGATGGCCAGCCAACCCAAAACGGCTTACTGCACGGCCGAGCGCCGCGCGTTTAAGAACTTCGTGGACGGCATCATGCCGCCGATGTCGGCAATGTATAAAAACCCGGACCGCGAATACATCGGCGCGCAGATCCGCGCGGATTACTTCGGGTACATCAACCCCGGAGATCCCGAGACGGCAGCGGACATGGGCTATCGCGACGCATGCATCTCGCATGTGAAAAACGGCATCTACGGGGAAATGTTTGTGGCGGCGGCGCTGGCGGCGGCGGCTGTGACTGACGACATCCAGGCAATTATCCGGGCCGGGCGCGAGCAGATACCCACGCGAAGCCGGCTGAACGAAGCCATTGGTGAAGTGATCGCGTGGTATGAAGACGGCATATCGCAGGCGGATTGCTTTGCGCGCATTCACGGGCGCTACGATGAGTTTGACATGTACAACTGGGTTCACGTCATCTCCAACGCAATGATCGTCGTCGCCTCCCTCTTGTATGGCGAGGGGGATTACGCAAAGACGATCTGCATGTCCGTGGAGACGGGCTTTGACACCGACTGCAACGGCGCGACCGTCGGCTCGATTATCGGCATGATGCATGGCACAAAGGCCATCGGCAAAGAATGGACAGATCCGATCTGCGGGCTGGTCGATACCGCGATTGTGGGCGTCGGCAAGATATCCGTGAATAAGCTTGTAGCGCTGACAATGAAGCACATCGAGATTTGAGCAAAGTAGTGAAACGATAAATCGACATCATTTATCAGTGGAAGCGCGTTTTCAAGCGCAGCACGTTTTCGTACGGCTTCCGGCACCTTCTTCGCGGACAATAGGTAATGGGTGCCGGAAGCTTGTGCGCGAGTGTGCCGCGCTTTGGTCAAGCATCCGCAGCGCATGCCATTCTTTCATTTATGTAGCATCCCTGGGCCGTCTAAAATGGAATGGTTACGCAACCATCGCCGCATCAAGAAAAAGCCAAAGGGCCTGCCGCCTGCGATGCACAGGCGGCAAGCCCTTTTCTGCCTGGTCCAAATTTCGTCCAGCCTTAGGCGGGCAAATCAGGATCGCGATCCTTTCCGCTGACCTGTTTTCGATCACCGGCTGATTTTATCCGCCAGTTCGGCCTTGTTCTGGTCCCACCATTCGTTCAGGAGCGCCTCCACCTCTTCCCCTCCTGCCTCCTTATACTCCGCGACAAACGCGTCCCATTCCTCAAGGGACCGCGTGCCCACGATCATCTGCAGGAAGGTGTCGTATACGAAGGTATTGACCGTCGGCGCCAGCTCGATGAAGTCCGCGTTGGGGGCCATGAAGCTGGTCGGGTCGTAGTAGATGCGCGAGGATTTCACGTTCTCCTGCATCTTGAGGAACTCCTGGTACAAAGACTCGTTCTTGCGCACGCGGGTCTGGGACCAATAGATGTCGTAATCGTCCGCGATGGTGCTGGTGAGGAATTCGTTGGCGAAATTCTTCTCGTCCGTGAACGCCGGGTTGATCGGCTGGTACTCGTTTTCGCCGAGGACCGTATAGTGCACGCCCTCCGTGCCGATGCAGATCTGGCGGAAGATTTCCTCCGTGGAAACCTTGAGGTTCATCCAGTCCATGGCGGCTTCGGGGTTTTTCGCCACCTTGGGGATGACGACGATCTTGTCCGCGCTGCGGTTGATGGCCATGCCCTGGCCGTATTCGCCCGAAAGCGGCGGCAGATAGGTGTAGCTGGCAGACGGGAAGTTGGTCATGAGGGTGGTGCTGGCGGAAGGCTCTTCCCACCAGTATACGCGGTTGATCACAGCGCCGCCGGAGAGGAACTTTTCGCGCGCCGTTGCCGTGGAGTTCTGCGCCCATTCGGTGTCGAGAAGGCCTTCCACATACAGCTTGTGCATGAAGGCAACGTAGTCCTTGGCGCCCGGCGCCATCGCGCGGTTCACGATGCCCCCGTCCGTCACGACCCAGTTGGTGTACAGGCCAAACGCCGAGGCGATCTCATCGACAAACACGTTGCCCGCAGTGCCCGTGCCCGTCAGCGGGATCAGGCCGGTCGCCTCTTTGACCTTCACCAGCGCGCCGTACAGCTCGTCCGGGGTCTTGGGCAGCTCGGTGACGCCCGCCTGGTTCAGCAGGTCCGTGCGCACGCGCAGGCCGCTGTTGTAGTTTTCCACGGACAGCCGATAGGGAATGCCCACGATGCTGCCGTCCACGGTGGTGCTCGTCCACAGCGTGGGGTTGGTGCCCTTGAGCACAGCCTGCCCGTGGCTGTTCAGCAGGTCATTAAGCGTCATGAACGCGCCCAGGTGCACCGTGCTTTCAAACGAGCTCGGCGCCAGGATCATGATGTCGTACGGCTCGCGCGCGGCCAGGATGGCGTTGAGCTTGGGCAGGCGCTCCTCGTTGGGCAGCGCGTCGTAGTGCACCTTGTACCCCGTCAGCTCCTCCAGGAGCTTGGCGGTCGGGTCCTTGTTTGCGTCATTGGTCGTGTACTCGGTCAGCACCCGCAGTTCCGGCTTTTCCTCGGCCTGCGCCAAGCCGAACGAACCGAGCAGCATACAGAGGACCAGCGGCAGGATTCCAGCTTTCTTCATGATTCTCACCTTTCTACCGTGTATTTATCCCACGCGCGCCGTGCGCGGACAGACGGAGTATGGCAGCGCTCCCCCGTTGCCCTCATCCCTTCACCGACCCGATCATCACCCCTTTGGTGAAGTGCTTTTGCAGGAAGGGATAGGCGATCAGGATCGGCACGGTCGCGACCACGACGCACGCGGCGATCGTGGACTGGGCCGTGATCTCCCCGAACGCATGCGTGCCGTGCAGCTCCAGGAAGACGTCGCTGGCCGAGTAAATGATGTCCTTGAGCACAAGCTGCAGCGACCGAAGCTGCGGCCTGGTGGTATAGATCATGGAGGTGTAGTAGTTGTTCCAGTATTCCACCGCATAAAACAGGGCAATGACCGCCAGCGAAGCTTTCGACACCGGCAGGTATACCCGCCAAAGCATGCCCACCTGCCCCGCGCCGTCGATGACCGCGGCCTCCTCCAGCTCCCTGGGCACAGACTCAAACGTGCTTTTGAGGATCAGCATGTTCGTCGTGCTGAAGACGCCGGCGAGCCACAGAATCTGGAACGTATTCACCAGCCCCAGCATGTTGACCACCAGGTACGTCGGAATCAGGCCGCCGGAGAAGATCATCGTGAAGATGGACAGCACCACCATCACCGTGCGGCCGCGCAGGTACGGCTTGGACACCGCGTACGCGGCAAGGCTGGTGACGCTGATGGCCACCAGGGAGCCGAGCAGCGTCACGGCGACCGTGTTGAAAAAGCCCTGCATGAAGCTCTTGTTTTCCAT
>CAZUIA010000015.1:0-24398 GCA_964620835.1 uncultured Oscillospiraceae bacterium
AGGGTCAGCTTGCCGTCGGAAAAGGCGCCCGCGCCGGCCCAGCCGCTCATGATGTTGCAGGGCTTGCAGCCCACGCAGCGGCCCAGCGTGCGCGCCGGGCAGGTGCGCTTGTCGATGGACGGGCCTTCGTCCACCATCAGGATGCGCGCGACCGCGTTGAGGCGCCGGGTCTCCAGCGCCGTAAAGATCCCCGCCGGGCCCGCCCCGACGATGATCACATCAAAATCGAACATACACAACACCTTCCTTATCGTCCGCAACCTGATAATTTTAGAATGAAACGCCCTTTCTGTCAAGTCAGATTTCATATTAAATGCCGCCCCGGCACGCACACCGGGCGGCATCCGCGCGCGCCGGCCGCTGATCCGAACGATTTCATGCAAATTTCGTTGACCATCCGTCAAAAAGCATGTATAGTACTTAGGACACTACATTGGCTCGGGAGATGGTACGATTTGGAACTTCTCAGGCAGCGCATTCTCAAAGACGGCAAGGCGCTCAGCCAGCACATTCTGCTGGTGGATTCGTTTCTCAACCACCAGGTGGACGTGGAGCTGATGCGGGAAATTGGCGACGAGTTTGCCCGGATCTTCGGGGATTCCGGCGCGACCCGCGTGATGACGATCGAATCCTCCGGCATTGTGCCCGCCGCGATGACCGCGCTGGCGATGAAGCTGCCGCTGGTTGTGATGAAGAAATCCTCCTCCAGCATTCTGTCCGAGGACATCCTGCAGACCAATGTCTTCTCCTTCACCAAGGGCAGCAACTACCAGCTGACCCTCAAGACCAAGTTTATCGAGCGGGGCGACCGGGTGCTCTTTATCGACGACTTTCTGGCCAACGGCGCGGCGGCCTCCGGCGCGTGCAAGCTGATCGAGCTGGCAGGCGCCAGCGTGGCGGGCGTAGGCATCGTCATCGAAAAGTCGTTCCAGCCGGGCCGCGCGCTGCTGGAGGAGGCGGGCTATCCCGTCACTGCGCTGGCCTCCGTCAAGCGGCTGGACTATGGCGAAATCGAATTTGCGGAGGAATAGATTATGCCCACCATCGCGGACGTCAGGCTGTTCCTTCTGGACATGGACGGCACCTTTTACCTGGGCGAGCGTATCCTGCCCGGTTCGCTGGACTTCATCGAGGCCGTGAAAAAAAGCGGGCGGGACTTCCTTTTTCTGACCAACAACTCCTCCCACAACGCCGGCTATTACGTAAAGCGCCTGGCGCGCATGGGCCTTGCGGTCGGCCCCGAAAAGGTGCTGACCAGCACCCAGGCCACCGCCATCAAGGTGAACGAGCTCTACCCCGGCCGGCGCGCGTTTCTCCTGGGCAACGAATACATGCTTGAGGAGATGCGCGAAGGCGGCATCGCCATCGACCCGGAGAACCCGGAGATCGTGGTCATCGGCTACGACACCACGCTGGACTACAAAAAGATGACCCGGGTGTGCGATTTGGTCCGCGCGGGGCTGCCGTACATCGCCTCCCATCCGGATTTCAACTGCCCCACCGAAACCGGCTTCGCGCCCGACATCGGCGCGATCATCGCCTTCATCGAGGCTTCCGCCGGCCGCAGGCCCGATCTCATCGTGGGCAAGCCCCACAGGGGCATCGTGGAAGCCGCCGTGGCCCGCACCGGCCTGGCCCCCGCCGAAATGGCCATGGTGGGCGACCGGCTGTACACCGACGTCGAAACCGGGCTCAAGCACGGCATGCTGTCGATCCTGGTGCTCTCGGGCGAAACCACGCCCGAGATGGCCGCCGCCTCCCCCATCAAGCCGCACCTGACCTTTGACCGCCTGGCCGATATGAGCGGCCTGATGTAGCCCCGATTGCAAAGACGGGAGGAACGCGCCGTGCGAAAACTGGTGATTGCGCTTCTGATCGTGCTGCTGGTCGCGCCGGCCCTGCTGTCGGGCTGCCGCTATCAGGTGGTGGAAAACGCGTCTCATGTTACGGTCAATGGGCCGTAAGCCCAATGCGCGGCGCTCCGGAGCGCCGCGCTCCACATTTGCGCCACATCCATTTTACGTGCATTCCCAGGTTGGATATGGTATAATCAGGCGAGTATTCCCATCGATGTCCTCAGCTTGAAGGAGTGAACCATATTGGCGCGCAAGCTGTCCCTTGTCGTGTTTGTCGTGGTGCTGCTGGCATACACGCTTTTCCCCAGCGCGGAAGTCGTCCGCCCGTCCGCCGCCTCCCAGGCCGCGTCAGCCTCCCAGGCCGCGTCGGCCTCCCAGGCCGCGTCGGCCGCTCCGGCCGCCGTCCCCGTTGAGGACGAGGCGGTTGATTTTGGGGCGACGGTTTCCGCGGCTGTCGATCCGTCCGCGGCGCAGCCCGCCTCCGCGGGAACCGATGTGGTGGTGCGCTACACGGACACGCCGATTGCGCCGGAAGATACCGCCGAGCCGACGCCCACGCCCTTTCCGACGCCGGCGCCCACGCCCATCGCGGTGGGCATGAGCGGCCCGTCGGTATCGGAGCTTCAGCAGAAACTGGTGATCTGGGGCTTCCTGTCCCAGAAGCCGGACGGCATCTTTGGCACCGCCACCGAGGATGCGGTGATGTCGCTGCAGGAATACCTGAACATGCTGGAATCCGGCGTCGAGCCCGCCGCGTCCGCCACGTTTGCGGACGAGAGCAGCTACGGCGACGGCACGGTAGAGGCGCTGTCCGGCGGCGCGGACGCAGCGACGCCCGCTCCGACCGCGGTGCCCACCCCCACCCCCGCCCCGGCCTATCCCGTCACCGGCGTCGTGGACGCCAAGACGATGCAGGCCATTTCCAGCGGCTTTTCCCTGTACCGGGAAACCATCACCTCCGGCTCCTCCGGGTTGGATACCCAGCGCGTTCAGCGCCGGCTGATGTACATGAACTACCTCTACAAGGGCGACGACGGCGTGTTCGGCGCGAAAACCCAGGAAGGGCTCGCCTACTTTCAGAAGGTCAACGGCATCCCCGAAACGGGCATTGCCGACGAGGTCACCCAGAAGCTGCTGTTCTCCGAAAACGCGCTGCCCTCCGACAAGCCCTACCACCCCTATTCCATCAAGGTGGACATCAGCCAGCAGCGGCTGTACGTGTACGCCTGGAGCGACAACGACAACGGCTATACCAAGCTGGTCAAAAAGGTCAAGTGCTCCACGGGTCTTCCCAAGACGCCCACGCCCACCGGTACCTTCCAGGATACCACCGGCCCCGGCAAGCGCTGGCACTATTTCAAGGACTTCAACTGCTGGGCCCAGTACGCCTTCTACGTGAAGGGCGACATCATGATCCACTCCGTCATCTTCCAGAAAAAGGGCGGCAGTCCCACTTCCGGTTCGGTGCGCAGCCTGGGCAGGCGCGCCTCCCACGGATGCATCCGGGTGCAGGTCAAGGACGCCAAGTGGATCTGGGAGAACTGCGGCGTCGGCACGCAGATCCTCATCCAGAAGTAATCCGCGGCGCGCGGTCTGAAAAGCGCGCAGCCCCGGCCCTTTCGAAAAACGCGGCACCGCGTTTTTCGAAAGGGCCTTTGTCAACCCAAGGGAAACCCCGGCTTTACCGGAGGGGTCCATCGTGGTATAATGCAGACGGCGCCCATGGTTATCTATTGGTAAGAAGCCGTCCCTCCGCGCGGCGTGATGCCGGGCCGGATGGACGCTCGGAAAGGGAGGAATGCATGGTGGATCGGGAAGTATTGGCGTTTGTCACTGAAAAGACGCGGGAGATGACGGCCGCGCCCTCCTGCTGCCAGGAGGCGAAGGCCGCCGCGCAGGCATGGCTTGACGCCGTGGGCACGGAAAGAGAGGCCGCCGAAACCCGGAAGTACATTGCGGAGCTTGAAGAAGACATCGAACCCATCGACGGCCTGATCGTATTTGCGGCTTCCGACGCGGCTGTCGCCCACTTTGGGCAGGCCGGCGCGCAGAATCTTCTCGCCCATGCGCGATCGATCAAGGCGGCGGGCGCCACCCATTGCGACTGTCCGGCCTGCTCCGCCGCCGCGGCGATTCTCGCGAAAAAGCGGCAAATGCTCTAAGGCGCGTGGACGTCAAGCTGCTGATTCAGGCAACCGGAAAACTCCTGGCGGGGCTTATCCTGACTGCCGTTTTCCTGTTTGTCCCGGCCGGAACCCTGAGCTTTTGGAACGCATGGCTGTTCATGGCCCTGTTGTTTGTCCCCATGGGGTTTGCCGGGCTCGCGCTGTGGATCAGGAATCCCGAGCTGCTGCAAAAGCGCTTGAACGCAAAGGAGAGGGAACCTGAGCAGCGGGCCGTCATCTGGGGCGGGGGGCTCATGTTCCTCTTGGGCTTCCTCGCCGCGGGCCTGAATCGCCGCTTTGGCTGGACGGCCCTGCCGGATTGGATGGTCTTCGCAAGCGGCGCCGTATTTCTGGCGGCCTACGCGCTCTACGCCGAAGTTCTCCGGGAAAACGCGTACCTGTCCAGGGTCGTTGAGATTCAAAAGGGACAGAAGGTCATTGATACGGGGCTATACGGCGTCGTCCGTCACCCGATGTACACCTCCACGCTGTTCCTTTTCCTGACGGTGCCGCTCATGCTGGGGTCGCTGCCTTCCCTCTTGATCTTCCTCGCCTATCCCGCCCTCGTCGCAAGGAGAATCCGGAACGAGGAAAAGGTGCTGGAGGCGGGGCTCCCCGGATACGCCGAGTACAAAAAGCGAGTCCGGTACAGAATTCTTCCGGGCCTTTGGTAGCCCGCGCATTTTCCATGTGCTATCCGAAGCGCACCGATGGGCAGGGGCGAGAATCCGGATTCCCTCTCTCAGGAGAACCCGGCCCTCCGAATGAAAGCGCGATCAAGGCCGCCGGCTAAGCCGATGGCCTGAGACAGCCGCGTACGTGGCTGTCTGTGTGTGCCCCAAATGTACGCCTGTCTGCCATTGGGAAGAGATGCCAAACGGATGCTGGAGGCGCTTGAGACGGCAGGAAAAGTTGTGGAGAAAAGCGCGGCGGCAAGGTTTTCAGGCTCATGGTCCGGAAGGGCTGAAGGACTTTTTGCCCGTTCCCAAATTCCAGCCCAACCAGGCCGCGCCGGAAAAGCCCGGCCCGAAGCCGTCAGCCATGCCGCTTCATCATCCGGAGCAATTCCCGCTGGCGGGGATACATCCTGCGCTCTGGGTTGTCGCGCATGTAATCCGCCCGTATTTCGTTCAGCGTCTCCGGCGGGATGTATGGAATCAACACGGCGAAGGCGTATTCCGCCGCCACCATATACCACTCGGCCCGGCTCTTTGTGTTTGCTGGCTTGGCGGTCAGCATTATCCCTGCCGCCGTCCGGGCGCAGGCTCCCCGAATGGCGGCATCCTCCCGGCGCATCGCCTCCGCGAGCTCGGTGGAAAGGGCCTGAACACCCTTAAGAAAATCGGCGCAGATTGGCTCTGCGTTTGACGGGTCGGGGCTGTGAAACCAGAGGCCAAACAGCCCCGCCAGGCCGCTTTTTGCCGAGCCTGCGGCAGCCGCGGCAAAACCGCGGTACAATTCATCCAACTGTTCGATCAATTTCCAGGCTGTCATATCCTGCAGGTTTTCAGAAACGCTCAAGATGCTCCTCCTCCGCATGGCGGGCAGGGCGCCGGGATCTGATGCCGGAAAGCGCGCTCCACGGAGCCTTTTTTCAGAAGCTGAAAGCTCCCTATCCTTCCAGATGGCGAATCCCGTCCACCTTCGGCTGGGATGCGCAGCCCTGCTCAAATTCGCTCGTGAGAAATTCCTCCACCAAACGCTTCATAGGCATGATCCCAAGGGTGAAAGCGCCAAAGCAGGCGATGTTGCAGTCATTGCTCTTCCGCGCCCGCTCCGCCGAGTAAATGTCTGTCAACAGCGCCGCATAGGCGCCTTTAACCTTGTTGGCCGCCAACGATACGCCGATGCCCGTTCCGCAAATGAGGATTCCCCGGTCATACCGTCTGGCCGCCACCGCCGTTGCGACAGATGCCGCGACGTTGGCATAAATGACGTCATCGCTTCCAAAGTCGGTGACGGCGTAGCCCTTTTCCTTCAGGAAATCAATCATCTCCCGCTTGACCTGCGCCGCGTTCGGGTCGCAACCGATGGCAATGCTGTGCATTTCGCCACTCCTCTCCGTCTATTCCTGCAGCGCGGATTTCATTGCGTCTGCCATCGCGCCGAGAATCAGGGCACAGGATACGGCCCCGGCATCCAGCACACCGCGGGAGCGCTCGCCCAAGCGCGCGGAGCGCCCATACCGCGCGACGAGCTCCTTTGTCGAGTCCCGCCCCTTTTCGGCCACGGCCTTCATACCGTCCAGCGCGTCGGTGAAGGGCGCGCCCGCATCCTTTGCCGCTTTCAACGCGGTGAGCGCCGGATAGAGCGTGTCCACCAGCGTCTTATCGCCCGGGCGGGCTTCCACGATGTCATACAATCCCTCAAGTCCGGCCTCCATCATATCGCAGAACAGGGGCAGATCAATTTTCTCAGCATCCTCCGCCCGATCGGACATTTCCATGAAAATTGTCCCGTAGATGGGGCCCATAGAGCCACCGATTTTATTGAGCAGCACGCTCCCCAAATCATAAAGGCCATCGGAGAAAGAGGTGTCGCGCGCGCCCAGCTGCTCCTGATACATGGTAAAACCCTTGTTCATGTTCGCGCCATGGTCGCCATCGCCAACCAGGCCGTCCACGTCGCTCAAGTACTGTTTGCCCTGCTGGACCGCCTTAACCATTGCAAGCAGGATCGGCCGCCCGCCGGCGTTCTCCACAAAAGCCATGCTCTCCCTCCTCAGAACTGCTTAAGCCCCATGGTGTCCACCGGCATGTCCATGAGCGCCTTAAGCTCCTCGTCCAGCTTCATGACTGTGAGCGTCGCGCCCATCATGTCAAGCGAAGTAAAGTAATTGCCCACATAGGAGCGGTACACCTTTATTCCCTTTTCTGCCAGCAGCGTTTCAACTTCGTTGTAGAGCACATACAACTCCATGACCGGTGTCGCGCCCAGTCCGGAAACGAGCACCGCCACCTCGTCGCCCGCACCGAAGGGATAGTCCGGCAATACGATGTTCACCATGCGCCGGGCCATCTCGGCCGCAGTTTCCAGCGGGCACACCTCAATGCCGGGCTCACCGTGGTGGCCGATGCCAACTTCCATCGTGCCAGACTTGATTTCAAAATTCGGGTGCCCGACGGCCGGGAGCGTGCAGGGGGTGAGGCCAATGCCGACGGAACGGGTGTTGTCAATGGCCTTCTGCGCCGTTTCAATGACCTCGTCCAGCGTGGCGCCCTGCGCCGCCTTGGCGCCGCCGCACTTCCACATAAAGATCTCGCCGGCTACGCCGCGCCGCTTTTCGCGCTGCTCCTTCGGCGCAGAGGCCACGTCGTCATTGGCGATGACCGTCTTGACAGAAATGCCTTCCCGCTTCGCCATCTTTGCGGCCATTTTGACATTCATGTTGTCGCCGGAGTAATTCCCATAGAGGCAGGCAATGCCCGCGCCCCCATTCGCCGCGCGGAATGCCTCCAGGAAGGCGATGGCCGTGGGAGACGAGCAGATTTCGCCGACCGCCGCCGCATCGCACATGTTTTTCCCGACATATCCAATAAAGGCCGGTTTATGGCCCGAGCCCCCTCCCGTTACAATGCCGACCTTCCCCTGCACGGGGGCTCCCACGGCGGCAATGACGCCGCGCGGGCTGTCCTCGGACGTAATAACGTGTTTGACGATATCCCCGTGGTTTTTGACAAAGCCCGCAAGCATCTCGTCCACGATGCGGTCGGGATCGTTCAAAATGCGTTGCATAGGAAAACCTCCAAAGCGTTTATTTGATCGTAAAGCCGCCATCAACCAAAAGATTGTGCCCGGTAATCATCCCCGCGCCCTTGCTGCACAGGAAGGCGATTACGGCCGCGATCTCTTCGGGCTCCGCAAATCGTTCGGAGGGCATTTCCTTTTTAAACGCTTCGCCCACCGGCCCATCCCATGCCTTGTGTCCCAGTTCCGTCAGCACGACTGTCGGGGAGACGGCGTTGACGCGGATGCCGTAGCGGCCCCATTCCTTGGCCAACACCTTGGTCATTGCGATGATACCGCCCTTGCTGGCGCAGTAAGCCACATGCTTGTCAAGCGCGATTACGCCGGCCTGAGAAGCCATGTTGACGATGGAGCCGTTGATATGATTGTCGATCATGTATTTGCCCACCGCCTGTGCCATAAAGAAGCTGGCGGAGAGGTTGATGTCGATGGTCCTCGTCCAGTCTTTTTCGCTGATGAGTTCCGCGTCTTCAAGTGCCACAATGCCCGCACTGTTAACCAGAATGTCGATGCGGCCGAAAGCAGCGACACCCGCCTCAATCACCCGTGAAGGATATGCCCGGTCGCAGACATTGCCCGGCACGCCCACGGCGTTCTCCCCCAGCTTTTTTGCAATGCTCTCCACCTCGGGATTGAGGTCCGCGAGGACAACGTTCACGCCCTTTGCGTGGAAGAACTTGGCGGTGGCATAGCCAATCCCGGCCGCGCCGCCGGTAATGATTGCCGTCTTGCCCTCAAGGGAAAAATCGATATCCACACCTTCATAATGAAGCACAGCAAATCCCTCCCGATGAAATCTTAAGCGGTATCCGTCGCCTCTGCCGCGGGGCGGACGGTAAATCGCCCGCCCCGCATGGGATCATGGTGAAAGAAAGCCCGGCGGGCATTGGCCCCGCGAAATCAATACCTGCCAACGTACTCCGCGGCGTTCTCGGGCGTAATCATCTCAAAAGGAATCCAGTAGAACTTCTCGACCTTCTCGCCGTTCACAGCCTTGACCGCGGTCTCAATGGCGCCGGTCATCTGGCCTTCGGCATTTTGGAAGTCGCTGGCGATCATGTTGCCGCTCTGAATGGCCGCAACCGCGTCGGTAATGCCGTCGATGCCGATGCAGGGGATGTCCTTCCCGGCTGCGACGATGGCTTCGCGAGCGCCCAGCGCCATCTCATCGTTTTCCGCGATCACGGCGTCAATTTCATCACCGAAGGTGGAAATCCAAGTTTCCATCAGGCCCATGGCCTCGGAGCGGGACCAGTTGGCGGTGTTGCGGGCGAGTTCCTTGATGTTGGGATGATCGGCCAGCACGTTGGTAATGCCTTCGATGCGCTGCAACTGCGCAGACTGGCCCATCGGCCCCTCGATGATGACAATGCTGAAGTCATCCTTGCCGAGGTACTTGATCATGTAGTTCATGATGTCTTCGCCGGCGGACACGTCCTGAGAGCCGACATAGGAGGTGAGCAAATCGCTCTCCACCATGGTATTGACGCCAACCACCGGAATGTTGGCCTTGTGCGCGAGCTCCACGGCTGCCGCACAGGCAATGGCATCCTGCGGGTTGAGAATGATGGCATCACAGCCGTCGGCAATCATCGTTTCCACCTGGCTGAGCTGGGTTGCCGCGTCGTAGTTGCCGTCGTAGGACAGGAACTCAATGCCGTTTTCCTCGCAGTACTTCTTGCCGGCGTTGTCCATGCGCATGGTAAACTCGTTCTGCAGGCTGTAGTAGGTCGCGCCGATCTTCAGCGCGGAGGCGCTGGCGGCAAAGGCAAACGAGAGCATCATCAGGGCGACGAGGAGCGTAAGGATTCGCACGGATTTCTTCATCAAGGTACCCTCCTATCTATTGATTAACCGCTTTCGCGATTATCTCGTGGTTGCACGCATCTCAGTCCGGCAAGTGCGGCGCGCCGCAGGGTAAACAAAGCTTGGGGGCGCCCCTTTCGGTGCTCTGCGCCCCATTCGGGGCCGCGGCGTCGCGCTGCCACGGCATGAATGCTTTCAAAATGTTGCGTTCAGTGGTCGGAACTGAGCCCGTCGAGCATGACGGCACCGATGACGACGAAGCCTTTGATGATGAGCTGGTAATAGGCGTTGACCGCCAGCATATCAAGGCCGGTTGTCAGGCACTGGAGCAGCAGGATGCCGACAATCGTACCCCACAGCCTGCCGCGCCCGCCGGCCAGGCTCGTGCCGCCGATGACGACCATCGCAATGGCGTTGGTTTCGTAGCCATCGCCCGTGGACGTGACGCCGGAAGTGACGCGGGCCGTGGTGATGATGCCCGCCAGCGCGGCCAGAATGCCTGAAATCACATACACCGAACAGGTGATCATTCGGGTGTCGATGCCGGAGGCGTGGGCGGCATTCAGGTTGCCGCCGACGGCAAACACGTAGCGCCCGTATCGGGTTTTATAAAGCAGGATGAAGCAAATCAGCAGCACCACCGCCATGATGACGATCGGTATGGGCAGCCAACCCCAAATCTCGCCGCCGCCGATGCTCTTGAACGTGGTGTTCAGGCTTGGTATGGGCTTCGCGTTGGTCAGGAGGAATGTCATGCCCTTGGCGATGGACATCGCGCCCAGCGTACCGACGAAGGCCGGAACCTTCAGATAGGAAATGCTGACGCCGTTGAACAGGCCAATGACAAACCCCATTCCCAGGCCCACCAGCACACCCACGTACCAGGGATAGCCCATGCTGTTTTGCGCAAAGTATGCCGAAAACATGCCCGCGCAGCCCATGATCGCCCCCACGGACAGGTCAATCCCGCCGGTCAGAATGACAAACGTCATGCCAATGGCCAAAAGCCCGTTGATAGAGGCAATCCTGAGCACGTTCCGAATGTTGGTTGCGCTTAGAAAGTTGCTCTTCAGCACACTCATCAGCACGATGAGCAGCACCAAGGCGATCAGCGAGCCAAACGTGGATATAAACTGCTTGCGAGTCATGCCGGTGTCGCGGGGCAATGTCTGTGCCCGAATCTGCTTGTCCGTCATTTTGCTCTCTCCTACTCATCGCATGAAATTCGCCGCCGTACGCTACATGTACATGAACTGGTGCTGCACAATGCGCTCCTGGGAGAAGTCTTCCCGGCACATTTCGCCGCTTTTTCTGTGGTTGCTCAGCACGATAAGCCGATCACTCATCCCCATGGCCTCCGGCATTTCCGAAGAAACCATGATGACGGCGTTTCCCTTGGCGACGTAATCGCACATGATCCGGTATATCTCCGCCTTGGCGCCCACATCGATGCCGCGGGTCGGCTCGTCAAAGATGATAATGCGGGGTGCGGCGAGAATCCACTTGGCCAGCACGACTTTTTGCTGGTTCCCGCCGGACAGGGACTTGACCAGTTGGCGGGGCGATGTCAGCTTGATGTTCAGCGCGCGCACGCGCTCCTCCACCGCCCTGTCCTCCCGCCGGCGGCTGATCAAACCCCGATTGGTAAAGCCGCGCAGCGTTGGCAGCGTGGTGTTGTTGCGCACGCTCATCGGCATGACCAACCCCTCGCCCTTGCGATCCTCCGTCACATAGGCGATTCCGGCCTGAATCGCGTCCCGCGGGCGCCTGAAGCTGACTTCCCGGCCCTCGAGCAGTATCTGCCCGCTGTCGGGTCGGGTCAGGCCGAACAGGGAATGCATCAATTCCGTACGGCCCGAGCCCACGAGGCCCACAAAACCAAGGATTTCTCCGCGGCGCAGCGTAAAGCTGATGTCCTCGTACTGACCCGCCCGGGTCAGGTTTCTGACTTCGAGAATCGTGTCGGATATTTCGGACTTGGTCTTGGGAAACTGTTCTCTGATTTCACGGCCGACCATGCTGCGGATGATGGTCTCGTTGTCCACCTCGTCCGCACGCCACGTGTTGACGTTGGTGCCGTCGCGCAGCACGGATATTTCATCGGAAATTCTGAGGATTTCGTCCAGCTTGTGGGAAATGTATATGATGCCTGTGCCGCGGGCCTTTAAGTCCGCAATCATGCTGAACAGGCTGTCCACTTCGCGGTCGGTGATGGCGGAGGTGGGCTCGTCCATGATGACGATCTTTGCGTTCTGGGAGATCGCCTTGGCGATTTCCACCATCTGCTGGTCTGCCACGCGGAGACTTTTCATTTTGGTCCGGGCACTGATGGGTATTTTCAACTTGGACAGGAGTTCCTCCGTCTGCTGGTAGAGCGTCTTGTAATCCAGAAAACCCATGCGCCTGGGTTCACGCCCCAAAAAAATGTTTTCGGCAACACTCATTTCGAGCACCGGCGACAGCTCCTGGTGAATCATCGATATGCCCATCTCCCGCGCCTTCAGCGGAGAATCAATGGCGACAGGCACGCCCTCCAACAGGATTTCGCCCGCATCGCAGCGGTGAATTCCAGCAATCACCTTGACCAATGTGGATTTTCCGGCGCCGTTTTCCCCCATCAGCGCATGCACACAGCCCGGCCTGAGCAAAAAGTCCACGCCATGCAGTACTTCCACCCCATAGTAGCTCTTTCGGATGCCCTTGAGTTCAAGCAGACTCATGCTCATTCTCCTATCGGTTCAATGCGCAGCGGTGTCAGCGGAGGAAATGGGTCAGGGCCGCCGGATAGCCCGGATGGTCCAGCAGACGGCACAGTTCATCATCCACGCGCATGAGGGTAAGCGTCGCACCCATCATGTCCAGCGACGTAAAGTAATTCCCGACATACGCCCTGTGAAGCCCGATTCCCCGCTCGTTCAGCATGTCGTAGACCCGGTCAAAGAGGATATGCAGCTCGCTGAGCATCGTGTTGCCCAGGCCGGACACGATGACCGCCACCTGCTCGCTCCGGGCGAGCGCCATGTCGCGCATAATTTCACTCAGCATAATTTCCGCCGTGGCATCCGCCGTCTTCAGCTTGCAGGTGTCGCTGCCCGGAAGGCCATGGTGCCCCACGCCAATTTCCATCGTGCCCTTCTCAATCAGGTAGTTGGGCCGCCCAACCTCCGGGATAATGCAGCTGGCGATGCCCACGCCGATAGAACGCGTATTGGCAAGCGCCTTTTGAGTCACCAGCGCGACCTCATCCTGGCCGTAGCCCAGCGCGGCGGCCGCGCCGCCGACCTTCCACAGAAACACCTCGCCGGTTGTCCCCCTGCGCGTCGAATGATCCGCAGTTGCTATATCATCGTTGGCAACAATGCTCAGCACGCGAATGTCCTCCGCGGCGGCAATCTGAATGGCCTTTTCAGCATTAACAATATCCTTTGGATAATTCCCGTAGATCAGCACCACGCCCCTGCCGGCGTCCGCGGCCCGAAACGCCTCGCAGAAGGATTCCACAGACGGCGGCGTAAACGTATTGCCAACGGCCACGGCATCAAGCATGTTCTTTCCTATGTAACCCATAAAAGCGGGATCGTGCCCCCATCCCCCGCCGCTTACCACGCCGACCTTGCCCGCGACGGGCGCCTTCACATACTTGAGCGTGCGGGCGCAAGGCGTATGGCTCACGACATCGGGATAGCATTTGACAAAACCAGAGATCGACTCATCCACCATGCTGTTCTGGTCGTTTACGAATTTCTGCATAAATCCTCCAAAGCAACCGTGCCTAATGTCCAAGCGTGGCGGTCGCCTTATAGTAGTAAATGTAGACGTCGATCTCGCGGTCACTGTATCGCTTGTTTTTTTTGCTGACCAGCACAAAGGGCCTCATGCGCCGGTAGGTTTCCATATATTTGTCCTTTTCAAGGAACTCGGCTTTCCCCTCGGCCACGGCGCTGATATGATTGAACAGCGCGCCGACGGCCAACTCTTCGTCGGTGATGAGATCACCCAGGCGTATTTCGGACAGCACGAACTCTCCCATGCCCATCTCGCGCTCCTTTTCGGCGACCAGCTCCGTAAGGGCGACGTAGATTTTGATAAACGTCGTGATGCGCAAATCGTTGCTGCGATTGTACTTCTGGTTAAAACCGGCAGGGTCCCAGCCGACATGCATGCTGATTTCGGCGTTGCTTATCCCGTATCTTCCTGACAGCGTATTTATATGTGCGTATACGCAATCAACCAAGTAATCCTTGGTTATCTTTTTCAGCGCCAGCTCCTCAAATTCAGTCAAACAAACCTCCTGCCCGCGCATCCGCCCCCGGGCATCCGTTCGTGTGCCGCGTCATCTCCGGACACGGAAATGGGAAAACTTGATTCTGTAACAATACTACTTCTTTTTATGGATATAGACAATAAGTAAAAATGGCTATTTATGAGCTTATTCGCTAAGTGTGTTTATCGCATTGCCGTCTCCGGTAGGTTTTGGGTGTACCCACCGAATGCGCGCCTGCCGGCGTTCTCAACCTTCCCGGGCGTCTGTGAATGCCGTCCTCTGTTTGCCCGCATTTTCGCCCCGCAAGAGGCGCTGATCGCTCTCGGATATTCCCGCGGGCAGTGGGGCGCGGACGGCAATGTGCGCTGCATCTTCGGGAAGTACGCCGAATCCGTCTGACTTTTTCACCATGCAAAGGCCCCCCGCCACGCGGAGAATGGCGAGGGGCCTTCTTGTCCATCGTGGAGGGCTTCGCTACTGTGCCCAAGCTACCCCAAAGACATCAAACAGGTTGGTCGCGCCGCCAAACGCCACATCCGAAATGCGGTCGCCGCGGTAGAGCACCACTTCCTTCTGGGTGGATACCGGGATGTTGACGGTGTTCTCCAGGAGGTAATTGATGAGCTCCGAATAGATTTCATTCACGACCGCTTCGTCGCTCGTGCCGAGGGTTTTCAGGCCTTTATCGATCATCGCCTGTCCATCCGGGAGCGCGAGGATGGACGGATACGCGCCGTCCATGCCGGAGAGAATGGCGTTGACCACGTTCTGCGGGTCATACGGATGCCCGTTGGTGGTGTTGATGCTGATGTCAAAATCCCCGGAGATGGTCGCCTGCGCCCAGAGCATGTACTCCATGGGGATTGTTTCCACCTGAATGCCCAGTTCGCCAAGCGACGCTTTGACGACCTCGGCCATTTCGGCGTTGAGCGCGCGCTCCTGGGGATATTTGAACGTGAGCGAAAGCGCGGCGCCGTCCTGATCCAAAATGCCGTCTCCGTCGGTATCGCTCCACCCAGCCTCCTTCAAAAGCGCGGCCGCCTGTTCCATGTCATAAGCCTGAACGGTGCGGATCTGGACGTCGCAGTACGGAAGGGAGGCGCTCAGCGGCTGATCTGCAACCGCTTCGTAGCCGTGCATGAACCCCTCCACGATGCCCTGTTTGTCCACGGCGCAGGCGATGGCTTTGCGAACCTTCGCGTCGCCGAGCGCTTCATTTGCGGCGTTGAGCACGATCACGCGGGTGCGCACGTCGCTTTCAGAGGTCTTGCCCGCAATGTTTTCCATGGCGACGGCGCGCTCGTAGTCGTCATAGCTGATCCAGTCGGAACCGAAGATCATGTCAATTTCCCCGGCCTCAAGCGCCATCAGCCGAGCGGCGGCGTCGGGGATGTTGCGGACGATCACCTCGTCGTACTTGGCGTCGCCGCCCCAGTATTCCGCGTTTTTCCGGAAGATCGCCGCGTCCTTTTCCGTATCGTAGTGGTCGTAGGCGTAGGGACCGGTGCCGGCGGTGCCGTTCATGGAATCAAGCTTCTCCATGTCCAGCATGGCGGGAGAAACGATGCCCATCTGCACGGGAGAGCAAAGATCCTGAAGCGCCGCGTAATAGAGGCTGGGATAGGTGACCGTTAGCGTATACGCATCGATCACATCGACGCGCTCGATCAGCGAAATGCCCTTAAAAAAACCGTACAGCGGGTTGGCGTTGGCCCAGCGAAGGTTTTTGGCCATCGCCTCGGCGTCGAGGGGTTCGCCGTCGTGGAATTTGACGCCCTTTCGCACATTCAGCGTCAGCACGGTTCCATCCCCGTTCCACGCCCAGCTCTCAGCCAGGCAGGGAACGATCTCCCCGTTTTCGTATTGGACGATGGTTTCGTACGCCAGGTTTGCCATGGTGGATTTGGTTTCATACGCGGTGGTCGGAGCGTAATTTTCCAGCGCGTGTCCAAAGCCGATGGTCAGCGTGCGCGCCGATCCCTCCGCCAGCGCGCCGGAAAAGGCGCCAAGCGCCGCCAGGATGGCCGCAAAAAGCGCGGCGAGAAACCGTTTTGTTCCCGTTTTCATGAAATAGCCTCCTTCTGCTTGACCCATGTGGTTTGAATCTTTCCGTCCCTCAGAAACAGGATTCTGTCCGCCAGCCGCCGGGCCGCGCCCAAGTCGTGGGTAATCAGCAGGCAGCCCAGCGCGTGCGCGTCGCGATAGCCGGCAAGGGTTTTCACCAGGCTGTCCCGGGCGATCAGGTCCAGCCCACTGGTGATCTCGTCCAGAATCAGATATTTGGGGCGCACCGCCAGCGCGCGGATCAGTGCCACGCGCCGCTGCTGACCGCCGCTCAAGCTGCGGGGTGGCGTATGGAGCGCGCTTTGTTCCAGCCCCAGCCGATCCATCAGCGCGAGAACTACTTCCTTTCTTTTGCGCGCATTCAAATGCCCCAGATTTTTGAGGCCCTCCGTCATGTTGGGAAGCACGCTAATGCCCGGATTCAGCGCGCCGCCCGCATCCTCCGTGCCATCCACCCAAATTTTACCCGCGTCGGGCTGCTCGATGCCCAGGATCAGCCGCGCCAGCGTGCTCTTTCCACCCCCGCTTTCGCCCGCCAGGGCAACAAATTCGCCCGGCGCGACGCTCAGGGAGAGATCGCGCAGCACGCAAAGCGGCGGCTGTCCGCGAATCTCGTACGCCTTCGAAACCTCTTGAATCACAATTCCTTCCAACCCGCGTTTCCCTCCTCTTCCGCTTTCATGGCCGCCAGGACTTTGGGGCCCAATCGCTTTGCGCATCTTTCAGCACATGATCCGGCGTTCCGCGCGCGATGATCCGGCCTTCGGCCATCAGAAGCACGCTGTCGCTGCCTTTCAGAAGCGCGGGATCATGGGTGATCAGAAGGACGCCCGCGTCCGAGCGCATCGTTTGAATGAGCGTCCATACCGTCTCCCGGCTTTTTTCATCCAGCGACGCGGTGGGCTCGTCCGCAAAGACATACCGGGTTTTCAGCCCCGCGCAAATCGCCACCGCAACCCGCTGCAGCATGCCGCCGGACAGCGCGCGCGGATAGGAATCAAGCACCCGCTTCGCATCGGGAAGCCCCGCGCGCCTGAGCATCTTCTCCGAAAAACACGCCGCGTTTGTTCGCCCCGCTTGCCCTTTCAAAAGAAACGTTTCGGCCATTTGCCATCCGATGGTCTTTTGCGGGTCGAAGGCCAGCATCGGGTTTTGCGGAATGTAGCCAAAGCTCGTGCCGCACGCCGCGCGCCATTTCGCAGGGCATGCCGCCGAAAGTCCGGTTTGGTCCACGCCCATATAGTCGCAGGAAAGCCGATATGCCTTTGGAAGAATTCCTGAAATGGCCCGGATGAGCGTGGTCTTGCCGCATCCGCTCGCGCCCGTCAGCGCCACCATCTCCCCTTTTTTGAGCGTCAGGCTCACGCCGCGCAGAATCTCGCGGCCGCCCGCACGCACGCGGAGGTTGGAAACCGCAAGCATTACAAATCCCTCCCCGGGCCAATCCGCTCTCCAAGCGCGTACAGTGAAAACGTCATCAGAAAAATCCCGGCCGCGGGCGCCCATACCAGCAGGGGATTTTGCATCATGCCGGCGCGTCCGTCGGCAATCATGGCACCCCAATCAATGATGTCCGTACCCATTCCGATGCCCACGAAGGAAAGGCCGGTCATCAGCATTACCATGTCCGCGCCCGTCAGCGTCAGAAAGCCGAGCGCGTCCCCCAGGATATTGGGCAGAATGTGGCGCGCGAGAAGCCGCGCGCGCCCCGCCCCGGCGGTCACGGCGCACAGCGCGTAGACGCGCCCCAGCTCTTCCTCCGTGCGCGTCCGGATCAGCCGCGAAAGAAGGGCCCACGTGGAAAGGAAGATGGCGGCGATCATGACGGCCGCGCCGCCGCCCCACGCCCCTGCCATAAGGATGGCGTACAGCATCGGCGGGAATGCCGTAAACAGGTTGGTTACGACATCCAGCGCGCCGCGGAGCCGCCCGCCCGCCGCGCCGTGTATCAGCCCCATCGCCGTGCCGAAAGCAAACGTCAGAAAAAGGCCCGTCAGCACGACAAAAAGCGTGGTCCGCCCGCCGTACATCAGCCGCGAAAGAACGCACCGGCCGAGGGCGTCCGTCCCCATGGGATACAGGCTGCTTGCCCCCTTCAGCCGCATGGCGATGTGCTGCGCGTCCGGATCGTTGGGCGCGATTAGCCATCCGAAGGCCAGAAGAACAAGGACAACAACCGCCGCGGCAACGGAGATCCGCCGCGTTCGTCCGCGCCGCTTCATGCCGCTTCTCCCGCCGCGCGCCGCCCGCCCCGGCCCATAAACGCCCGCGCCGTCCCGGCCAGAAGATCCGCCGCCAAAACCGCCAGCGCGAGAAACAGGATGGAGGCGTTGATCACCGGCGCGTCATGGTGTACGATGCCTTCAATGATGAAATTGCCGATGCCCCGGTAAGAAAAGACCGTTTCCACGATCCCAACCCCGGCAAACTGTTTGCCAAGCATCTTGAAAAAGCTGGGGATCAGCGCGGAAACAGAGTGGGGCATGGCGTGCCCGAGCAGGATGCGCCGCTCCGAAAGGCCGCGCAGCCGGGCGTACTCCGCCCATTCGGAGCGCATATGGCGGCCGAGATCCGTCTTGAGCATTTTCCCGAAAAAGCATACGGGGATCACCGCCGCGCACAGGGCCGGGAAGATCGCCCCCGCCCCCAGTACGCTGGTGACGCGCAGGCGCATCGCAAAAAGATCCAGCATGGCAATCCCCGTGAGAAACGGCGGGATGGAAAGGCCGCACAGCGCGAGCAGTTGAAGCGCTTTCCCGGAAAACCCATCCCGGAGGAGGTACAGAGCGCTTCCCAGAAGGAGCGCGCCCGCCGCCTGCATCAGGGCGCTTAACCCCATCAGGCGGGCTGTCCGGGGAACGCGCAACAGAAACTCGTCAAAGACGGCCGACCCGGTTACAAAGGACGCGCCAAAGTCAAGCCGCGCCGCCGACCGAAGCCAGTTTGCGTACTGAACGGGCAAAGGATCGTTCAGCCTCAGCTGGGCGCGCGTCGCGCTGAGCGCCTCCGGCGTCACCTGAATGGTATGAAGCCGGATGTATGCCTCCGCCAGGTCACTGGGTGAGAGCCGCGTCAGCAAAAACGAAGCCACCGTCAATAGAAAAAGCGTCGCTATGCCGATGCCCGCCCTTTCAAAAATCCTCTTCACGGCGCGCCGAGCCTCCATTCCTTTGCGGCGTGCTCCCGCTCCCACAGCCTTTGGTATACGCCGCCGCCCGCCATCAGCTCCGCGTGGGTTCCGCAGGCGTCCGCGCGGCCGTCCGAAACGACCACAATGCGCGCGGCATTCTGAATGTGGGAGAGCGTATGGGCGATCATCACCACGGTTTTCCGGGCGGTCATGTTGCCGACGGCCCGCTGGATGGCCCACGCGTTTTCCGCGTCCAGGCTGGAGAACGCCTCGTCCAGCAAAATGATGGGCGCGTCCTTCAAAATGGCCCGGGCGATGGCCACGCGCTGCTTCTCGCCGCCGGAGAGGGTGTTGCCGCCCTCGCCCAGAGGCGTATCCAGCCCCTCGGGCAGGTTTTGGATCACATCCTCCAGATAGGCCAGCTTTGCCGCGCGCAGGATTTCCAAATCGGTGGCGTCGGGCTTTCCCATGCGGATGTTTTCCCTGAGGGTGTCCGCGAACAGGTATACATCCTGAAAGACCACGCTGACCGACTTCATCAATTCCGCATACGCGATGGAGGCAATGGGCACGCCGCCGATTTGAAGTTTCCCTTCGCTTGCCTCCCAGAACCGCGCGATCATGTGGAGCATGGTCGTCTTTCCACTTCCGGACGGGCCGACAATGGCGTTGAGCGCGTTGGGCAGAAGCGCCGCATTCAGGCCGCGGAGCGCATCCCGCTTTGCGCCCGGATAGCCAAAATGCACATCCCGGAAGGCGATGTCCGTTCCCATAACGCGGGCCTTCCCCTTGTCCGGGAGCGGGGCATAGGCGCCCAGCTCGTCAATGCGTTGAAAGGCAATGCCCATCAGGTTCAGAACCCCATAATCCAGAAAAATTGCCTCGACGGGGGCGTAATACTTCTGGCTGATGATCAGAAAGAACAGATACACGTTCAGCGTTACCGCGTCCGCCGCATAAAGCGCAAGCCCGCCCACAAAGATCAGCCCCATTCCCGCGCGAACGCAAAGCTGGTAGAGCATCATGGGGTTGAGCGCCATCAGCTCGTAGCGCGCGGAGGTATCCCGGTGCGCGGCCAGCGCATTTTTCACCTTGTCCAAAGCGCCCTCGCCCACGCGATAGGTTTTGATCGTCTCCATGCCGGAGGCGTATTCGAGCACCGCACCGATGGCACCCTGCTGCGTCTTTTGCCGAAGCACGCCCGACCGTTCAAACAATCGCCGCGCATACCGGTAGACGAAAAGCGCCGGCAAAAAACCCGATACGGCGATCAGCGCCATGCGCAGGTCTACAAACAGCATCATCAGCGTGGTCACGATCACCATGGCCATGCCCGCCGTAAAGCGCGTGACGGTGGACATGCAGTACATCTCCGCATAGGCCATGTCGCTGGTGAACGCAGACAAGAGCGCGCCGAGGCTCTCCCCCAGAAAGCGCCCCATGGGCAGATGCCGAAGCTTCTCCGCCTCGCTGAGGCGGACACGGCCTATGATGTCATACCCGGCCGCGCTCTGCAGTCGGTTGACAAAGTATTCCAGCAGACAGCGTGCCGCGAAAAGCCCGAGCAGGATCAGCGACGCGCGCACGAGCGCCCCTTGATCCCAGATGCCTTGAAGCAGACTCGCCACCGTCCGGAAGATGATCAGATACACACCGCTTTCGCACATGGCCTCCAGCGCCTGCAAAAGCGCCGCCGCGCGCAGGTCGCGCCTCTTTTCCCCGGCCAGACCGTACAGCTTCCGAATCAGACGGATCATACGGAAACCTCCTCCCCCGCGCGCCAGCTTTGAACGCGCTCATACGCCGCCCACATGCGTCGGTAGACGGGGTTTTCAAGCAGCGCGCGGTGCGTGCCCTGGGCGATGATCTCTCCTTTTTGCATCAAAAGGATGTTGTCGGCGTTTCGCACGGTGTTCAGGCGGTGGGCGATCAGCACCACCGTGCGCCCCTTTGCCAGGTGCGCCAGCGCCTTTTGCATCTTGTCCTCGTTTTCCGCGTCCGCAAACGCCGTCGCTTCATCCAGAAGGAGAATGGGCGCGTTTTTCAGAATGGCCCGGGCGACGGCCACGCGCTGCCCTTCGCCGCCGGAGAGCCGCACGCCGCCCGCGCCCACCACGGTGTCATATCCCTTGGGCAGCGCGCGGACAAAATCGCCCAACTGGGCGGCGTCGGCCGCGGCGGCCACCGCTTCCATTGAGGCGCCGGGTTTTCCAAGGCGGATGTTCTCCGCAATGCTCATTTCAAAAAGCGTCGCGTTCTGCGTAACATAGGAAACGCCACTTGGTGGGACAAGCGCGTCGCGGCGCCGTGAAAGAGCGTTTTGAGAAGAATCGCCGCAAAGGCCGCGATGGCCCAGGGCATGGCCTTCATGGGCGCGCGCCCGGAGGCAAGCGCCTTTACGATTTCATACAGCGCAAATATGGGAAATACGCCCGCAAGGACGGACAGAAATTCTGCGGCGACCGATCGGCGCAGGTTTTTCCTGTCCGCCTTCCGGACGAGCGACAACAAAAGGATAAAGCCGTTTTTCAAGAATTTCAGCAAGAGAGCGCCCTCCGGTCCACGATGTATCCGGAGAGCATTGTACGTTAGTTTAGTCTAACTGCCAGGCCCCGAAAAGCACAAAAAAGACCGGAGGACGCACAAGCGCGCTATGGACCCGTCACGAAGAAAAGATCCGGCACTGGGAGGGAAGCATATCAAACCGATCCTGAAAGGTGGCGCGGAACTGGCTTACGCTTGTATACCCCACAAAGGCGGCGACGCTTTCCACCGACATGGAGCGCGCCATAAGCAGCGTGCGCGCGCGCTGCATCCGCATTTCCCGCAGGAAACCAAATACGGTATCCCCGTAAATCTGCCGGAAGCCGCGCTGCAGCTTGTTGCGGTTGAGGCCGAGCATCGCGGCCAGGCTGCCGACAGAGGGCGGGTTTGCCATGTTCTCCTCAAGGATGGTCCGCGCCCGGCGGATTTGGGCGGCTTCATACCCGTCCAGCAAAAGCGCGCCCGAATCCCCGGAAAGCTCCCGGGCGGTCAGCGCCAGAACCTCCATGAGCCTGGATTTTGCGAGCAGGCCGGGCGCGCCGCCGGATGAGAAAAGGCTTTCCGTTTGCCGGAAGGCGGCCTGAAGCGCCGCGGGGGATTCCGTTTTGAAAAACCCCCGCTCATTCAAAGGCGCGCATTGGTCGGCGGCCTCCGCCCAGGAATCGCCCGCGCCCTCTCCGAAGAGGCAGTCCGCGCACATGCCGCTGAAGGCGAGCAAAATGCCCCTGTACCGGCGCCCCGCAAGATACGCCATTTCGCCGGACCTTTCTTCGCCATCCCCGCCGGGCGCCAGGACGCACAGCTCGCCTTTGCCGAAATTGACCTCGAGCGCATCCGTCTCAAGCGCGCGCATCGCGCCGTCCATGCACAGGGATATCTCCGTATGGTCCCTGGGCAGCCGATAGGAAACCAGAAGCCCGTCGCGAAAGCGCAGATCGGAAACCATGACGCTCGCGTGCGGCGACAGGCGTACGCTGCGCAGCTCGCCTTCTCCGTATTGGGCGGAGAGCGTCATGCGCGCGCCGCATCCGTCCGTCACGCTTTTGTCGCACAGGCGGCGAAGCAGGCTTTGAAAGCCGTCCCTGGATTGAATCAAAGCCCTCAAAATCACCCCTCCCAATCCACGCGAGAAGATTGTCCGCCGGACGGCACTATTTCCTGCCGCAGATCAGGCCCATGTCCCCCGCCACCATGGACGTGCGGAGAAGCTTCGGCACAAAGTCGTTTTTCCGGGTGTCCACAAAGCGGATTTCGGCGACATCCCCCGACAACGCCCGGATCATCCCCTCCAGATCGGGATAGTGCTTGCGGGAGAAGAAAACATCCTCAAGCGCAAACGGCGCGCCGGGCTTTAAGACCCGCAACGCCTCCCGGATCAGGGCCAGTTTGTCCGGCTGGGTACGCACCTCGTGGAACACAAAATTGCTGACCGCGGCGTCAAAGGTTTCATCGGGGAAATCCAGATGCGCGGCGTCCCCTTTTTGAAACGATGTCCGTTCGGCGACGCCCTCCAGACGGGCGTTTTGCTCACACTGCTCTTTGGCGTAATCCCACACCGCGCCCCAGTAATCCATGCCGACGCACCGGGCGGCGGGAAATTTCTTTGCCGCCTTGATGGTCATGGCGCCGCTGCCGCAGCCGATGTCCAGGAGCGTTCCGCGCCCGTCCCAGCCGAGATAGCGTAAGACGTTGTCCAGAATTTTGCCCTGCACGCCGCCGCCCTCGTAGGACAGAAGGCTTCGCGCCCGGGCCATGTAGGCCAAAAATAGGAGCACAAAAACCGCCGCCGCGCCCAGCACGACGCGCAAAGCAAGCAGCAGGGCTCCGCCCGGAAACAGGAAGCTCAGCACAAACAAAAGCGCAAACAGCGTGGCAATCAAGCCGAGGCTCGTCACAAGTTTTTTGGGAATCCAATTGGCGTAATCGGGTAAGCCGGTTCGTTTCATACGCTGTACACCACACTTTCTTTCGGATGTGATTCTGATATGCATTCGGCTGCTCTCATGCTTTTCGCCCCTGTTCCCCAACGAGCGCAATCCATCCGGATTTGCCGCGCGTAAGGTGGACGGCGGCAAAGCCGGCGCGCTCCAGCCGGGCCCGCAAATCCTCCCCCGCATAAATCGTCATGCCGTCGATGAGATCGGGCCATTTGCTATCTGCCACGTCATCCGACTCGCAGACCAGAAGAAACTGCCCGCCGGGCTTTAAGACCCGCAGGATTTCAGCGAAGCCCTTATCCAAATCCGGCCAGAAGTACACCGTTTCAAAAGCCGTGACCAGATCAAAAGAACCCGCCTCAAAGGGCAGCGCGCCCACATCGCCCTGCCGGATGTCGCAGCGCCTGCCCAATTCCGCGGCGTTTTCCTTTCGGCTGAACGCGACACTCTCCGGAGCATAGTCAATACCATCCACAAAACCCTTGGGGCAGAGGGAAAGCAACCGGGCGACGTTCGCGCCCCCGCCGCAGCCCACGTCCAGCACGCGGGCATCCGGCGCGGGGCGAACCAGCGAAAGGCCCCAGTTCGAGAGCGGCGCATGGCCGCCGTTCATGGTGCGGAGCATCAGGCGGCCCAAAAGACCCGTGGGCTTTCGGGTGTTCTGGAAGAATTTACGCAGCATCGGTTATCCCCTTTCGACAGGTAAAGGATGCGATGGACTTGACCGTACTGAATGCCACCTGGTTGTACATCCCGGAAAGCCGGGCTTTCAGGCTTCCCGCCGTTTCGTAGGGCGGGGTGAAGAAGCCCTTCGGCTCGTAAAAGCGGCGGATCCAGCGGTCTGTGCGGGGCGTTTCGTCCCGGATGTAAAAGCAGCCGCAGAAG
>CAZUIA010000015.1:24408-25889 GCA_964620835.1 uncultured Oscillospiraceae bacterium
CCGCCGGGTTTCAGCACCCGATAGATTTCCCGGTACGCAGCCTCCTTGTCCGGAAAGGCGTGAAACCCGTTGAGGGACAGCACGACGTCAAAGCTCCCGTCCGCAAAGGGCAGCGCGCCCACGTCGCCCCGCAGAAAGCGGACGTTTTTCAGCCCGAACAGCTTCGCCCGTTTCTGCGCGGTGGCCATCATCTCCGCCGAGTAATCCAGGCAGGTCACGTCCGCGCGGGGGAGATTCCGGTACACCGGCAGGGTCAGCACCCCCGTGCCCACGGGCACCTCCAGCAGTCTGCCGGAAAACCCCTCCGGGATGCCCGCCAGCGCCCGCTCAATATACCGGGCGTTTTCCGCCTTTCCCATGGCCCACACCAGGCGGCAGACGGCTTGACCAAAGGCCGTAGAGCAGGTGATCATGCCGTCGTAGGCGCTTGCCTCTTTTCCCAGCATTTGGTACGCCTGCCGGACTTCCTCATGTGCCATGACAGCGATGCCTCCTTTGAACATCCAGTCCTCCGGACTGCTGCCGGGGCGGACGGGGAATGCAGCGGTTCGTGCGCCGACAGTAGGCCGCGTAGGCCGCGCCGTAGGCTTTATTGAGCCATCTTTCCTCGGTGCGGCGCATCAGCACCGTGAGAAATGCCCAGTAGAGGGCGGGCAAGAGCAGCAGCCAAAGATTGCACCCAAACAGCAGCGCTCCGGCAGAGAGAAGCAAAAACGCCGAATAGATGGGGTTTCGCACCCAGGCGTATACGCCGCCGGTGACCAGGCGGTTTTTCCGGATGTTCGCGTCAATTTTGGCGTAAAAAACCGCCCGCACCCACAAAACAGCACCGGAGAGGATGAGGAGCACGCCGAGGATTGAAAAGGGGATGCGCAGCGCCGACACATGCCCGGATTCCAGCCGCCCGGCGTACGACAGCCAAAGCCCCGCGGCAGTCAGCGCAAAAATGACGGCGACATAGACCGGTCCCGGTCCGAACAGGGGAAGATGCCGCTTGTCTTTTTTCATGCACCACCACCGTCCCTTCATTTAAGCCGATCAGCCAGTCCGCCACCGTATCCGGCACCATTTGGGGAAACCGGCACAATGTCCTGCAGCCGCCCGCCGTTCCACTGGATCACCCGGTTCAGCTGAAAGCTGAAGTTTGGATCGGCGTTGAGCAAGCCGCTCCCCCGCGGGAAGGTGATCTCCGGAATTCCCATGTGGCGGCCTCCCTGCTGTTCATCGGACAAATGCTCTAAGTTAGCTTAAGCTAACTTACGCTCATTGAAAAAGCCGGCTGCGCGGACGGCTTTCTCCCCAAAGCCCCTTGGAGTATGGTCCCCGCCGGTTTACCGGTCAAGATGCATCGATTCCATTTTATCGTTCCCGAAGGCCCGCGTCAAGTACAACATGCGCCGATTGACAACAACCTCACAAAGGGAATCCCTTGAAACCCAATGATTCCAAGGGATTTGTGGTGGAGGTGGGGGGAATCTAAC
>CAZUIA010000016.1:0-25631 GCA_964620835.1 uncultured Oscillospiraceae bacterium
TGCGGAGGTTGCCAGCCGCACAGAGCGATGCGCAGCAGCGCGACAATGCGGCTGGCGCGGGGGATTTGATTGAAATCGAGAGGGTTTGCGAACCCTCTTGAGCTCTCCCGGGTCTTTGTCAACAATCTAAAAGCCCCCTTATGCTTCATAGGGGGGGCTTTTTCTGTTCTAATGCAGGAGCGGGCACATATTCGCCCTTCTTTTCAGGTTTGCAGACCCGCTTTGGACGCAGGAGCGCTTGGAACGCTATTATTCATCCCAATAAATGGTTGCGCCGCGGTGCGCGCTGGTCGTGTTTTTGCGGTACAGCGAAAGCCATCCGGACGCGGGCTTGATAAGAGGCTTCCACGCGGTCCGCCGCTTGGCGAACTCGGCCTCGTCAACCTCCACGGACAGGGTGCGCGCGGCGATGTCGATACGGATCCAGTCCCCGTTTTGAAGCAGCGCGATGTTCCCGCCTTCGTACGCTTCGGGGCTGACATGCCCGACCGCAAGCCCTCCCGTGGCGCCGGAAAAACGCCCGTCGCTGACCAGGGCGATCCTTGTGCCGAGGCCTTTGCCAAGGACGGCTGCCATGAACGTTTCCATATGCGGCATGCCTGGGGAGCCCTTCGGCCCTTCATAGCGGATGACGACAACGTCGCCGGCCTTGATCTCATCGCAAAGCATCGCTTGCCAAGCCTCGTCCTGGGAATCATAAACACGGGCGGGCCCCTCAAAGGTCCAGGCCTCCTTTTCCACGGCGCTGAACTTGACAATCGCGCTGTCTGTGGCGATGTTTCCATGCAGCACCGCAAGGCCGCCCTGATGGCTGATGGGCTGCGAAACCGGATGGATCACCTCAGGGTCAAGGGTGGCGCTTTTTTCGGCCATCTCTCCGATGGTGCCGAACATCCCACCCGCATTCACGTCGATCTTTCCGGCTTTTGACAGCTCCTTGACCACGGCGCCAAGGCCGCCCGCCTTGGAGAATTCAACCATGGTATACGTCGGGTGGTTGGGATAAATGGCGCTGATGACCGGGACTTCACGGCTGATGCGGTCAAATGTTTCCGGCATGATCAGAAAACCGCCCTGGCGCGCGATCGCCGGGATATGCAGCAGGCTGTTCGTGGAACCGCCGGTCGCCATCATATACCGCACCACGTTCTCAAAGCTTGCCTGCGAGAGGAAATCGCTCGGCCGTTTGCAGTCCACGACCGCCTGAACAACGGCCTTCGCCGCGGCCCTTGCAAGCTGGTGCCATTCGGGCGTCTGGCTGCGCACGCTCGCGTTTCCGTGGGGAGAAAAGCCGAGGATCTCGGCTGTCGCGCACATGGTGTTGGCGGTCCCCATGAAAGGGCAGGCGCCGGGCGTGGGGCACGCGTTGCGCACAACCGCCTTGTAGGTGTCGCGGGTGATATCGCCCGCCACATAGGCGGCATAGGACTGCTTCGTATGGGTCAGCGTGAGCATCCGCCCGTCAAGCTCGCCGGGCGCCATAAAGCCGCCGGTAAACATCACGGTGGGGATATTGACGCGCAACGCGCCCATCAGCATCCCCGGCACCACCTTGTCACACGTCGCCATGATGACCATGCCTTCCAGCATATTCAGCTCGGCGACTGTTTCCACCTCGCTGGACACCAGATCCCTCGAAGGCAGCGTATAGCGGTCGCCCGGGGTATTGCTGCAGATCCCATCGCAGATGCCCGAGATCGGCAGCTCCACTGCCAGCGCGCCCGCATCATGGATTTCCCGCTTCATCCCTTCAATCACATCTTTGAAGGGGAAATGGCCGGGATTCATTTCATTCCAGGAGTTGAGCAAGCCTATGACAGGGCGCTTGATGTCATCCTCCCCAAAGCCCATCGCATACAAGAGCGCATTCCGGTGGTCCAGTGACTCTTCGTTCCAATGCCTGATCATAGTGCCCTCCTTCATGATGGTGACGCAGATCGTCCCTTCGCGAAGAAAAAGACGCCTGCATTCGGCAAGCTTGCTCCCGTTTTGTGTACGGCTTGGGATATACGGATTTTCCCGGGGCCAATCCAAAGCGGATGACGCGGCAAGGCCCTGCAACAGTCTCATACAGACCCGTTTGAAGGCATGCCGCATCAGGCGATAGAACAAACCATCATACGGGCGCATTGGTTGCAAATAGCTTCTTTATTATCTGTTGTTTCATCTGGTATGTCAAGCCACAAAAACCGACAAAAGCGGCCGGACCGGCTGTTTTCAACGCGCGGGCGTCGCGCCGCTGGCACGCGCCAAGCTGCTGAAAACCGCGCGGGAGGGCTTGGGCCGGGTTATGAACATCCTACTCCCGCGGCGCTTTCTTCCTGTGCCGGCGTGCGGCCAGCCCGATTTTGGATATTCGGAAGCGGGGCTTGAAGGATTCTGCGCCGCGAATCGTTAATATAGGCTTCGTGCCTGTCTATATGCCATCCGTCACCCCGAAGCACCGCATTTCCAAAGCCGGCACCGCTACGGCGACTGCGGTGCTTGCGGACCGGCTGGCAAAAGAAGGGATACCGGGGTTCGAAGTGCGCCCGGGAATCGGGTTGACGGAGAGGGCCAAGGCTGTGGCCGGGCGATATCAAAAGCCGATCGACGGCGCTGCGACGCCTATTCGCCGCTTTGGGCAGCCCATCGGCGAGGCCCAAATGGTCCGTGCCGCCCGCAGCGGACTTCTGGGTTTCACGGCCGGGCAGATGCTCGATGCCGACGGCGGATTTCATTTGAGGAGGCTGTGATATGCGCATATATCAAACGGAAAACATCGTGATCGGTACGGGCTGCGCGGGCTTTAACGCGGCGGACTGGCTGGTTGCGCTGGGACAAAAGGATACGATCATCCTGACCGAGGGGATTTCGATGGGCACGTCGCGCAACACGGGCAGCGATAAGCAGACGTACTACAAGCTCTCCGTGGCAGGCGATCAAAAGGACAGCGTGCAGGAGATGGCGGAAACGCTGTTTTCCGGCGGCGGCGTCATGGGCGACATCGCCCTTTGCGAGGCGGCGGGCTCGCTGCAGGGCTTCTATAAGCTGGCAGGGCTCGGGGTGCCGTTTCCCAGCAACGAATACGGCGAATATGCCGGCTACAAAACGGACCACGATCCGCGCGCGCGCGCAACCAGCGCCGGGCCGCTCACCTCCAAATTCATGACCGAGGCGTTGGAGCGCGCCGTGCGGCAAAAGCGGATCCCCATTCATGACCACACGCAGGTGCTGCGCATTGTAACGGATGAGGGCCGTGCCTGCGGCGTGCTGGCCATGGACACCGTGACAGGCGAACGGGTCGCGTATCGCTGCCGGAACGTGATCGCGGCGACCGGCGGCCCCGCCATGGCGTACGAGACCCGCGTCTTTCCGCAGAGCCAAAAGGGCATGACCGGCGCGCTGCTGTTGGCCGGAGCCAAGGGGCGCAATCTCAACGAATGGCAGTACGGGCTTGCTTCCCTGAAATTTCGCTGGAACGTTTCCGGCACATATCAGCAGGTGTTGCCCCGCTATATAGCGATAGATGCGTCCGGACGGGAACGGGAGCTGTTTTCAGATTTCTTCGCGCAGCCGTTTGAGGCCATCGACCGCGTATTCCTCAAAGGATATCAATGGCCGTTTGACGTTCGCAAGACGGACGGATCTTCCCAGATCGACCTGATCGTGCATCATGCGGTATACCGCCTTGGCTGGCGCGTATACATGGATTTTACGCGCAACCCGTCCTGTATCGACGAACACGGCTTTGACCCGCTGTGTGAGGAGGCGAAGCAGTATTTGAAAAACTCGGGGGCGTTGTTCGGCACGCCCATCGAGCGCCTGCAGCACATGAACCCCGGGGCGATCGCGCTATACGGGGGCCATGGCATAGACCTGACGCGCGAGAAGCTTGAGGTGGCCGTCTGCGCCCAGCACATGAACGGCGGCATCGCCGTGGACTGCCATTGGCAGACGGATGTCGAGGGCCTGTATGTGTGCGGCGAGGCCGCCGGCACGTTCGGCGCATATCGGCCGGGCGGTTCGGCGCTCAACGCGACGCAGGTCGGCAGCCGCCGCGCGGCGGAAGCCGTCGCGTATGGGCAGAAAAAGGAACCGATTGGCGAGGCGCGCTTTAGGGAACTGGCGGAGCGCGCTCTTGCCGCGCTGCCAAGCCCCCGGATGGCGGATGCGTCCAACCTGGACGCACGCATTCTGGAAGCGCAGCGCGCCATGAGCGCCAGCGCGGCACATGTGCGCGATCTATCCGCCATGAACGAAACGGCCCGCATGATTCGCAGCCGCATCCAGGAAGATGGCGTTCGTCTATGCAATGAAAGCGAATTGCCGCGTTACTACCAGTACCGTGACACGCTGATCACCCAGTACGCCATGCTGAGCGCCATGGCTGCATCGGCGGAGCGCTGCGGAAGCCGGGCTTCCGCGCTGGTGCTGGATGAAAAGGGCGTTGAACCGCCGGTGCTTCGCGGGCAGTACCGCATGCGTCCGGCGCGGCGGGCGGCAGCCAACGAGGCGCTCATTTCGCAGCTTGGGCCGGACGGGGAAGTGCGCAGCCACTTTGAGCCCGTAACGCCCATTCCGCAGCGGGACGAATGGTTTGAAAACGTGTGGCGCGGATACCGCGAACGCACGCATCAATAAAACGCCAAAGAAGGTGTCCCTTGTCTAGCGCATACGGTATGGGTTTGCACCGAAGTACGGACGGCAATCGCGGTCATTTCGGAAACTCGGCGGGATATGCCCGTGCCCCCGGCAGCAAGGCATCAAGCGATGATCCGAGCCGCGCCAGGGAGCCGCATGCCTATGAATCAGCAGCTCAGATAGCCGCCATCCACCGGGATGATCGCTCCGCTTAGGTAATCCGAAAGGCTCGATGCCAGAAAGAGGCACGGCCCCTTGATGTCCTGCGGCGTGCCCCATCGGCCGGCCGGTATGCGCGCGAGGACGGAAGCGTTGCGCTGCGCATCGGAAAAAAGCGCCGTATTCATCGCGGTATCCATATACCCGGGCGCAAGGGCGTTCACCTGGATGCCCCTGCCCGCCCAGCCGACAGCCAGCGCCCGGGTCAGCTGCATGACGCCGCCCTTGCTTGCCGCGTAGGCGGGAATGCGCTGCCCGCCGAAGAACGAGAGCATGGAGGCGATGTTGATGATCTTCCCATGCCCCTGCTCGAGCATCAGCCGGCCCGCCAGCTGGCAAAGCGCAAAGACAGCACTGAGGTTCACCTCCAGCACGGCGTCCCAGTCGTCCATGGGGAACGCTTCCAGCGCGTGCCGGCGCTGGATGCCCGCGCTGTTGACGAGGATATCCAGGCCGCCGAGCGCATCCGCCGCCTGCGAAAAGCCCGCGGCCAGCGCGCTTCGGTCGCAAAGGTCGGCCTGCACGGCGTGCGCCGCCCCGATTTCCGCCGCCGCGGCCCGCACATCCGGCGAAACGTCCAGGAGCGCCACCCGCGCGCCCGCCTCGGCCAGCCCCTCGGCCATGGCGCGCCCAAGCCCGGCTGCGCTGCCGGTGACAAGGGCGCGTCGGCCTGTCAGATCGATCGATACCATGCTTTCCCTCCTCATGACGGGTCAAACGCCGGATCATTGACCGCCAGGTCATAGCGCCGGCGATCGTGGCTGTGCGCCGCGAGCACCCAGAAATAGGCATTGCGGATGCCGGGCGTGGCGACAGTCGGGTGGTACCCCCTTGGCGCAAGCACCATGGTGCCTTCCCGCACGGCGTGCACGGCCATGTCCTCCACATCGCCCGAATCCGCGTAGCTTAGATGCAGGCCGAACCTTGGCGCGGGGATGTTAAAGTAGCAGTAGACCTCCTCCAGGTCGCGCTCGTGCTGATGCGGCGGCCAGCTGGTCCACTGTCCATCCCGCGAATGCGTGATGCCGCAAAGCAGCCGAGACGCCTTCGCTCCCGGCTCCAGCGTGAAAAAAACTTCCCGCAGGCCGGACCCCGCGCCGTGTATCTGGTGAATATCGCCAAGCGGCAGGCTCGGATCGTATCGACGGTAGAACGCCGTGCCGTGGCCCTCGCATACGGCCGCGCCAAGGTAGAATACGCTGTCCTCGCACGCGGTCAGCGTCGCCCGGTGGCCGCCGGGGAGATAAAAGCTGTCCAGCGGCGACATCCGTTCGGAAAACGCGTCGGCCGCCGCCGCCGCGCCGCCGCGGATGAGCACGGCGTTCATCTCCTGTCCGCCCGTTTCCAGGGCATAGGATTCCCCGGACGAAAGGTTGAGCCGGTAAACCCATACGGAGCGGCAATCGCTGATCCGGGGCGCGATCACCGTGTGCATGCCGGGCGCCTCGGGCGACAGATGCAGCCAGCCTTCCTTGTCATACCCCTTTCCCGCCAGCATGCGCAGATCCTGCATGCCCGCGCGGGCAAACGCCGCGCGCGCGGGCATGCCTTCGCCGCCCTCGCCGCCCAGGATCATCGCTCCCGCAAAGCCCGCCTCCTGAAGGCCGCGGCAGATGCCCTGCCAGTCCACGGCGCCCTGGCCTACGCGTCGCGCGTGCCAGGAGGCGTCGGCGCCATCCCGGCCGGCAAGCCGCACGGCATCGGCGGCCTCAACGGCGAGGATTCTGCCGCCCAGCGCTTCCACCGCGCCGCGCGTGACGGCTGCGCCCGCGCGGTACAGCGCCGCGGGCCTCAGCAGCAGGCCGACGCCGTCCGCCGCGATCGCGTCCAGCATCCTCACGCAGGCCTCCGGCGTGTCGCAGAGGGTATCGGCGTCCGTTTCAAGCGCCAGGCCGCAGCCCCGCGCCGCGGCCGCGGCGGCGGCCTGCCGAAGCCACAGAGCCGCGCGCCGGCACATGGCGTCCGTGGCCTGGGCGGAGGCGACGCCACCCGGCCTCACGAGGATATGCCGCGCGCCAAGCCGTTTCGCTAGGGCCGCCACATCGCCAAAGTCGGGCGGCATCTCCTCACAGTGCGCCCGGCCGCCCATTGCGCTGTCGATCAGCTCGACGGACAGGCGGTGCTTGTCAAGCTCCATACGGATGCGGGCGATTTCCCTTTCGCCAAGCCCGGGATGCGCCTGCGCGGCGTCAAGCGCCACGCAGGCATAGCCAAACCGCGCGGCAGCCTCCAGGCATTCCCAGACGGACACCGTCAGGAACGCGCGCCCGGACAATCCATATCGCATGGGCCTCACACTCCTTCCGTTATGTTTTTACAAAGGGTATCATGTTGGGGAAAGCATATTCCCCGCGGTAGTTGGATGCGTTGTAGTGCGGGTATTTCTCCGGCTTGCTGATCCGCTCGCCCTCAAAGCCGCGATCCTGCGTATAGATGAACATCCTTTGCGTATCCCATACGAGCAGCTCGTCGCGCGGGTCTGCGGTCATATCAAACGCGTCGCAGCACAGCTCGGGGTGCCCGTCATCCGGAAAGCGCACAACCTGGCGGTTGTAGCCGTCGATCAGCCCGCCGCGCGCGACATTGCCGGATAGCAGGATCAAATCCTGTCCGTCGCCCGACCAGTTCACCGGGGTGAGGATGTTGCCGTTGGTGGACGGCTCGGCGGTCCACAGCAGTTCGCCCTTGCAGTTGTACAAAAAGAGGATGCCTTGGTTTCCCCAGTAGGTAACCATGGCGATTTCAAGGCCCGGCAGGTCTTTACGGTAGTTGCCGACGCTGATGCGCTGGGCATGGCCGGTCTGCCGGCGCACCAGCAGGTTGCCGTCCAGGTCGCTGATGTTGAAGCCCTCGTAGCCGGACGCCATGAGGATCAGGTCCCCGCGGTCCGGGTCCACCTTGCCGATGATGATCTCGTCGGTATGGTCCGAATGAATCGGGAGCGACCACATCCGCTTGCCGTCCGCGCTGAGTAGGTCGTAGCCGACGAACACTTCGTCGCGCCCGTCCCCGTTGATGTCCTTGGCAAAAGGGAAATGCCCGGGATTGACCGGCGCGGCGTAGGTCCACAGCACCTTCAGGTCGTTGTCAAGCGCCCAGATGCGCTTGTAGCGATCCTTGATCAGCAGCTCCGACGGGCGCTCGCCGCCCGAGAGGTTGACCACGCGGATGGCATCGACGTTGAGGCGGTCATAGGGGTAGCGCGAGATGCCGCCGATGTTTAAAAACTCCGGCGACTCGGTGACAAACGGGGTGTATGCCCAGCGCTTTACCCGACCCGTGCGGCCGTCGAGGAGGATGATCTTGAAATCATGCGCGTAGATCACCTCGTCATAGCCGTCGCCGTCGATGTCATAGACCTGCAAGGGCACATCCGCCGTCAGGTGCGCGTGCTCCGGGCTCGGCTCGCCCACCTGCCAGAGGACGTTTCCTTCCAGGTCGACGGCGGTCAGGCAGCTGATGTGCGCGAACGCGTCGCCAAAGATGCGCTGCTGGTTCTGTGCCAGGACGATCTGCAGCTTCCCGTCTCCCAGCAGATGGCCGAAGCGCAGGCTGCGGCCGCAGCCGAAATTCTTAAAGTCGATGGTTTTCCACAGCAGGGGCTGCGGCTGGTCCGCGCTCTTTTTCGCAACCTCCAGCCGCTCGGCGGCGCGCGCTTTGGCCCAGCCGTCCTGCGCGGCCGGGGCGGCGCTGACGGTGATGTCCGTAAACTGCGCCGGCGCGAGCGCGCCAAAGCCGATGCGTCCGGCGGGGTAGGTGTCGTCCTGGACGGCAAAGATGATCTCGCCGTCGCGCCTGCAGGTGATCGTCCCGCCCGCGCATTCGGCCGAAAGGGTGAAGAAGCGGTCGGCTGTATGCGTGTGCGGCGCTTCCGCCAGGCACACGGTCTGCACGTGCGCCCGCCGAAGCAGGCGGATTTTGTCGCCGCCGAGCGCGAGCATATAGTAGCAGCGGCTGTTGGCGTAGCGCAGGAGCAACCCGGCCGTGTTGTCTTTTAGCAGGCTTCGCACGCGCATTTCCACGGTGTAGTCGGTCCAGTCCGGCTCGCCCGTGGCCAGCAGGCACAGGTTTTCGTCGCCTGTCAGCGGCTTGGCGGCGTATTCCATGCACTTGAAGCCGTCTACCTGGGTGATGATCCAGGTCTTGCTGCGCGACATCGTGGGGATCGGATCGTACCACGCGCCGGGGTATGTCTGCGGCGGGCGAAAGTGATATTCGCCCATCGCGCCGTGCAGGGGCTCAAACGGAAAGTCCGCCACGCCAAAGCCCCTGAAATCCTCACGAAAGATGACCCGTTGCTCCATCGTCTCATCCCTCCTTCGCCAGCTCAAGCAGCGCGGCCGAGCGCGGCGCGAGTGTCAGCCGTACGGCGCCGTTTTCCAGCGCGACGGTTTCCGTGCTGCCGTTGTCTAGGGTCAGCGTCGCCGCGGGGGCGGCCGTGCGCAGGTCGACGGAGGCCGTCTGTTCTATGCCGGAATGGTTGACCACCACGGCGCCGATCCCGCCATGCGCGGCGCGCCACGCGCTGCCCAGCACGGACGGAATCTCGCGCAGCCCGGCCTTGCCGGCCAGCACGCCTGACGAAGCGCAGCGAATCCTCGGCGCGCGAAGCATTTCGCCCTCGGAGACATAGGCCCTGGCCGCCCCCCGCCTCAGGCGGTTGATGCGCCGCAGGAAGGCATACACATCCTCCTCCGGGCAAAAATCGTCGACCGTTTGGTTGTAGCCGTCGATTTCGTGCGTCTGCATGCAGACATGCCCGCGCATGTCCAGCGAGATCATGGTCAAATCGCCGCTGACAAAGGTGATGGCGTTGATGTAGAAGAAATTGTCCGGCGTGTTGAAATCGCCGCAGTTTTCGCCCGCGAAGCCCTGGATAAACGGATGATACATGAATTGATACAGGGGGATCATCTCCAGGCCGGGCCTGTCCATCGGGTGCAGCCCGCGCTCGACAAAGCCATGGCTGAGGGGGATCACCTCGGGGATCGGCTGCGCCTCGTAGGTCAGGACATAATCCTTGTCAAGGCTGCGAAGCTCGCCGATCACGTCGAGCGAATGGTCGATCTGCCACTTGCCCATGCCCAGCGGGTGGCCGTGCAGCGGGTTCCAGCAGGTGGGCGTCACCCCGGCGAAGGTGTCAAACTGGATATAGTCCGCCCCCATCCGCGCAAACTGCCGGAAGGAGTCGACCAGCTCGGCGCGCACCGTCTGATCGGCCATGCAAACGCATACGCGCTTGCGCCAGTCCCAATCCCACCGGCTGAACACCGGCCTGCCCTCCTCGTTGAGCACCACGATCTTCGCCAGATCCCGCTCGTGCAGATAGGGGCTGGGCTCAAAGCCCGTCACATGCGCTTTGAACGTCCACTTGTGCGGAATGATGTACGCGCCGCCCGTGTGTCCGTTGGCGTGCAGCATGTCAAAGAACCTGGCTGTCCCCTCAAAGCCGGACAGCGGCGGGAAGTGATCGCCGTTGACAAAGCCGCCGCCCTTTTCCCAGTGAAACACCTGCACGTTGATGGGGCTGTCCATCTTTTCGGCAATCTCCAGCAGGCGAGGCACGCCGTTTTCCAGCGGGTGGCACCAGGGCGAGGGCTTCTGCGCCGGTTCGCTGTTGCGCTTCCCCTGCTCCTTGATGGCGACCACCACGGGCGAGTTGAGCCACCACGCGGGCACATCGTCCCGCTCGGCCAGCCGCTTTGCCAGATACGGCTGCCGGTACAGCCAGCTTCGGAACCTTTCCGCCGCCGCGTACCATTCGCCCTCGGGCAGCGCGGCCACCATGGCGTCATATGGCATCGTGATATGCAGCGCCTCGCGGTCGTCTGGGTAGTAGGCGCCCATCATGTCCAGCGCTTCTTCCGCGCGCCGCGGCAGCAGATAGCGCGCGTGGTGCTCCGTGTCGTCGGTCGCCAGGTATAACGTCTCCCGCGCCGTGCCGCATGCGGTCATCTGGACGGGGTTGGTGTGGCCGTCGGAGAAGGCCAGATCCGCCTGAAGAGGTGCATTTTCAAAGCCGCGAATGAGCATGCCGTTGAGGAACGGGTGGCTGTATAAAATCCAGTCCTCCCCCCTTGCCAGCCTTTCGGGCAGGCGGAGGATGGGGTACTCGATGCACAGGCACGAAAAGCCCGTCTGCTGCACGTCGATGCCAAAGCGCAGCTCGTCCACCTCCGCGCGCACCGTGCACTTGACGCTGATGTTTTCGCCGCCCAGGAAGTTATAATACAGCGTGACGCATCCGTCGGCGGAAACCGCGGTTGCGCTTGTGGCGTCCGGCGCGGTGAACACGCGCCGCGCATCGCCCTTTTTCATTTCCAGCGAGAAGAAGGGCTGCGGGCCTTGCTTGAGGTATTCCATGCCGGTCTTGGCGCTCCAAAGGCTTTTCGGCAGCCCGGTTTGGGGATGAAAGCCGATGCGCAGCGCACCGGCGGACAGCGTGACCAAATTCATAACGTGTACCTCTTGCGTTTTTTCGCATATCGGCCGTGCCGACAATCCAAGGGCGGAAAACAGCCCGCTTTCCGCCCCCTCCTGCTGATCGGTTCAACTCAGATCAGGCGTATCCCATCAGTGCGCCGCGTTGTAGTACTCGGTGTACAGCTCGATCCACAGGTCGCCGCCGGCCTTGCGCCAGCTCTGGACATAATTGTCCCACTCGGCCTCGATATCCACCTTGCCCATGATGGCGTTGTCGCGGAAGGCCAGCACCATCGAATCCAGGTCGTAATCGGCCAGCTCCGGGAAATACGGGGCCTTCATGTCGATCTCGTCGTACATGCCGCAGGCATTGCTCTTTTCGTAGTGCTCCATGCCCAGCTCGCCCCAGGACTGCACAAGGACCGGATAGAGCTGGTCATCGACCAGCGGCTTTTGGATGCCCAGGGTCAGATAGCGCCATGCCCAGCTTTTGCCGCGGCGGTCGCTCTTGACGACGACCTCGCCGTTGATGATGTCATAGTCCATTCCCTCGATGCCGGCGTGCACGTACAGCGCGCCCTCATCCGAGCAGGCCCAGTCCATCAGGTCCACAATGGCCTGCGGGTCGGCGCTGTCCTTGGGGACGGCGATATAGTGGCGGCTGGGGCTGCCGTAGCGGTACTTGGCCTCGCTTCCGTCCGCCTTCAGCGGCGGCGCCACGGCGATGAGATCCTCGCGCAGCCCGCCGTAGCCCCTGAACTCCTGGATGCTCCAGAAGGCGGAGAACATACCGTACTTGCCTGAAACGGTCTTTTCAAAAACCTGCTGATACGTGTTGACGACATATTCCGGATCCAAAATGCCGTCTGCGTACAGCTTGTTCATGAACAGGAGCCATTCCTTGTATTCGGGCAGGATGTAGTTGGGATGCACCTCGCCGTCCACAACCTTGAACTTGGCCGCGTCAAAGCTGTCCTGGAACATGTTCAGCATGTTGTCGCTGCGAACGCTGCTGCCGCCGGAATACGCGGTCAGGCCAAACGTATCGTCAACGCCGTTTCCATCCGGGTCGCCGTAGGTGAAGTCGTAGAGCAGCTGGTACCACTCGTCAATCGTCTTGACCTTGTCGATATCAACGCCCAGCGCCTCGACGAAATCCTTACGGACGAAGCTCATGTACGGGGTGGAGTCAAAGCGCTGCATCGGCACGGCATACGTCTTACCCTCGTACTGGCACAGCTCCCACGCCTCGTCCTTGATCATCTTCTTTAGGTACTCGGTGCCTTCGATGTATTCGTCCAGCGGCTGCAAAAGGCCGTCGGCCGCCCACATCAGCAGGAAGTTGCGGTTGAGCACCATGAAGTAATCCGGATAGTCGCCCGAGGCCATCACCGTGTTGAGCTTCTGATCGTAGTTGGTCGCTTCGCTGATGACCGTGATGTCAAGGCCCGTCTGCTTTCGGATGTAGTCGATGTAGGGATTCTCGTTCACATCGTAGCCTTCGGTATCGACGTTGATGTTGGTCAGGAACGTAAGCGGCGGCGAGCCTTCGGCGAACACGGCCAACGGCAGCGCCAAGGTCAGCACCAGGAGCAGGGCGAACAGCTTTTTCATGTAGGGAACCTCCTTCTGTCTTGTATGGCACCTGCGCGGCAAAATGGCTCCGCCGCACCTATCACATCCGCGTCCTGCGCGGAATGCAAACCATGGGGAGTCCCTTTGGCGCTCCTCAGCCCTTGATCGCGCCGATCATCAGGCCGGAGACAAAATAGCGCTGCACCAGCGGGTATACCAGCAAAATGGGCACCGTTGAAGCAAAGATGGCGGCCGTCTGCAGGGAGAGCGAGGTGACCTCCTGCTCCGAGGGGGTGGCGTACATATCGTTCATCTGGTTTCGCATGACCAGATCCATCAGGTAGGATTGCAGCGGCTTGAGCTTTGACTTGTTGATGTAGAGCACCGCGTCCATCAGGGCGTTCCAGTGGCTGACGGCGATATAGAGCGCGATGACGGCAATCGCGGGGATCGACAAGGGAATGACCAGCCTGAGGAAGATTGTGATGTCGTTTGCCCCGTCGATGCGCGCGGATTCATGGATGCTGTCGGGGATCGAATCGAAAAAGCTGATGAGGATGATGACGTTCCACGTGCTGATCGCGTTGGGGATCACAAGCGCCCAGAAGGTATCCAGCAGGCCGGTGTAGCGCACGATAAGAAACGTCGGAATGATGCCGCCGTTGAACAGCATCGTAAAGATCACCATCAGCGTAAACGCCTTGCGCCCCCGAAGATATCGGCAGGACAGCGCGTAGGCCGTCATGCACTGCATCACCAGGTTGATCGCCCCGCCGATCGCCGTTCGCTGTACGCTAACCTTCAGCGCGTTGAAGAAGATCTGCTGGCGCAAAATCAGCTGGTAGGCGCGCAGGGAAAACCCGCGCGGAAGCAGCGTTATCATGCCCTCGCGCACCAGCAGCGGGTCGGAGAAGGAGATCATGACCACGTAGTAAAACGGAAGTATGCATAACAGCGCCAGCGCAAGCAACACAAAGCCATTGACCAGCCGGAAGGCGCTGAACGATCCCCTCGTAATTTGTCTTGCCATGAAAACCCTCCTTACCAGATGGATTTGTCAAACAGCCTGCGGGAGGTGAAGTTTGCCGTGGTGATCAGCACAAGCCCCACCGCCGACTGGAAAAGGCCGATGGCCGTCGTCAGGCTGAAGCGGCTCTTGCCCACGCCAATGCGGTACACATACGTGCTGATGACATCGCCGACGCCGTATACCACGGGGTTGTACAGCACGTAGATTTGCTCAAACCCGACCTCCAGCAGGCGTCCGATGTTCAAAAGCAGCATGATCACCACGGTCTGGGAGATGGAGGGCAGCGTGATGTACCATGTTTTTTTTAAGCGGTTGCAGCCGTCGATGGTCGCGGCCTCATAGAGCGTAGGGTCGATGCCGGTGATGGCGGCAAGATAGATGATGGAGCCCCACCCCATCGTCTTCCAGATGTCGGTGGAAACGACGATCGACCGGAACCATTGCGGCTCGGCCAGGAAGAAGATCGGCTTGACGCCGAACACGCCCAGCAGCATGTTGACGATGCCCGTGGACGGCGAGAGAAACTGCGTGATGATGCCGCCAAAGATAACCCAGGAAACGAAATAGGGCAGGTAAATGGCGGATTGCACGAACTTCTTATACCGGAGGCTTCGCACCTCGTTGAGCATGATGGCGATCAGGACTGGCACGGGAAAGGAAAACAAAAGCTTATAGAGGTTGATGAGCACCGTATTGCGCAGGATATTCCAGAAATCCGCGTGGTTGAAGAAGATCAGCCGGAAATATTTCAGCCCCACCCAATCGCTGCCGAAAATGCCCTTGCCGAAGCTAAAATCCTTAAACGCGATGATCAGGCCGGCCATCGGCAGGTAACGGTAGACGATATACCATACAAAGCCGACGGACAGCAGCAGGTACAGGTATCGCTGGTTGATCACGTCGCGGCCCAGCTTTGTCCAGTAGCCTTTGCGCCTTGCCGTCCCGCCAATGGGCTTGGGATGGTTGGATTTTACCAACATCCATCTCTCCTCTCTCCTGAGCGGATTTGCGGTCCTTGCCGGGAGGGATTCTATGCTGGCTAGTATAGCAAAACATATTTTGCATGTAAATTTACAATAACTCGCAGCTATATGCATAAAAAATAACACCGAAAACATGCAGGCAGTCATTTTTTCGGTGCTTTCTTCCCATGTTCATTTTTTCTGCGCATGCCCGGAACTATGGCGTTTGCGGCCCTTTGGTGCGGCGGGCGCGGTATTGGGAAGGCGTCATGCGCTCGACGGATTTGAAATTGCGGATAAAGGAATGCTCGCTGTCGTAGCCGACCACCAAGGCGATGTCCTTGACGTTGGACGTTGTTTCAACGAGCAGCTCCTTCGCGCGGTTCATTCGGAGCATCTGCACGTATTTCACATAGGTCATGTTCAGCTCCTTTTTGAGCAGCTCGCTGAGATAGGAGGGGCTGATCTCCAGCTCGTCGGCAAGCGTGGACAGGGAGAGAGGTTTGTCAAAGTTCACTTTAAGGTACTGGATCGCCAGCTCGACCGAGGCGCGCTTGTACTGCTTATCCAAATCGGTGCGGGCGCCAAGCACGCGCCTGCAGAGCGAGCGGATATACGCCAGCTGTGCCTGCGACGTCTGCTGGTCCGAGAACACATCGAAGGGGTCCTCGTCCATGAGCTGATGCAGCGAGGCGCCGAAGCTCTGGCTGACGCGGTTGATATAGGCGATCAGGTACAGCAGAAACGGCTCGCGTTCGTCCGGGGCGATGCCGACATGGCGCTCGACGATTGTCGCCAGCGCTTCCTCCACGTCCGCCTCGCCGCCCGCGCGAAGCGCCTGCACCAACGGCCGGATCGCCTGCCAGAAGGACGACTGGTTCCCGCTGCGCACCAGGGTATTGTACCGGACAACGATGGAACTGCTGTCCGCGGGCGTCGTCCTGGAGGCGGTAAGCGCCTGCTCATACAGCTCGGGCAGTTCCTGCACGAGATCGCCGACATTGCTCACGCCGATGGACAGGATGTGCACGCCGTCGTCCGGCGCGCGTTCGACCGCCTCCTCCAAGCATCGGGCCAGCTCGCCGGAGGACGGCTTTTGCTCGTAGTTTACTAATAGGACGAAGAGGAGCGGGCTCATCTGCAACAGTTCGCATGGCGCCAGCGCCCGAACGGTCTCCCCGATCTCTCGCGCGCGGGAGAGGATGCGTTCATCCTCCTGCTTCCCGGCGGCCGGCGCGAACGTCATGCAGGCCAGAACGAACGCGTTGCCAAAGGGGCGTACAATGGCCGGCATGCGCGCATCCGGCTCCAGGCGGCGGCGGCCGAAGATCAGGTCGCGCAGGGTGCGCTCGTAAAGATAGGTCCTGTTCATCTCCAGGCTTGCGCGCAGCGCCTCCTCCTGGCGCATATAATGCTGCATCAGCGTTTCCAGCCGCTTGATCGGACCGCCTTCTTCCTGTTGGGTTGTCTGTTCGAGCATGCGGCGCAGCGGCTCATATGCAAGGCGCAGGATAACCCATGCCAGCAGAAGCGATACCAGACAAATGGCCGCCACGACCAGCGCGAAGGCATTGGGATTTTGCATGACGATCGAGGCGGCGCTGTACTGCGGGAACACCGCGTGAAGCGCCAAGTCATTGAGAAAGCCCGGATAGGAGATGGCATGCATCTGGCCGTTGCCGCTGACGTTGGCCATGCGAAGCGTCCGGGCAGGCACGCCGCTCTGTTCCTTGAGCAGCAAACGGTAGGCAATGGCGACGGGCTGGCCCGGCTCCGTCACGCTGGCTTGCCAGCCGCTGTCCTTTTCATCGCTGAGGTAGAGCTGGATGCCCTGCGGCGGCGTGGGCAGAATCTTATCCAGCTCGCCGCTGACGGCCACCACGCCGTTTTTGTTTGTGGCTGTCACATGCTTCATGAACGTGACCATGCCGAGCTTTCCATAGGCCGTGTCCACATAGAACACGGATCCGTGATCCCCCCTTTCGGCGAACGCGAGAAGCTGCGCGCTGCGCGCCGCGCCGCTCATCATGGGGCGATCCACATCATAATACCCGGAAAAAGTCGAGAGCACTTTGCGTTCGTTGGCGTTATACAGGTCGATGGAAAAAAGCCGGGGATTGCTGGCGACCACTGAATTGTTGTTATCCTGAATGTTCTTTAGATCCATCAGATTGACGCTGACAAAGGGGGTGTTGATCCAACTGCGCACAAAGCTGCTGTATTCGACATAGCTTGCCACCTCGCGCAATTTGGAAAGATTCGCTTCCGCGGCCTGAATGTATGCCTCAATCTGCTCCAGGCCCGAGGCCTTCTGGCTGCGCATCATCAGGTTCGTGTACAGGTTGACCGACACGGAAAAAACGCACAGTGCCAGCAGGATCACCATGATAAACGTAGCTGTGAAAAGAATGACCGAATTCTTCCGTCCATAGAAATAGGAGCGTATTGTTTTCATGTGCTACCTTCTCACCGCTCTGGCTGGATATGAAAGCTCTCCTTCGCAACTCAACCCAAGAAGCAGTATAGTCTATTCTTGCTGATCTGTAAATCCTGTGCCATGACTGACGCATCCGGTATGAACTGACGGAACTCCTCCGCGCCGCGTTGGCGGGGGCTGTCGATGTCCACGATACAAGCGCATCGCGCTGCAGCTGATAGATGGTGCCAAGGCGGCCGACACGCAGATGCCCTAATGCTTCTTCGGCGGGGACGACAGGATCATTTATGTCCAGGATGCGAGCATATTCTCCAGCTGCTGGCGGTACGATCCGTCCTGGTGTGCTCCCCCCATCTACAGAGTAAGTATACCATCCCCTTTCCCATGTCGCCATTTTGTCAACGGGTCCGAATTTTGTGTAAACGCTAAACTGCGTAGAACGGCAAGATGCGTGCCGGCAGAGCAGCAGAGCTCTGCTTCCCTGCCTTGGGCCGTTGACAAAGTGTCAGCGGGCTGAAACCCCTGCCGCGCTTTTCCATGGCGGGGGTTTGTCAAAGGCCTGAGGGGCTGCCGCACGTTTTGTGCGACAGCCCCTCAGATACCGCGCCGAAGCCCTATGCCGGGCAAACCACGGGCGCCCGCCTGAACTTCAGCTCGTCTCCTTCCACGTAACCCTGCACATCGTCGCCCAGATGGAGATGGCCGGCCAATATCTCCTCGCTCAGCGCATCCTCCACCTTGCGCTGGATCATCCTGCGCAGGGGCCGCGCGCCGAACGCCGGGTCAAATCCCGCCTTGGCCAGGTATGCGACCGCTTCGTCCGACACCGTCAGGCGGATGCCGCGCTCGGTCAGCCGCACGGACACGTTTTTGAGCATCAGCGCTGCGATCTCGTTGATGTTCTCCTGCGACAGGGCATGGAATACGATCGTCTCGTCCAGCCGGTTCAGGAATTCCGGCCGCAAAAAGTTCTTGACCTCCATCAGCACGCGCGATTTCATGTCCTCGTAGTTTTGCAGGCGCGCCATGCCGGCCGCGCCAAAGCCCATGGACTTTTCGTTGCTGATCGTGGAGGCGCCGATATTGCTCGTCATGACGACGATGGTGTTCTTGAAGTTGACCATGCGGCCCTTGGAGTCGGTCAGATGGCCGTCCTCCAGCATCTGCAGCAGCAGGTTGAACACGTCCGGGTGCGCCTTTTCCACCTCGTCCAGCAGGATCACGGCGTAGGGCTTTCTGCGCACCTTCTCGGTGAGCTGGCCGCCCTCCTCATGGCCCACATAGCCCGGGGGCGAGCCGATCATGCGCGAGACGGAGTGCTTTTCCATGTATTCGCTCATGTCGACGCGGATCAGCGCGTTTTCGTCGCCGAACAGCGCCTCGCCGAGCGCGCGGCACAGCTCCGTTTTTCCCACGCCCGTCGGTCCCAAGAACAGGAACGAGCCGATGGGGCGCCTCGGGTCCTTCAGCCCCGCGTACGCGCGGCGAATCGCCCTGGATACGGCCTTGACCGCCTCCTCCTGGCCGATGAGCCGCTTGTGCAGGATCTCCTCCAGGTTCAGCAGGCGCTTGGATTCGTCCTCGGTCAGCCGCTGCACCGGCACGCCGGTCCAGCTGGCCACGATCTGTGCGATTTCCTCCTCGCCCACCGTTTCGCCGGGCTTATCCATGTCGGACTCCCAGGCCTTTTGCAGGCCCTCCATCTCCGCGCGAAGGCCCCGCTCCGCGTCGCGAAGGCTGGCGGCCTTTTCAAAATCCTGGTGGTTGACCGCCTCGTCCTTTTCCTTGGCCAGCCCTTCCAGCCGCTTTTCGAGTTCCTTCACATCCGGCGGCGGCGTGAAGGAGCGGATGCGCACGCGCGAGGCGGCTTCGTCCATCAGGTCGATCGCCTTGTCCGGCAGGTACCTGTCGCTGATGTAGCGGTCGGACAGCTCGACGGCCGCCTTCAGCGCCTCGTCCGTGATGCGCACCTTGTGGTGCGCCTCGTACTTGTCGCGAAGGCCGGTGATGATGCCAAGCGCCTCCTCCTTGGTCGGCTCGCCCACCATGACGGGCTGAAACCGCCTTTCCAGCGCCGGGTCCTTCTCAACGTACTTTCGGTATTCGTCCAGCGTGGTCGCGCCGATGCACTGCACCTCGCCGCGCGCCAGGGCGGGCTTGATCATGTTGGACGCGTCGATCGCGCCCTCCGCGCCGCCCGCGCCGATGATGGTGTGCATCTCGTCGATGAACAGGATGATGTTGCCGTTCTTTTTCAGTTCGGCCATCGCGTTTTTGAACCGCTCCTCAAACTCGCCCCGGTATTTGCTGCCCGCGAGCATGGACGCGATGTCCAGCGAAAAGACGCGCTTGCCCCTGAGCATGTGCGGGATCGTGCCCTCGGCGATGCGCTGCGACAGCCCCTCCACGATGGCGGACTTGCCGACGCCCGGCTCGCCGATGAGCACGGGGTTGTTCTTCGTGCGGCGGATCAATATCTGCGTGATGCGCTCGATCTCCGTCTGCCGCCCGATCACGGGGTCCAGTTCGCCCAGCTCCGCCGCGCGGGTCATGTCCCGGCCGTACTGGTCCAGCGTCGGCGTTTCGGACTTGCCCGGGGTTTCCTGGGTTGCGCCCTCCTGCATCTCGCTCAAAAGCTGCTCGCGCGCTTTGCGAAGATCCAGCCCCAGATCCTGCAGCACGCGCGCGGCGACGCCCTCGCCCTCGCGCATCAGCGACAGCCACAGGTGCTCCGCGCCGATGTACTTGTGCCCGAGCTGCCGGGCCTCCAGGAGGCTGGATTCCAGTATTTTCTTGGTGCGCGGCGTGTAGGCCAGCCGCTCCGAGGAGCCGTCGCCGCGGCCCACGAGCCGCTCGGCCTGCGCCATCGCCTTTTCGTAGGTAATTTCGCCCAGCAGCGCCTGCATGGGCGAGCCCGGCTCCTTGAGCAGGCCGAGCAGCAGGTGCTCGGTACCCACGTAGTCGTGGCCCATCCGCTTGGCGGACTCCTGTGCCGCAATCAAGGCGCGCTGCGCCCTTTCCGTAAATCTTCCGGCAAATGCCATATTGATTCCTCCAGCCTTCCCTTTTTGTCTATGCGCGGGCTTCGCACAAGGCTTCGCGGACGAGCAGCGCCCGCCGCGCGTCCCGCTCGACCGGGGACAGTTCCTTCTGCGCGTTAAGCTCCAGGTGCGCGGGTTTGGCCGCGCTCAGCATCGCGTCCCATTTCGCCAGGTCCATCAGGAGCATGCCCGCCTGCACCGCAAGCCGCACATCCGACCAGCGGCGCATCCATTCCGCCTCGCCCAGCAGCCGCGCGTGGCGCAGGATGCCCAGCGAGCGGAGCAGCCGGTCCTCCAGCCGCCCGTCGTCGTCAAGGAGCAAAAGCTCCCGCGCGGCGCGCTCGCGGTCCACGATCTGGCCGATGACCGCCTCGATGGAGTCGATCATCTCCTGTTCGGCAAAGCCCAGCGCCACCTGGTTGCCGATCAGGTACAGTTCGCCCTGCGCCTCGCCCTCATCCCCGTACAGCGGGCGAAGGGAAAGGCCCAGCTTCGTCAGATCCTCCACCGCCTGGCCCATCGCGCCCGAGCGCGTGAGCGACGGCAGGTGCAACAGCGCCGACGCGCGCAGGCCTGTGCCCGCGTTGGTCAGGCAGCTTGTCAAAAACCCAAGGTCCGCGTCAAAGGCATACTGCACGCGCTTGCCGATGGCGTCGTCCACCTCAAAGGCGAGCGCGGCCGCCTTCTCCAGCGCAAGGTCCGGCAAAAGCGCGTGGATGCGCAGGTGGTCGTCCTCGTTGAGCATGATGCAGACGGCTTCGTCGCGCCGAAGCAGCACCGCGGCGCTTTCGCCCGCCGAGAGCAGCTCCCGGCTGATCAGGTGCTTTTCGACCATGGCGCGGCGCTCGGCGTCCGGCAGGTCGTGTATGCGCAGCAGCCGGTAGTCCTTCCCCTGCGGCGCGTGTTTTAACGCGTCCGCGGCGCGAAACTGCGCCTTCGCGCCGTCCTCGGCGCGCATGGTCAAAGGGAAGGGCAGGTCGGCGAAGTTGCGCGCCAGCCGCACCCGGCTGAAGAGCACCACGTCGCGCACGCTGACGTTCGTCTCAACCATTGATCTCACCGCCCTTGTACGCCGCAGCCAGGGTACGAAGCTCGTCGCGCAGCAGAGCCGCCTGCTCAAAATCCTCGCACACCACCGCAAACTCCATCTCCCGCCGCAATTGCTCCATGCGGCTTTGCGCCTTGATGCTTTCGTCCGCCCGCTCGGGCACGCGCCCGGCGTGCTTGGCGCGGCCGTTCAGGCGCACCAGCAGGGGCTTCAGTTGGGCGCGGAAATCCGCATAGCACTGCGCGCAGCCCAGCCGGCTGGTTTTCAGAAAATCGTCGTATTCAAGCCCGCAGCGCGAGCACCGAAGGCCCGGATGCCTCGCCGTCGCCCTGCTGGCACTGTTCCAGATCGCGGACAGCATGCTCTGCACGCCGTCGGCGCGCAGGTTCAGCTTTTTTTGGGCCATGCACGCCGCGCAGAGGTTGCGTTCCGTCCTTTTCCCGTCCACAATGGCTACCAGACGAACCGTGGCCTGGTTTTTCTTGCACTCGTCACAAAACATGGTTCTCCCCCCTTCGAGGAAACATCCGGTCAGTCGGTTTCCTCCTGGCGGCCGGCGATCTTGAGCAGCATGGCCCGAAAGACGCTGGCCCTGAGCGTATCCTTAAACGCGATGGGCAAATTGATGGCCTCGTTGGAAACCGCCGCGCGCATCAGCTCCGCTTCACCGCCCGTAATCACATCGTTATCCTCAAGCTGCGAGAGGATCGCCTCGCAATCCTGCCGCGAAATGGCCGCACCGATGCGCTTATTAATTAGATATAGCAAATTGCTGCCGGGAGATTCCCGCAGGCGGACGATTCGGATGTATCCCCCGCCGCCCCGGCGGCTTTCAATCACATAGCCATGGTCGGGCGTAAAGCGCGTGGAAAGCACATATGTGATCTGGGAGGGCGCGCAGCGGAAATACTGCGCAAGCTCGTTGCGCTGCACGTCCACCTGCTCCTGTCCCTCCTCCAGCAGCGATTTGATGAACGCCTCGATGCTGTCCGTCAATGGTCTCATTTGGAAAAACCCCCAATTTTGACTATCTTTGATATTCATAGTATACCACAAACCGCCGAAAGTGCAACCCCTTTTTGCCTGAATTGGGTTGGGGATCTATGGATGGCTTTATGGGATCACGCGAAGGGGAACCGTTTCCTTCTTTCGTCCGCCGGCCAGCAGGTACGCGTTTTGGATCTGCCGCCTAATCTCGCCTTCCGGGATCGTTCCGTCAATATAGACTGAATTCCAGTGCCGTTTATTGCAGTGGTAGCCAGGCAAAACGGCGGGATACGCGGCGCGCAGCAGCTCCGCTTCGATCGGGTCGCACTTGAGAATGATGTGCAAGGGGGTAGACCGCTCGGCGGCCAGGCAGAAGGATTTCTTGTCCCCCACCGCAAACACCGCCGTGTCCGGGCCGTACGGATAGCGGGCATACGCGCCCGGGAGCGAAAGGCAAAAGGCGGCGATTTCCTGATACGTCAGCATGGCGGCTTTCCCTCCTGCCGTAAAGCGGCGATCGCTTGCGAAGAAAAACTTCGCAAGCGATCGAATGCAAAGATGAAAAGGCGTTACGCCCACCCTTTCAGGTAGCGCGCCTGGGCCTCGGTCAGGCGGTCGATGGAGATGCCCTGCGATGAAAGCCTGAGCGAGGCGACGAGCGCGTCCACGTCGCGCGGCACCGGATACGCGCCCGGCGCGAGGGTGCCGCCGTGCCGGGCCAGGTATTCGCAGCACAGCGCCTGCAGCGAAAAGCTCATGTCCATGATTTCGACCGGGTGGCCGTCCGCGGCGGCCAGGTTGACCAGCCGCCCCTTGGCGATCAGGTAGAGGGTTTTCCCGCCGGGCAGGCGGAACCCTTCGATGTTGTGCCGCGCCTCAAACACTTCCTCCGCGGCCTTCCGAAGCGCCTTGACGTTCACCTCCACATCAAAGTGGCCCGCGTTGGAAAGCACCGCGCCGTCCTTGAGAAGCGGAAAATGCCTTTCGCCGATCACGTCCTCGCAGCCGGTGACGGTGATGAACAGATCCCCCAGCGGCGCGGCCTCGTCCATCGGCATCACGGAAAAGCCGTCCATGACCGCCTCGCACGCCTTGACCGGGTCCACCTCAGTCACGATGACCTTGGCACCGAGGCCCTTGGCGCGCAGCGACACGCCCTTGCCGCACCATCCGTACCCGGCGACCACGACGGTCGCGCCGGCAACGGATAAATTCGTCGTGCGAAGGATCCCGTCCCATACGCTTTGGCCCGTGCCGTAGCGGTTGTCAAACAGGTGCTTCGAATCCGCGTCGTTCACCAGCAGCATCGGGAAGCGAAGCTTGCCCGCCTTGTCGCGGGCCTTCAGGCGCATCACGCCGGTGGTCGTCTCCTCGCACCCGCCGATCAGCCTTTGCGCAAATTCCGGCCGCTCCTCGTGCAAAAGGTGCACCATGTCGCCGCCGTCGTCGATCAGAATGTGCGGGCGCGTTTCCAGCCCGCGCAGCAAATACTCGTCGTATTCCTCGGGGGAGCAGCCGTGCCTTGCAAACACCGTCACCCCAGACGCGGCCAGCGCCGCGCACACGTCGTCCTGCGAGGACAGGGGGTTGCAGCCCATCGCAAAGACCTCAGCCCCGCCCGCGGCCAGCACCTCGGACAGGTAGGCGGTCTTGGCCTCCATGTGCACGGACACGGCGAGCGTCATGCCCTCAAACGGGCGCTCCGTTTCAAAGCGCGCGCGAATGCCGTTCAATACCGGCATGTGCTCCGCCGCCCAGCGGATTTTTTTCGCGCCGCTTGGCCACAGCGCGGGGTTGGCGATGATCGACTGCATGTGAACGAAGCCCCTTTTTGCGTTTTCTTACGCAGAGTATACAAAGCGCACGTTCGCCTGTCAACGAAAATCAGTTTGTGGTATACTACCGAAGAGAAAAACGCAAATCGGTTGGGAGTGGGAGCATGGCCAAGGCAATTCTGAACCCCGGGCGCGAAAAGCGCGTGCTGCGCGGGCACCCGTGGGTGTTTCGGTCCGATATCGCGCGCGTGGAAGGCGCGTTTGAGCCCGGCGGCGCGGTGGACGTCGCGTCCTTTCGCGGCAAGTTTCTCGGCCGCGCGATGTATAACCCCGCATCGCAGATCGCGCTTCGGATGTTCACCACGCGCGACGAGCCGGTGGACGAAGCGTTCATCCGCGGCCGCGTGTCGCGCGCCATCGAATACCGCAAGGCCTTCGCGGACCTGAAAAGCTGCCGCGTGCTCTTTGCCGAGTCCGACGGGCTGCCCGCGCTGATCGCCGACAGCTTCGGGGACGTGATCGTCATTCAGTCGCTCGCGCTGGGCATGGAGCGCTGGAAAGGCGCGGTGGCGGACGCGCTGTGGGACGCGCTGCGCCCCAAGGGCATCTGGGAGCGAAGCGACGTGAAGGTGCGCGAGCTGGAGGGCATGCAGCAGACGCAGGGCCTTTTGCGGGGCGAGGTGCCGGACCGGGTTGAAATTTGCGAAAACGGCCTGCGCTTCCTGGTGGATGTGAAGGAAGGGCAAAAGACAGGCTATTTCCTGGACCAGAAGGAAAACCGCGCGGCCATGGCGCCGTTCGTCAAGGGTCGGCGCGTGCTGGACTGCTTCACGCACACCGGCGCGTTCGCGCTGCACGCCGCGCACTACGGCGCGGGCGAGGTGGGGGCCGTGGACATTTCGGACCTGGCGATCCGCCAGGCGTCGGAAAACGCCGCGCTCAACGGCCTGTCCGTCGGCTTTGAGCAGGCCAACGCGTTTGACCTGCTGCGCGCCAAGTACGACGCGGGCGAGCGCTACGGCGCGATCATCCTGGACCCGCCCGCGTTTACCAAAACGCGCGCCGCCGTGCCGGGCGCGCTGCGCGGGTACAAGGAGATCAACCTGCGCGCCATGAAAATGCTTCTGGACGGCGGCTTTTTGATCACCTGCTCCTGCTCGCACCACGTGCTGCCGGACGCGTTTGCGGACATGCTCGTTTCCGCCGCGGCGGACGCGAAGGTGCAGCTTCGCCAGATCGAGCGGCGCACGCAGGGGCGCGACCATCCGATCCTGGCCGCGTCCCCGGAGACGCAGTATTTGAAGTGCCATATCCTGCAGGTTCTGCGCTGAGTTCTTTTCCGGCGTTTCGCTCTGGTGCGCGATATTGAACTGTTCACCCTTGATGCCGACGTTCACGGTCTTGGAGGCTTCTCCTTTTTTGAAACAAAGAAAACCCGGCTTTTTGCGAAGCCGGGTCAGACTGTTGACAAAGCCCCGGGAGAGCTCGAGAGGGTTCGCAAACCCTCTCGA
>CAZUIA010000017.1:0-5864 GCA_964620835.1 uncultured Oscillospiraceae bacterium
GACGTCCTCACTCTCGTGCGCGCGAGCATCGGGGAGGAAAGCCGCCCCGTGCAGGCAGTGCGGCATTTGGGGAAATCATAGCCCTTGCCCGCGTGCAGCTTCTTTGGCCTGTATGTCGGTTTCCCATGACGGTTTTTCAGGGAGGGTACGGCGTCAAGGAGAGACTCCAGCAGATTTGAATCGTGGACATTGGCAGCGCTCAACCGCACGGCCAAGGGGATGCCATTGCGGCCTGTTATGAGGGGATGCTTGCTGCCGGGATATCCCCGGTCAACGGGATTGGGTCCCATGTAGGCTCCTCTTTTTGCCTGAATGGTCGATGCGTCCCCACACGCCCTAGTCCAGTTGGTTTTCCCGCATCGCGCAGTTCCTGCCATATCGCTCGCAGCACCGCTTCCGCTGCACCCAATGCGTTCCACTCCCGCAACCGCCTCCAGCAGGCCATTCGCTGCCGAACCCCATTTCCTGGGGTAATTCCTCCCACTGTATCTCCGTCTTCAGTACGAAGATGATCCCTGTCAACGCCGCTCGATCCGCTACGCGCGGCCGTCCTCCTTTGCGGCTGGGAATACGCTTTGGCAGTAGCGGCTCTATCTGATCCCAGGGTTTGTTAGGAACTCTAAATCCCCGGGTAAGGGCGCGTTGCGCATACTATTTTTTCAAAGCGCAATACTACGCGCAATACGATAATCGAGGTGATTGCCATGGCGAGAAGGATCAAGCAGAAACCTACCAATCCGGCCGGCGAGGCCATCAAGACAGACGTAGAGCCGCATGTGCCGCAGGGATACCACAAGCGCGGAGGGCAGAACTCCAAATGAAGTCCGGCCCCGCCCGCGCCGCCGTTGCATGAAAAGTGCCGCCGCAGAAGCCTCTGCGGCGGCCGGTTTTTTGGAAAGGAGGGCCGTTTACTTGACCACCGGCATGGAGGTCAGGTCAATGCCCGCGCTCAGCTCCTTGCACTTCTTGATGACCTTGGCCTCCTCAAGGCTGTGGCGGTCGGCGCCGTGAAAGGTGACCTTGATGGAGTCGCCGTCGAGGCTGGTGAGGAACGGGTCGTCCGGCGGCGCGCTGGCGGCGCTGATGTAGCCCTCGGGAAGCTCGATGCCGCCGCTGAAGTCGACATAGGAATTGCCCGCGGCCACGTACCAGTTGACCGGGTAGGCGCTGCCCTTCTTGTCCAGCTCGGCGATCTTGCCGGCATCGGCCTCGGTGAAGGACACGCTGCAGATACAGCCGTCGGCCACGCCGACCACCGGCTGTACGTATCAGCCGTGCTCGCGGTCGAGGGGGATCGCGCCATGCTTCTGACGAAGAGCAATGTCGATTGCCAGCCCTATAACGGCGGCTTCCGCGTGGTCTCCTGGGAAAACTGCTCGCTGCGCACCTGGCTCAACCGCACGTTTTATGGCGCCGCCTTTACCGATGCCGAGCGGAAAGCCCTTGTGCCCGCCCCGGTGGAACCGGAGAAGGTGTCGCGCTTTGGCAATGCCGCCGATGGCGCGGCGGGCGACTTGGTCACGCTGCTTGCGCAGGGCGAGATCGACGCATACCTGGGCCGGGAGGAGCGCGCCGCGACGAACATCGCCTGCGCGGCGGCCCGGGGCGCAAAGGGTGAAGAGGGGGCTGCCTGCCCCTGGTGGCTGCGCGCGAGCGGCTATGAGGGCGGTGATGCCGCCATGGCCGGGAATGCCTCGGGCGAGGTGGCGTTCGTTCCCGTTTTAGAGATGGGCGTTGCGCTGCGCCCGGTGATCTGGCTGGACTTGAATGCCATGATGTGGTAAGGGGGCGCGGCGCGAAAGAAGCGGGAGGGATGCGCCGTTTATTTTTGAACAGAAGGGTGGGAAAAGGCTCGTCGCCCCGCCATGGAGCAACAGCCACCCGGGCCGGCCTGAAAGGGTGCCCGAAAGATCATCCGGTATTTGGCCAAGGGAGGATGCTCGCCGTGAAACCCGATGCGACGAACGGTTCACGGCAAGGTGAATAGGTTTCGTTTTGTGAAACCAAATGGGTGCCACCCGGTCGGTTTATTGCACGGTTTCTGATAAAAAAGCCCAGAAAAGCTTTCGGTTATTCGACATTGTGCTGTATAATGACCGTGCTAGTTATGTGCCATCCAGGCGCATGAAGAAAAAACGAGGAGGAACCCATCATGAAGAGAGCCCTGGTTCTGTTCCTTGCACTGCTGGTGGCGCTGAGCGCGCTGGTCGTGCCCGCGATGGCCGAGGAGGAGGTCACGTTCAACTTCGCCGCGCCGTTTAAGATTACGCAGTGGGACCCGCAGAACGAAAACAAGACCATGCGCTATTCGCTGGACAAGCTGATGTATAACTCGCTGGCGAAGCTGACGGCGGACTTTGCCGTGGAGCCGGAGCTGGCCACCGAGTGGAGCGTTTCCGAAGACGGCCTGGAATGGACGTTCCTCCTGCGCGAGGGTGTAACCTTCCACAACGGCGAACCCTTCAACGCCGACAGCGTGGTGGCGACGATGCAGCGCATCATCGACAAGCCGAACCTGGTGCAGGCCGCGTTTTGGACGGGCCTGAAGGCGGTGGAAAAGGTTTCCGACTACGAGGTCAAGCTGATCCTCAAAGAGCCGTGGGGCGCCGTCATCACCCAGCTGTGCGACACGCCGATCCTGCCCGCGGGCCAGCTGGCCCAAATGGGCGATGAGATGTTCGTCGTCACCGGCGGCAACGTGCCCGCGGGCACCGGCCCGTGGATCCTTGACAAGTGGATCGCCACCAGCGGCGACGCCGAGTTCGTGCGCAACGACAACTACTGGGGCTGGGGCGACAGCAAGTCCAACATCGACCGCATCATCTACAGGGCCGTCATCGAGGACACCTCGCGCGTCAACGGCATCCAGTCCGGCGACCTTGACATGATCGACGCGGTGCCGGTCGAGCAGGCCGAGATGCTTAAAAGCGTCAAGGGCCTGACGGTTCAGGACGTGCTGGGCACCAACATCGTGCACCTGGGCTTTCGCACCGCGCCCGTCACCGACGAGTACCGCGTGTTCAAGGATGTCAACGCCCGCCTGGCCGTGCAGCACGCGCTGGACCGCGAGGGCATCGTGACCTACATCGCCGGCGGCGGCAACCCGTCCGACTGGCCGTGCCCGAGCACCGTGCTGGGCTACGACGCCGAGAAGGCCGAAGTCCCCGTCTACGATGAGGCGCTGGCCAAGGAATACCTGGCCAAGACCGACTATGCCGGCCAGCCCATCCGCTTCATCGTGCCCACAGGCGTGTTCGCCCGCAGCAAAGAGGTCGCGCAGGCCATCGAGGCCAACCTCAGCGACATCGGCTTTAAGGTCAACATGGAGATCATGGAGAACGCCACCTTCCAGACCGAACGCGCGTCCGGCAACTACGATCTCTACCTGCAGCGCTATCCGTTCCCGGCGGGCGAGCCGGACAGCGTGATCACCCAGCGCTGGCTCAACGACGCGCACAAGTCCGGCTTTGTCGACCAGGAGATGAACGACAAGATTCTCGCGGCCAAGCGCGAGAGCGACCCGGTCAAGCGCGAGCAGCTTCTGAAGGAAATGTTTGCCCGCCAGTGGGAAGTGCTGGCGCCGCACATGTCCGTCTACCAGCAGATTACGACGATCGTGTACCGCTCCGACATCGTGGGCTTCAGCATGCGCCCGGACAACGTGTTTGACTACTCCCGCGTCTCCTACGCCGAATAACCGCTTCGTTTCTTTCGGTCGGTCAATAGACTGTAAGGAGGGCACGTAGCGTCGCTTGCGTGCCTTCCTCCTGTAGACAGGACCACTTGCCGAAACAAACGAAAGGAGGACAACCGCTTTGCTCAAGTTCATCATCCGAAGGCTCGGGTACACGGTGGTCGTGCTGATAGGCGTGTCCATCCTGACCTTCCTGCTGCTCCAGCTGACGCCCGGCTCGCCGGCGCGCCTGCTCCTTGCGGATACCGCCACCGACGCGGAAATCGCCGCGAAGGAGCACGAGATGGGGCTGGACCGGCCGCTGTATGTGCAATATTTCGATTACATCTTCAAGGTTCTGCGGGGCGATTTGGGCACCTCGTACTTCTTTCGGGTGCCAAACGCGGACCTGATCTTTGATTGCCTGCCGGCCACCGGCTACCTGACGCTGGTCGCCATGATCATATCGCTGGTGATCGCCATCCCGCTGGGCATCATCGCCGGCACCAAGCGGGGATCGTTCGCGGATTTGCTGGCGATGCTGTTTGCGATGCTCGGCCAATCGGTCTCGGGCGTGGTGCTGGGCCTCATCTTTATGCTCATCTTCGCCGTCAACCTCAAGTGGCTGCCGGCCATGGGCTACGGCGGGCTCGCCTTCGTCATCATGCCGGCCACGTCGCTTGCCATGCAGATGGCGGCGCTGGTCACGCGCATGATGCGCTCGGGTATGGTGGACGTGCTGCAGGAGGACTACATCACCGCCACCTACGCCAAGGGCATCAGCCACGGCGAGATTGTCTGCAAGTACGCCCTTCGAAACGCCGTCCTGCCCGTCATCACCATCGTGGGCATCCAGGTGGGCACCTTCCTCGGCGGCGCCATCGTCACCGAGCAGATCTTCACCTGGCCGGGCATCGGCTCGCTCACCGTGCAGGCCATCGGCAACCGCGACTTTTCGCTCGTGCAGTCGATTTTGCTCGTCATCTCCGCCTGCTTCGTGCTGATGAACCTGCTGGTCGACATCATCTACACCATCGTCGACCCGCGCATGAGCTTCAATTAAGGGGGGCCGGGTATGAGCAGACAAGAGCTGTTTCGCAGAATGCGCCTGAGCAAGTTCTTCATGATCGGCGCCGTGCTGGTCTTTTTGATCGTCGTCCTTTCGCTGCTGGCAAACGTCATCGCTCCCTTTGACCCGCTGAAGCAGACGCTCAAAAGCCGCCTCAAGGCGCCCACCGGCGACTTTACCAACTATATCTTCGGCGGCGATGCGCTGGGCCGCGACATCCTCTCGCGGCTGCTGGTGGGCAGCCAGGTGTCGCTTCGGATTTCCTTCACCGTCGTCATTTTGACCACCGTCATCGGCACGGTGCTGGGCATCATGGCCGGCTTCTTCGGAAGCTGGGTGGACACCGTCATCATGCGCTTCAGCGACATCCAGGTGTCGATTCCCCCCATGGTCCTGGCCATCGCGGTCATGGCGGTCCTTGGAAACAGCACCGGCAACCTGATCGCCGTGCTGGTCTTTACCCGCTGGGTGCAGTATGCCCGCGTGGTGCGCGGGAACGTGATGATGATCCGCAACACCGACTTCATCCGCGCCTCAAAGGTGCTGGGCTCATCCAAGGTGCGCATCATGTTCACGCAGATTCTGCCCAATGTGCTCACCCAGGTCATCATCGTCATGAGCCAGGAGTTCGGCCGCACGATCATGACCGAGAGCTCCTTGAGCTTCCTGGGCCTCGGTGTGCCGGCCCCGGCTCCCTCCTGGGGCGTGATGATCGCCGAGGGGCGCGAATACCTCTCCACCGCGCCGTGGGTGGTGGTGGTGCCGGCGGCGGCGCTGGCCATCGCGGTGCTGGCGTTCAACTTCCTGGGCGACGGCGTGCGCGACGTGCTCGACCCCAAGAACAAAAACTGAAGGAGGGGTGAGGCGATTTGGATAAGCTGCTGGAAATCAGGAACCTGCACGTAAAGTTCGAAACCGGCCGCGCCACGGCCTACGCCCTCAACGGCGTCAACCTGACGATCGGCCGCGGCGAGGCGCTGGGGCTGGTGGGCGAGAGCGGCGCCGGCAAGACCACCACGGCCCTGTCGACGCTGAACCTGATCCCAAAGCCCGCCGGCAAGCGCACCCAGGGCGAGATCCTCTTTGAGGGCAAAAACGTTTTTGAGATGAAGGAGCGGGAGC
>CAZUIA010000017.1:5874-18262 GCA_964620835.1 uncultured Oscillospiraceae bacterium
TTGGTGCCTGACCCTCCCGGCGTGATCAAAAGCGGGGTGATAGAACTCGATGGAGAGGATATTTTAAAGAAAAATACCCGTGAACTGGAGAAAATCAGGGGGAAAGACATATCCATGATTTTCCAGGATCCTATGACGGCCTTGAATCCGGTGTTCACCGTGGGCGAGCAGATCGCCATGGTCCTGCGCAAGCACCAGAACATGAACCCCAAGCAAGCCATGCAGGAGGCCGCCAACATGCTCAGGGTGGTGGGCATACCGCCCGAGCGCGTCAACGAATTCCCGCACCAGTTCTCCGGCGGCATGCGCCAGCGCGTGGGCATCGCGGCGGCGCTGGCGTGCAATCCCGCGCTGCTGATCGCCGACCACGGCGCTGGATGTGACCATACAGGCGCAAATCCTGGAATTGATGAAGGACCTTTTGACCAAGTATTCCAGCTCGCTTCTGATGATCACGCACAACCTGGGCATCATCGCCGAGATCTGCCAGAACGTGGCGGTCATGTACGCCGGGCGCATCGTGGAATACGGCTCGGTGGAGGAGATCTTCAGCAACCCCATGCACCCGTACACGAAGGGCCTGTTCGGCTCCATTCCCAGGCTCGACGGAGCGCGCGAGCGGCTTGTGTCCATCCCCGGCACGGTGGCCAACCCCGAGAAGCTGCCGCCTTACTGCGCCTTTAAGGACCGCTGCGAAGCTTGCCAGGACAACTGCACCGACGGGCAGCCGGCGATGCGCAGGGTCAACGAGCACCACTACGTGGCCTGCCGCGCCGTGATCGGAGGTGAAGAATAGATGCATGACGAAAACAAGCCCTTGGTGCGCGTGAAGAACCTGAAGAAGTACTTCACCGTGAAAAACGGGGCCAAGCTGCATGCGGTGGACGACGTGAGCTTTGACATCTTCCCCGGCCAGACGCTGGGGCTGGTGGGGGAATCCGGCTGCGGCAAGAGCACGGTGGGCAACGTGCTCATGCGGCTGCTCGAGCCGACCGCGGGCGTGATGGACTTTGACGGCCGAAGCGTCTTTGAGGCGACCGGCAAGGAGCGGCTGGCCCTTTGCCGCCAGATGCAGATCATCTTCCAGGACCCCTATTCCTCGCTGAACCCGCGAAAGACCGTGCGCTCGATCCTGATGGAGGCCTACAGGATCCACCGCCTGGGAAGCGGCGAGCAGCTGGAAAGGATGGTGCGCGACCTCTGCCAGGACTGCGGCATCACGCAGGACATGCTCATGAAGTACCCGCACGAGCTGGACGGCGGCAAGCGGCAGATCGTGGGCATCGCCCGCGCGCTGTCGCTGAACCCCAGGTTCATCGTCTGCGACGAGCCGGTGTCCTCGCTTGACGTGTCGATTCAGGCCACCATCATCAACCTGCTGATGGACCTGCAGCAAAAGCGCGGCCTGAGCTACCTGTTCATCTCGCATGACCTGAGCGTCGTGCGCCATATCTCCAACCGCATCGCGGTGATGTACCTGGGCGAGATCATCGAGATCGCGGAGACGGACGAGATGTTCGCCAACGCCCTGCACCCCTACACCATCGCGCTCCTCTCCGCGGTGCCCAAGGTGCAGATCGGCAGGCGCGTCAAGCGCATCATTCTGCGCGGCGACGTGCCCAGCCCCATCAACCCCGGCGTCGGCTGCCGCTTCGCGCCGCGCTGCTGGATGGCGCAGGACATCTGCGCCCGGCAGTCGCCCGCGCTTTCGCCCGCCGGCGGCGCCGGGCACCGCGTGGCCTGCCACTTCGCTTCGGAGAGCCGTGAAAAGGCCGCGAAGCTGCAGCGGGATTGATTTCGGCCCGCGGCCCCAGGGCCGTCCGGCATTTGCGCGCACAGAGGCGCGAAAAGGCCAACGGACTATGGTATACTTCATCCGATTCAAGCGAGGAGGACAGCATATGCTTCCCAAGGTTGTCAAAATGCGCGTCGTCCCGGTCGCCGGGCGCGACAGCATGCTGTTGAACCTGAGCGGCGCGCACGCGCCCTATTTCACGCGCAACGTGGTGATTCTGACCGACAGTCTCGGCCATGTGGGCCTGGGTGAGGTGCCCGGCGGGCGGAAGATCACCGGCCTTCTGGAGGAGGCCGTGCCGATGGTCGTCAACCGCGCGGTGGCCGACTACCGGAAGGTCAAGCAGGACATGCGCCGCGCCTTCGGCCATCGCGACGCCGGCGGCCGGGGGCTGCAGACGTTTGATCTGCGCACCTGCGTGCACGCCGTCACCGCCGTGGAGGCGGCCATGCTCGACCTGCTGGGCCAGTTCCTCGGTTTGCCCGTGGCCGCGCTCCTGGGCGAGGGCATGCAGCGTGAAAAGGTCAAGGCCCTGGGGTATTTGTTCTACGTGGGCGACCGTGAAAAGGCCGACCTGCCCTACCGCGAGGAGCGAAACAGCCCCGTCGATTGGTACCGCCTGCGCAACGAGGAGGCGCTCAGCCCCGAGGCCGTGGTGCGGCTGGCCGAAGCGTTGCGCGATTTGTACGGCTTTGCGGACTTCAAGCTCAAGGGCGGCGTGCTGGCGGGCGAGGAGGAGATGGCGGCCGTCAGGGCGCTCAAAGAGCGCTTCCCGGACGCGCGCATCACGCTGGACCCCAACGGCGGTTGGATGCTTGCCGAGGCCGTGCGCCTGTGCCGCGGCATGCACGGCATTCTGACCTACTGCGAGGACCCCTGCGGGGCCGAGGCCGGGTACTCCGGCCGCGAGATCCTGGCCGAGTTCCGCCGCGCGACCGGGCTTTTCACGGCCACCAACATGGTGGCCACCGACTGGCGGCAGATGGCGCACAGCGTGGTGCTCGGCTCGGTGGATATCCCGCTGGCGGACCCGCACTTTTGGACGATGGAGGGCTCGGTGCGCGTGGGGCAGATGTGCGACGAGTTCGGCCTTACCTGGGGCAGCCATTCCAACAACCATTTCGACATCTCCCTGGCCATGATCGCTCACACGGCCGCCGCCGTGCCGGGCGACATCACCGCGGTGGACACGCACTGGATCTGGCAGGAGGGAGACGAGCGTCTAACGGTCGAGCCGCCGGCCATACAGGACGGCTGCCTGACGATTTCGGACAGGCCGGGCCTTGGCATCGAGCCGGACATGGAGCGCATCGAGGCCGCGCACAGGCTGTATCTTGACAAGTGCCTCGGCGCGCGCGACGACAGCCTTTCTATGCAGTACCTGATTCCCGGCTGGGCCTTTGACCCCAAGCGCCCGGCACTTGTGCGATAGGAGGAGGATTTCCATGCGCTTTATCCCCTGCGGCATCATCATTCCGGTGATCACGCCCGTCGACAGGGAGGGCCGCTTCAACGAGCCGGCGTACCGCAAGCTCCTCGCCTACTGGCACGACAACGGCATCCACGGCGTGTTCCCCTTTGGCACCACCGGCGAGTTCTACGCCTTCTCGGACGAGACGTTTGAGCGCATGCTCGCCGTCACCGTGGAAAACAGCCATGGCATGACCGTCTACGCCGGGGCCAACCACATCACCCCCGATGGCGTGCTGAAGCTGGCGCGCATCGCCGAAAGAGTCGGCGCAAACGCGCTGAGCGTGCTCACGCCCATGTTCGTCTCGCAGACGCAGAGCGAAATTTACAACTACTACCGGCGCATCGCTGAAGGCACGCCGCTGCCCATCATCGTCTACAACAACCGGCCAAAGACCAACGTGCACGTGGCGCCGGAGACGGTGGCGCGCCTGGCGGAGATCCCCAACATCCTGGGCGTGAAGGACTCCACGGGCGACATGACCAACGCCGAGGAGTACATCCGCCTCACGCGCCATCGCGACGACTTCCACGTGCTGATGGGCCGCGACACCATGATCTACGCCGCGCTGTGCTACGGCGCGACCGGGGCCATCACATCCTGCGCCAACGTGGCGCCGCGCATCGCCGCAGACATCTACGACTGCTTTCAGGCCGGCGACCACAAGGGAGCGCTGGAGGCGCAGTTCAAGCTGGCGTCGCTTCGCATCGCCACCAACATGGGCACCTTCCCGGTGGTCATCAAGGAGGCGCTTGAGATGCTGGGCTACGAGACGGGGCCGTGCCTGCCGCCGATTGAGCCGCTGGAGCCCCAGCAGCGGGACGCGCTGCGAAAGGTGCTGGAGGAGATGGGCCTGCTTACAAAGGAGCGCGAGGCATTCCCCGTGCGCGGCGCCGGGCTGTAATGGAAACGGGCACGGGAACGGACTTTACGCCCGAAGGGCAAGTGAGGCATCGGCCATATGGCAAAGATCGTGATGATTGTCCCCACCGACGAGATGTACCGCCGGGCGCAGGCGCTAGTCGCGGGCATGGACGTCGACATCGCCGTCTATTACGAGAACTCGCAGACGGTGCTCTCGCGCGTTCGGCAAGCGCAGTCGGACGGCGCGCTGGTGGCCATCGCGCGCGGCAACCACGCGGCGCTGATTCTGCGCAACACCGACATGCCGCTGGTGGAAATCCGCCTCTCCGGACAGATCCTGGCACAGCTGATCTTCGAGGCCCGCGCGCTGTGCGCGGGCGCGCACCCGAAGATCGCCTTCGTGGGCTTTGTCAACATGTTTACCGACAACATCGCCTTTGGCGAGATGTTCGGCGTGTCCGTGTGCAACTACTTCGTGCACGACAGCGCCGAGCTCAAGGGCGCGGTGCAGGAGGCCTACGAAAAGGGCGCGGACGTGCTGGTCGGCGGCGAGATCGCGCTGGACTACGCGCGCCAGCTGGGCATGAAGGTGCTGTTCCTCAAGTCCGGCGAGGAGGACCTGGCGGCCGCCATCCGCTCCGCCAAGCGCGTGCTCTACGGCATCGAGGCCGAAAAGAAGAACACCGCCGAGGTGACGACGCTCCTGGATTACTCGTTTGACGGCATCTTCCGCTTAACCGGCGACGGCGACATCACCATGACCAACTACATGGCCGAGCGCATCTTCCGAAGGCCGGCGGGAAAGCTGGTCGGCCGCCATATCTCCGAGCTCTTTGACGAGCAGGACACCGCCGGCATCCTCAACATCATCCGCCGCGGCGAAAAGCGCTACGCCATGGTGATACGGCGCGACGGCATGTCGCTGGTGGCCAACGTGGCCACGGTCATGCTCGGCAACCAAAGCGCCGGCGGCATCCTTTCCTTCCAGGAGTTTCAGGCCATCGAGGAGCTGGAGGAGGGAATCCGCCGCACGCAGGCCGGCACCGGCTTTGTGGCCAAGGCCCGCTTTGACCAGTGCGCCTTCCGCTCGCCCGCCATGCTGGAGATCAGGCGGATCGCCGAGCAGTGCGCGCACTTTAACCTGCCGGTGCTGCTGCGCGGCGAGTTCGGTACCGGCAAGCGCATGTTCGCCGAGTGCATCCACAACGCCAGCGTGCGCCGCAACAATCCCTTCGTGGCCTTTGACTGCGCGGGCGCGCCGCCGGACGTGCAAAGGAACCTGCTGATCGGCCAGAGCAGCCGCGGCGCGCTGCAGACCGCGCACACCGGCACGCTCTTCATCAACCGTATCGAGCGCATGGACGCCTTTTGCCAGTATCAGCTTTTGTGCGGGCTGCGCGACGGTATAGTTTGGCCGCAGAATTCGTCCCAGGCGCTGCCGGTCAACGTGCGCGTGATCGCCTCCGCCGGGGAGGACCTGTACCCGCTGGTGCGGGACGGCCGCTTTTCAGAGCCGCTATACTGCTTGCTCAGCCAAATGGAGCTGGCGGTGCCCCCGCTGCGCGAGCGGGCGGAGGACATCCCGCCGCTGATAGACGCGTACGTCGAAAAGTACTGCGCGCAGTACAGGAAGTACATTTTGCTCACAGAGGACGCCCGCGCGCTGTTGTGCGCGCTGCCGTGGCCGGGCAATGTGCTGCAGCTGGAGCTGTTCATCGAAAAACTGGTGCTTCTTTCCGAGGGCCGTTTCGTCGATACCGAGGCCGTGCGCAGATACCAGCCGCGCTCCTTTTCGGAGGAATCCCCCGCCCCGCAGCCGGCGAGCGAGGAGAGGCTGATCGTCTGCGGCGACAGGGAGGCGGCCGAGCTGTTGCAGATGCTGGAAAAGCACCGGGGCAGCCGCGTGAAGGTGGCGGCCGAGCTGGGCATCAGCAAGTCGACGCTGTGGCGGCGCATGAAGAAGCTCGGCATCGAAAGCGCGTTCAAGGTATGAGAAAGGAAGGACCCAGATGATCGTTCACGCAAGCCCTGTCGTCACCGAAATGCAGGTCATCCCCGTGGCGGGCTACGACAGCATGCTCCTGTCCCTGAGCGGCTGCCACGCGCCGGTGTTTGCCCGCAACATCGTGATCCTGAGGGACAGCGCCGGCAACGTCGGCATCGGAGAGACGCACGGTGGCGACAGGATCACCGCCAAGCTTGAGAGCTGGAAGGAGCTCGTTGTCGGCCGGGAGATCGGAAACCACCGGAAAATCATCGGCGACCTGTCCGGCGTTCGAAACGCCGACCCCTACGCGGACGGCGAGGGGCTGCAGCGGCTTGACCTTCGAAAGATGCTGTCGTTCGTCGTGCACGCCGAGGGCGCGATCGAGGCGGCGCTGCTGGACCTGATGGGCCAGTTCCTGGGCCTTCCGGTGTGCGCGCTGCTTGGAAACGGCCAGCAGCGCTCCGCCGTGCGCATCTTGGGGTACCTGTTCTACGTCGAGGACACGCGCAAGTCGCCCGAGCCGTATGTGCGGGAGGACGATTCGCCCATCGCCTGGCACAGAATCCGCCGCCGCCGCGCGATGACGCCCGAGGCCCTCGTCGAGCAGGCCGCCGCGGCCAAGGAATACTTCGGCTTTAAGGATTTCAAGCTCAAGGGCGGCGTGCTGCGCGGCGAGGAGGAGATGGAGGCCGTCCGCCGGCTGAAAAAGGCGTTCCCCGACGCGCGCATCAACATCGACCCCAACGGCGCGTGGTCGCTCGACGAGGCGATCGCGCTGTGCAGGGGCATGAAGGATGTGCTCACCTACGTCGAGGACCCGTGCGGCCCGGAGGCCGGGTACTCGGGCCGCGAGATCATGGCCGAGTTCAAGCGCGCGACCGGGCTTTTGGTGGCCACGAACATGATCGCGACGGACTGGCGGCAGCTCGGCCACAGCCACGTGCTGGGCGCGGTGGACATCCCTTTGGCCGACCCGCACTTTTGGACCATGGACGGCGCCGTGCGCGTGGCGCAGCTGTGCGACGCGTGGGGCATGACCTGGGGCAGCCACTCGAACAACCACTTCGACGTGTCGCTGGCGATCTACACCCACTGCGCCGCCGCCGCGCCGGGCGAGATCACGGCGATGGACACCCACTGGATATGGCAGGAGGGCCAAAGGCTCACCAAGGAGCCGATGGCGGTCAAGGATGGCCTTGTGGCCATCCCCGACAGGCCGGGCCTTGGCATCGAACCGGACATGGACCGGATCATGCGGGCCCACGAGCTCTTCAAGACGCTGCCCGGCGGCGACCGGGACGACGCCAAGGGCATGCAGTGCCTCATCCCGGGATGGACGTTTGACAGCAGAAGGCCCTGCATGGTGCGGTAGGCCGCGGAAAAGGGCGCGCCGGGAAATCTTAGCGAACGCGCCGTTCAGCTTGCCGGAAACACACGGATGATGGACAGACAGGAGGAAAAGGAAAAATGAAAGTCGGATTTATAGGTCTTGGCATCATGGGCAGCCCTATGGCGAAGAACCTCATCAAGGCCGGATACGACCTGATCGTCTACGACCGCAACCGCGCGGCCATGGAGGACGCGGCGGCCGCGGGCGCGCGGATGGGCGAGAGCGTTAAGGCGGTGGCCGCGATGGCGGACGTGCTGCTGATCATGGTGCCCAACTCCCCGCACGTCGAGGATGTGCTTTTCGGCGAGGGCGGCGCGGCCTGCGCGCTGCGAAAGGGCGCGGTGGTGATCGACATGTCGTCCATCAACCCCATGGCCTCGCGTGAATTCGCGGCAAAGCTGGAACGGCTCGGCATGGAGATGCTGGACGCGCCCGTCTCCGGCGGCGAGCCGAAGGCGATCGACGGCACGCTGGCCTTCATGGTCGGCGGCAAGCAGGAAATCTTCGACCAATACAAGGAGCTGCTCGGCCGCATGGGTTCCTCGGTCGTGCGCTGCGGCGACATCGGCGCCGGCAACGTCACCAAGCTGTGCAACCAGATCATCGTGGCCGTGAACATCGCGGCGCTGGGCGAGGCCATGACCCTGGGGCAGATGGCGGGCGTCGCGCCCGAGGCCATCTTCGAGGCCATCCGGGGCGGCCTGGCCGGCTCGACGGTGATGAACGCCAAGGCCCCGATGATGATGGATCAAAGCTTCAGGCCGGGCTTTCGCGTGGACCTGCACATCAAGGACCTCTCAAACGTCTTTGACGCCGCCAAGTCGATCGACGCGCCGATCCCCCTGACCTGCGCGGTGATGGAGATGATGAAGGTGCTGCACAGGGACGGCGACGGCTCAAGCGACCACAGCGCGCTGATCAAGTACTACCAGAAGCTGACCGGGGAGGTTTTGCATCGCTGATCAACGCGAGCGCCCGACGGCGTTTCGCCGGCTCAACGGGCTGGGGCCGTGCTTTCGCGGGAAAGCGCGGCCCCCATCCGGCGCCGGATACGGTTTGAAAAAAGCCTCGTTCGCTGCCTTCGCGGGCAGCCTTTCTTTTACACCCGTATCTCCTGCTTCATGAAGAAAACGTACGCCACGGTGAAGGAAGCCATGACCAGCGCCACCATGCTGGTCAGGTGCGGCCAGACCAGCAGGACCCTTGGGTCAAATGAAAGATAGGTTGCGATCGCTCCGGACAAGGAGGCCTGCGTGACCAGCCCCAGCGTGCGCACATTCGGGTTCAGCAGCGTGGAAACGGCTTCGGCGTAGAGGTAGTACGGAGAAACGCGGTTGAGGCCGAGCTGCAGCCCGTAGTTGGGCACCAGGTTCACCAGGCCCTGCAGTCCCTCGGTCGGGTAGGCGATGTTTGCGATGATGGTCACCAGCATGCCGGCAAAGAGCGTGAAGAAAATCCAGAGGAAGATGACGATCAGCGCGGAGGTGGCCGCGTGGCGGCACAGCACGGAAAACAGGATGGAGAGCGAAAGCCAGAGCGACATGTACGCGCCGGTATAGGCCAGGTACACAAACACCCGGGCGATTTCCTCCAGGCTGGGCGGCACGCCGATGCTGACCAGGCCGATCCCGCCCACCAGAATGCCCAGCGAAAACACCATCAGGAAGATGATCGTGACGCCGGACAGAAACTTTGCGTTGATCACCGCGTCGCGGTGGATGGGCTGGGAAACCAGGCGGTTGAGCGTGCCCTGGGAGCGCTCCCGGTTGATGGCGTCAAAGCCGAGCGCCAGCCCCGCCAGGGGCGCGAGGTAGGCTAGAAACGAGCCGAGCGAAGGGATCGCGTTGCCGCTGGCGGTGAACAGCTGCAGGAAGATGAATTCGCGGCTTCGCGAAACCGCGTCCATGATCCCCTGGAGCGCGCCGTAGAGGCTTGCCAGGCTCGTCAGCGTCAACAGCGCGAAGATGATGACAAACCGCGTGCTGCGCAGATGATCGGTGAGCTCCTTGCGGTACAGCGCTGCGAATCCGCCGCGGAGCAAGCGCTTATCCGGCCTTTGGACGGAAGCGGAACGGGGGCCTTTGGCTTTTTCCATCGCTGCCTGCATCAATTTCACCCGCCTTTTCAAAGTATCGGCTGTAGATCTCGTCCAAATCGCTGCCGTGCCTGCGAAGGTGCGTGACCGCATAGCCGCCCTCCGCCAGAGCGCGGGTCAAGGGCCTTGTGATGTCCTGCGCGGACTTGACGATCAGCAGATCGCCGCGCCGGTCCACGCGGCCGACGGAGGGAATCGACGCGGCCAAAGCGCGCAGCCCGTCGTCGTCCGGCGACGCGGAAATTTCGAGCGTGTATCCGGTGCTCTGCTCCAGCTGCGCGCCCAGCTCGTCAATCTGCCCGCAGGCGATGAGCCTGCCCCTGACAAAGATACCCACCCGGTCGCAGATCTGCTGGATCTGGTAGAGTTGGTGCGAGGAGATCAAGATGGTTTTCCCGTCTTTTACGGCCAGCTCGCGGATGAGCGTGATCAGCTCCCGCATGCCCTCGGGGTCGATGCCGGTGGTCGGCTCATCCATGATCAGCACGTCCGGGTCCTTCATGAGGATGTCGGCGATGCCCAGGCGCTGCTTCATCCCCTTGGAATAGGTGCCCGCCTTGCGGTCCGCCGCATGGGCCATGCCCACCCGCTGCAAGAGCGTTTCGATGCGCGCTTCCGCCTCCGCCCCGGCAAGGCCGTTCATCCGGCCGATGAAGCGCAGGTTTTCGCGCCCCGTCATGTCGCCGTAAAACCCGGTGTTGTCCGGCAGATACCCTACGATGCGCTTGACCCGGATGGGGTCGCGCGTGCAGTCGATGCCCGCGATGAGGGCCGTGCCCGCCGTGGGCTCCGCAAGGCCCAGCAGCATCAGGGTGGTGGTGGTTTTGCCCGCGCCGTTGGGCCCCAGCAGGCCGAACACCTCCCCCCGCCGTATGGACAAGTTCAGGTCGTCAACGGCGGTGATCGGGCCGTATTTCTTGGTCAGCCCCTTGGTTTCAATGAGGGTTTCCATGTCCATGCTCATCTCCTGCCATACTTCCTGAAGATGACGGCCAGGCAAACCGCCAGCAGCGCGATGATGCCAAGGCCGGCAAAGCCCCACTTGGTTTCGGTTTTCACCGTGATGCGGAAATTCTCCCGGGCGGACGTGTTGGTGTTTCGGGCGGTGAGGGTGGCGGCGTAATCGCCGGACAGGGCGTCCTTGCTGGGCAGGAAGTAGGCCGTCGCCTCCACGGCGGCGCCCGCCTCGATCCGTTCGACGGTGGACGGCTCAAAGCGGATCGTCCATCCGGTAGGGGCTGTGGAGGAAAGGTTCACGTTGGCCAGGTCGCTGTTTCCAAGGTTTGACAGCGTAAGCTGCACGGCGGTTTCCTTGTTGGCATAGGCATCCAGGCTCAGCAGGCCGCTCGGGGTGGAAAGCTGAAGCTCATAGGTGTCGGTGATGGTCACCGAGAGGTCCGCCGCCATCTTCTCCGTCGCGGAGGCGGCCGTGCAGTTGATCTCATAGACCCCGGCCTTCACATTCTCCGGCGGCTTGACGTCGATCTTGATGCCCTGGCTTTTGCGCGGCTCCACGGTGATGCTGGCGACCTTGGTGGTTTCGCCCGAGGGCTTGAAGCTTACCTGCCAGCCGCTGGGCGCGTTGGAGGAAAAGCTGTACGACTGCTCGGACAGGGTGTTGTTCACCAGCGTCGCGTCAAAGCTGAAGGAGGTGTCGGCGGCGCCTTCCTGCGAGGGGTACTCCGCGGCAAAGCTGCTGCTGCCGATCTCCTCGGCGTTCACCGTGATCCGGATGTCCATGGTGTCCGAAATGCCCGCGCCCGCGTCCGCCTTGAGCCGGATGGCATACTCGCCGTCCTCGGCCTCCAGCGGAACGGTGACCTCAAAGGCGACGTTTTCATTCGTCTCCTCGTGCTTCACATGCACGATGCTGACCTGCCGCTTTTCCGCGGTGAAAGCGCCTTCCCAGCCTTCGGGGATGGAAACGATGTCAAGGACGATGTCGCGCGAAGCGCCGCTTTGGTTTTCCACGTTCAGCTTAAAGGAAAGAGAGTCCCCCGCCTTGAGGGTGGCGGCGGGATAGGCCGTGCTGATCTCGATGCCGCCCGAGCCCGAGCCCGCCGATTCCGCGCCCGCCAGCGGCGCAAGCAGCAACAGGAAAACGGCCAGCACACAGGCAATCCCGCACCGGATTTTTGACAAGGAATGTGTTTGGACCATGTTCATGCAGATCGCTCCCCTTCGTTTATAGTGTCCGCGCGGCAGGGCCCGCGCGGCTCTGCGTCACCCCAAATGATAGGAGCGCAACCCAAAAACGACTTAAACGGCGGGTGAACGAAGCGTAAAAAAACTGTAGATGCTCTGTAAAGAATATATGAACGGCCGCTTGCCGGCCTTTCGAATGGAAATTCCGCTGAAAGGATTGCGAAATACACGGAATATTCATACAATATACGGGAGGAGGAATTGCGTATGCGCCTGCTTCTTGCCGAGGATGAACGGGAGCTGTCCAACGCCTTGGTCGCGATCTTTACGCACGAACGATATTCCGTGGACGCGGTGTACAACGGCCAGGACGCGCTGGACTACGCGCTTTGCACGCCCTATGACGGCATCGTTCTGGACATCATGATGCCAAAGATGGACGGCATCACGACGCTCAAAACCCTGCGAAGCCGGGGCGTGACCACGCCGGTCCTGATGCTGACCGCCAAGTCGCAGGTGACGGACCGCATCGAAGGGCTGGACGCGGGGGCGGACGATTATCTGCCCAAGCCCTTTGCCGTGGGCGAGCTGCTCGCGCGCGTGCGCGCCATGACCCGAAGAAGCGCGGAATACATTCCCGA
>CAZUIA010000017.1:18362-25580 GCA_964620835.1 uncultured Oscillospiraceae bacterium
CGTGTTCAAAGAGGCGAAGGGGCGCACCGTCGTGGTGCTGGATACCTTTCTGCAGCGGCAGACGGCGTTCACCGTCCTGAAGATTTCCGTATTGTCCGGCGTCGCCTGCGCCGCGATCGTGTTTTGCCTGCTGGTGGTTTTATCCGGAAAAGCCATCCGGCCCTTTCAAGAGAATATCGAAAAGCAGCGGCGGTTCATCACGGATGCCAGCCACGAGCTCAAAACGCCGCTGACCATTCTGTCCGCCAATACGGATGTCATGGAAATCATGTCCGGCCCGAGCGAATGGACGCAAAGCAACAAAAAGCAGCTGACGCGGATGAACCGGCTGATCAACAGCCTCGTGGAGCTGTCCAAGATGGAGGAGGAGGTTGAAACCGCCGAATGGTCCGTGTTTTCGCTCAGCCTTATGGTGCGCGAGGCCGTGGAGGCCTTTGAGCCCTTCGCGCAGACGCAGGGCAAGACCATCGACGCGAACGTGCAGGAAAATGTCGCGATGCGCGGCGCGGAGGACTCGGTTTACCGGCTCGTCACGGTGCTCATGGACAACGCCGTCAGGCACGCGCTGCCAAACAGCGCCATTTCCGTGCGGCTTTGGCGGCAGCGGCGGCACATACACCTTTCCCTCTCCAACCTCGCCGACCCGATGGACCAAAGCGAGCTGCCCAGGCTGTTTGACCGGTTTTACCGCGCGGACCCGGCGCGCTTTGCCCAAACGGGGGGGCATGGCATCGGGCTGTCCACCGCGCAGGCCATCGTGCTGCGGCACAAGGGCGGGATCAAAGCGTCGCAGGATGCGGGCGACGGGCGGATCACCTTTTCGGTTTGGCTGCCGGTTGACGGGCGGGCTTCCTGAGGGAGGGCAGGCGTGCGCGGCTTTCGGGATAGGCCCGCGCATGCGCCAGCACAACATGACAAGGGGGATTGATGGATTTGCGCGCAGCCTGAAGCGGTGGATGCCGGGTGGAGGCCTCCCCTTTGGCGCCACCCATTTTCGTGCGATACGGGGTCAGGACCGACAACTGCCTGCGCGCCCAAACGGGTGCGCAACTACGGGGCATGCCGCAAAGCGCGGCGCCCAAAGGAGCGAATGAGCGTGAACACACAAAACGCAAGGGCGGAAAACCTTCGCATCGCCTACATTGGCGGCGGATCCCGCGGATGGGCCTGGAACCTGATGAGCGACCTGATCCAGGAGGACGCGATCGGCGGCACGGTGGTACTGTACGACATCGACCGGGAAGCGGCGCACAAGAACGAGATCATCGGCAACGCGATGCGGCGCGAGGACGGCGGCGCGGGACGGTTTACCTATCGGATGGAGGAGGACCTGGAGACCGCGCTCACCGGCGCGGACTTCGTCGTCATCTCGATCCTGCCGGGCACGTTTGAGGAGATGGACGTGGACGTGCATTTGCCGGAAAAGTACGGCGTGTATCAGTCGGTGGGCGATACGGCGGGCCCCGGCGGCATCCTCCGGGCGCTGCGCACCATGCCGATGTACGTCACGTTCGCAAAGGCCATCCAGAAGGTATGCCCGCAGGCCTGGGTCATCAACTATACCAACCCCATGGCCGTGTGCCTGCAGACGCTGTACGCCGTGTTCCCGGACATACGGGCGTTCGGCTGCTGCCACGAGGTGTTTGGCACCCAGGAGGTGGCCGCCCGCCTGACGGAGGAAGCGCTCGGCATCGAGGGCATCGCGCGGCGGGACATCGCGGTCAACGTGATGGGCATCAACCATTTCACCTGGATCGATCAAATGCAGTACCAAGGGCGCGACATCCTGCCGCTGTACCGCGCCGCCGCGCGGCGGTACGCGGAGTCCGGCTTTGAAAAGGACGGCCCGGGCAACTGGATGAACAGCCACTTTCACAGCGCCAACCGCGTCAAGTTTGACCTTTGCAACCGCTACGGCCTGGCCGCGGCCGCCGGGGACCGGCACCTGGCCGAGTTTTGCCCGCCGTGGTATCTGAAGGACCCAAAGACCGTGCGGGAATGGATGTTCTCGCTGACGCCGGTTTCCTGGCGGAAGGAAAACCGGAACACGCTGCTGGAAAAAAGCGGCAAGATGGCGCGCGGCGAGCTTGCGATCGAGGTGAAGAAGTCCGGCGAGGAGGGCGTGGCGCAGATGAAGGCCATTTTGGGCCTTGGCGATTTGGTGACCAATGTCAACCTGCCAAACCGCGGCCAGATTCCCAACGTCCGCCCCGGCACGATCGTGGAGACCAACGCGTGGTTTGCCGCCGGCCGGGTGCAGCCGCTGTTTGCCGGGGCGATGCCGGAGGACATCTTGCAGCTGAGCGCGCCGCACATCCTTTCGCACCATCTGTGCGTGGAGGCGTGCAGGACGCGGTCGCTGGAGCCCGCGCGCCGCGCGTTCCTGGCCAGCCCGCTGCTGACGGCGAGCCTCTGTGACGCCAACGCGCTGTTTGACGAGATGGTGTGGGGCACGCGCGCATACCTCGGGCAGTACGCGGGCGTGTGAGGCGGGCGCGGGGCGACGGGAAGCCCCGCGGACTTTCCGAAGCGGAGGGTTTGCTTTTGTCCCAAAGCTGCTGGGAATATCAGGGGCTGCCGCACGAGCCTCGTGCGGCAGCCCCGAACGCGAGGAGGAGGAAAGCGGGGGCAATGCTCCCGAAGGAAACGGTCAAAACGCTGGTGCGTATGCCTTGCCCCCGTTTGGGACGCGTACGCGCCGCTGCCGCGCTATCAGAAGTGCTCCTTATCCGTTGGGTTGTTGAGCACCCCGAAAATCACCAGCAGCTGCAGCACCCCGCAAACCGCCTGCTTGATGGTCTCGCTCAGGCCGGTATCGATCACGCCCAGCGAGATCAGGATCGCCAGGATCTGGGCGACAACGGAGGCCCATACCACGGGGGATTTTAACCTGTTTTGGTCCATAGCAGTACATCCCTTCTTTCGCGTATTCTCGGCGCGGGCGCCGTCTGGCCGGCGAAGCCCGTTGATCGCGCTCTTGGCCCGCGCCACGAACGCAGCCGGGCCGCTTGCCCGGATGAATCGCTGTTTTCTAAAGGATATCGGCGCCGCGCGAACAAGCCCGGCCCAACGCCCCCCGCGCACGGCGTGCGCCGGGAGCGCCGGCGGACCGGCCGCGCGCAGATGCGGCCGTCAGCCCGTTTCCCCCAGCATGGCGGCCACCATCGCCTGCGCCTCGGCCAAAAGCGCCTGAAGCCTCTCCAATTCGCCGCGGCCGACGGTCACGGCAGGCCCGTCCCCGCCGCCCTCTTCCGGTTCGGACACCTCGTACGGCCGCAAATACCGCCGCATCACATACCCGGTCACTCCCTCGTAGCGTACCTGCGCCCAGTCGGCGTTCACGTGCGAAAGCACCGTCACCAGCGCGTTCTTGGGGATCTCGGGGTACGCGGAAACCCGCGCCGCCTGCTCGCTCGGCTGCGTGCGGAAGTTCAGCCCCCGCGTGCTGGTGCCCGTGTCCACCAGGGCGTCATACGGCGGCGCCTGTTCGTCCCCCGGCGCCGTCGGCTCCCCCGGCGACTGGGCATAGTCCACATCCGTAAGCCACCCGGCCCAGTTCCAGGTTCCCAGCGCGGTGTCGATCTTCGCCACCGGCGTCGTGGCGTGGATGATGCGCAGCGGGTTGGTCCCGCAGACCAATCCGATATGATAAAAATTGCCGGCCAGCACGGGGTCGTAGTACCGCCCGCCGGGCTTATATTCGGCCGGCTCGCCGCCGTCGTTTCGCCATTTGAAGATCGCCATGCCGGGCACAAGCTGGCCGGCATTGGTCAGCCGGAACATGCCTCGGCAGTACACCCGGGCGATCCGGTTGCTGCCGTGGTAAATGCTCGCGCCCTGCGCCCGGTAGGCGCGCACAAACGCGCCGGAGCAGTCGATGCCCCGCGCGTCGTTGCTTCCCGGCGAAGCGTACGGCCAGCCCACGATTTCCTCAAACGAACGGATCAGCTTTTCTTTGTTCAGCATCGAAACCTTCTCCCTGCGGAGGCCTTGTCTGTTTTCCATAAAACAGCCCCCGCACTGTTCAATGTATCGATCACAGCTCCCTTTCGTGACGGATCGTTTCCGAAAAGCCCTTTTTCGCCGCGCCAGGCGCCTTCAAAGAGCCCGCGCCGCGAAAGAAAGACAAAAGATCACAAGGCCGACATGTATAGACATTTCAACGCCGTTCGGGCTGTGGTATACTATAAGGAAAGAATGCACCGGCGGGAGGAATGCGCATGCGTTACGGGTATTTTGATACCGCTTCGCGGGAGTATGTCGTGGACCGCGTGAACGTGCCCGTGTCCTGGACGAACTACCTGGGCACCGAGGACATGGCCTCCGTCGTGGCGCACCACGGCGGCGGGTACACCTGGTTTGGGTCGCCCGAATACCACCGGGTGACGCGCTTTCGCCCCAACGGCGTGCCGATGGACCGGCCGGGGCACTACGTATACCTGCGCGACGCAAGGAACGGCGACTATTGGTCCGTCAGCTGGCAGCCCGTCGCAAAGCCGCTGGACCGGGCCGTGTACCGCTGCCGCCACGGCCTTTCCTACACGGCCTACGAATGCGCCTACAAGGGCATCTTCGCGCGGCAGACGCTGTTCATCCCAAGGGGGGACGGCGTGCAGCTCTGGGACGTGGAGATCGAAAACCAAAGCGGCGAGCCGCGCGAGCTTTCCGTGTTTGGGTACGTGGAGTTTTCATTCCACCACATCCAGATGGACAACCAGAACTTTCAGATGAGCCTGTACGCCACCGGCACCCGCTACGAAAACGGGGCCGTGGAATACGAGCTGCATTACGAGGAAAACAGCCACCAGTTCTTCACCGCCGATTTTTCGCCCGACGGCTACGACTGCGTGCGGGATACGTTCCTGGGCGCGTACCGGTCGGAAACCAACCCCGAGGCCGTGGAGCGGGGCGCCTGCGCAAACAGCAGCGCGCTTTGCTACAATGCCTGCGGCGCGCTGCAAAAGCGGATCACGCTTGCGCCCGGCGAAAGCCGCCGGGTGCTGTTCCTCCTTGGGCAGGGCGACGCGAGGGCCGCCGCGAAGGCACGGGCGCGCTACGCCGCCCCGGGCGCGGTGGACGCGGCCCGAAGCGAACTGAAAGCGTTCTGGGAAAGCCGCCTGTCGGCGCTGCAGGTCAACACGCCAAACCCCGGCATGAATGAAAGCCTGAACCTGTGGAACCTGTACCAGAGCGAGATCAACGTGCTCTTTTCGCGCTTTGCGTCCTTCATCGAGGTGGGCGGGCGCACGGGCCTTGGGTATCGCGACACCGCGCAGGACGCCATGTGCATCCCGCATGCCGAGCCAAAGGGGTGCAAGCGGCGCATCCGCCAGCTTTTACAGGGCCTGACCAGCCAAGGCTACGGGCTGCATCTGTTTGAGCCCCGGTGGTTTGAGGGTGAAGCAAAGGGGCAGTCGTTCAAATCCCCCACCGTGGTGCCCACGCCGGATAGGGCCAGCATCGTGCACGGCCTGGAGCACGTCTGCGCGGACGACGCGCTCTGGCTCATCCCTGCCATCACGAACTACCTGTGCGAGACGGGCGACATGGATTTCCTATGGCAGGAGATCACCTACGCCGACGGCGGCAGCGGCACGGTATACGAGCACATGATCCGCATCCTGGATTTTTCCGCCGGGCAGGTCGGCGAAAACGGCATCTGCAAGGGCCTGCGCGCCGACTGGAACGACTGCCTGAACCTGGGCGGGGGAGAGAGCGCGATGGTATCGCTTTTGCACCTGTGGGCGCTTGAACACTTTGTGAAGCTTTCGGGGGAGGTTGGGAAAGCCGCGGATGCAAAGCGCTACGGCGACATGGCCGATTGGGTGCGGGGTACCTGCCGCGAGGTGCTCTGGGACGGCAAGTGGTTCATCCGCGGCATCACGAAAAACGGGGAAAAGATCGGCACGCAGCAGGACGAGGAAGGCCGCGTGCACATGGAGTCCAACACCTGGGCGGTCATCAGCGGCGCGGCGAGCCGCGAGCAGGGCCTTTCCGCCATGGACAGCGTGAACGAGGCGCTGTATACCGAGTACGGCCTGATGCTCAACGCGCCCAGCTTTACGAGGCCAAACGACGATCTCGGGTTCATCGGCCGGGTATACCCGGGCGTGAAGGAAAACGGGGCGGTGTTCAGCCACCCCAATCCCTGGGCGTGGGTGGCCGAGTGCATGCTGGGCCGGGGCGGCCGGGCGATGAAGTTCTACGACGCGCTTTTGCCCTATAATCAAAACGATAAAATCGAGGTCCGCTTTGCCGAGCCGTACAGCTACTGCCAGTTCATCCTGGGCAGGGACCATGAAGCCCACGGCCGGGCGAACCACCCGTGGATGACGGGCACGGCGGGCTGGGCGTACTTCGCGGCCACGCAGTACATGCTGGGCGTTCGGCCCGACTATCGCGGCCTCGTGATCGACCCGTGCATCCCCAAGGAATGGGACGGGTTCACCATGACGCGCGTGTTCCGGGGCGCCACGTACCATATCCGGGTGGAAAACCCGTCGCATGTGGAAAAGGGCGTGAAGGCGCTGTATTTGGACGCAGAGAGGGTCAAGAGCATCCCGGTGCTTGAGGCCGGCGGCGTACACGAGGTGCGCGCGGTGATGGGATAAAGGAGAGGGCTATGATCCAATTTGGCACAGGCGGCTGGCGGGAGATCATCGGGGACGGGTTCACCAAGGCGAACGTGCAGCTTTTGATGACGGGATTGGTGGAGAGGATGCGCCGGGAGGACGCGCTGTCGCGCGGCTTTTGCATCGGATATGACCGAAGGTTCCTCTCGCGCGAGGCCGCGCAGTGGGCCGCGGAGGTGATGGCGGCGCACCGCGTGCACACGTACCTGATCGCGCGGCCCGCGCCCACACCCTTGATCATGTTCACGGTGATGCACTACGTCCTGCCCTACGGCATCGCGGTGACGGCCAGCCACAACCCGGCGCTGTATAACGGCATCAAGGTGTTCACCAAGGGCGGCCGCGACGCCGACGAGGCGGTGACGAACGACATTTCGGCCCTGTGCGCCGGGCTGCCGCCCGAGCGGGTGATCGCGATGCCGTACGACCGGGCGGTGGCCGAGGGGTTTGTGGAGGAGATCAACCCGAGCAACCAGTACATCGATTCGATCATCCGTGCGGTGAACATGGACGCCATCCGCGCCAGGAACCTCAAGATCGTGCTGGACCCGATGTACGGCGTCAGCCGCACGTCGCTGCAGACGAT
>CAZUIA010000018.1:0-22442 GCA_964620835.1 uncultured Oscillospiraceae bacterium
CAGTTTGTCAACGGCCTGAGGCCCCGCTTCGCCAGGCGCCCTCCTTGCCGAGCCAAAGCCGCCGCGCTTTCCCGCCCGCCGTCCGCATGACGGCCGGCCCCGCGGCGGGCCTTACCCCTCCTCCTGCCGCGCGATATAGCGCACGGCCGCCTCGACCAACTCGTCGAGTGCCTCGCCGACCGGCCGGGCGCTTTGCCCGCCCGCGCGCGGGACGCACCTGTCCATCATCAGCAGCAGCGTGTGCGCGGGGCTGTTTTGCACGGCCTCCGCCATGCGCGGGGAGATTTCCCCGAGCATCGCGTCGGGCACGGCCACGCCCGCCGGGCCGAGCAGCACGTCCGCGCTTTTGCAGTTGAACAGCACGGCGTTTTCCCCGGTCGCGCCCGCGTCCGCGCCCGCGCGCAGCATGGCCGACGTAGCCAGGGCATTCGTGCCCACGGCGATCAGCGTATGGCCGCCAAGGCGTGCCTTCAGCTTTTCCACCAGCAGCCTGCCGATGCCGCCCCCCTGGCCGTCGACCACGACAATCCTCATGTGAACCTCTTTTCCGCCTTCCAAAGCGCCGCCGCCAAAACGGGGATGAGCGCGATCTGCACGATGATGCCGGGCAGCGCCTTCACGAACGCGCCCGCGAAGAAGAGCTGCCAGGTAAACGAGCTGCCCATCAGCGTATACAGCAAAAAGCTCGCAAAGCCCCACACGACCCGTCCGGCCAGCATCGAGGCGATCAGCGCCGCGAGCGCGCCCGCATACGTTTTGGGAAGCTTCGTCATCAAAAGCCCCGCCGCCGCGCCATAGGCGGAAAGCTCAAACGCCATCGCCACGGCGGTGGGCATCATCGGCGGCATGCCAAAGAGCACGCTGCGAAGCAAGGGCGTCACGGCGCCCACCAGCAGGCTATACGGCCATCCGCACAGAAACCCGCACAAAAGCACCGGGATGTGCATGGGAAGCAGCATGCTGCCAATGCTGGGGATCTGCGCGGTGACAAAGGGCAGCAGCAGGCCGAGCGCGAGAAAGGCGGCCGCCAGGGAAAGACGCCAGGTTTTGTTCCGAGCCATACCAAGACCTCCATGAAGACACAAATGTACCTGCTTGCTGACAGGCCCAACGCCTTCATGGCGTTCTTTTGAGGGCAATTATACCATACGCGGCGGCGCAGTGTAAACACCAGGGACCGCTCCCCTGGGCGCAAAAGCGAAAGCCCGGGACGGTTTCCCGCCGCGTCTTCGCTTAGCGCCCGCGCGGCCTTTGCATGATCTGCACGATCACCCGGTTCGTCTCGCGCATGCCCCGCTTGGCCAGCGCACCGAGGTTTTCAAACAGCGCCGCCCACTCGCTGGAGAGAATGCCGTTGTCATCGGGGATGCCCATGTTTTCCAGCGCCAGATACGCCGACTCCACCGCCAGCCCAGCGGCCAGTTCGACCTTGTTGGCGCAGCCCTCCTTCGCGCCGTCGCAGATCATGCCGCAGATGGAGCCGATCATGTTCTTCGCGGCCAGGAGCATCTGCTCGCACGAGCCGTCCAGCATGTACACGATGCCGACCGACGCGCCAAGGCCGGAGGAAATGCCGCAGGAGCACAGCGCCGACAGGTTGCCGACATGCGCCTTGGCGTAGATGTTCACCAGATGCGCCAGCGCCAGCGCGCGCAGCTTCTTTTCGCGCACGCAGGCGATCGCCTGCGCCACGCCCTCGATGGTCATCGTCACCGTGATGCCCTGGTTGCCGCTGCCGGTGGCCGACATGACGGGCAGCGAAATGCCGCTCATGCGCGCGTAGGCGGCCGAGGCGCACAGGAACTTCGCGTGGGTCATGGGCGATTGGCCCAGCGCGCCGCGCCGGATCAGGGCGCGCATCGCGCGGCCCATCTCCAGTTCGCCGCCCGCCTCGGCCACAGCGAGGTTCATGCGGATCCCGTCCTCCAGGAACAGCAGGTCCTCAAGCGTCGCATTCGTCATAAATTCCACCATATCCTCCAGCGTATGGCGGAGCATCGGCGCGTCCTCCGGGGAGCGGGGCGCCTCGCTTTGCGCCGTAAAGGGCGCGTGCAGAATCTCCACGATGTTGTCGTGCCTCTCGCGCGTCGTCACGCGCACGGCGTCCTCGTCCGTTTCCAGCGTGGACTGGATGAACAGACCTTCCGCGTCCGGGCAGACCTGCACGGCGACCAGCCCCTCGGCCACCAGCCGCTTGGCCTTTTGCAGCTGCTCGGGGCTGACGGTGTGCAGCACGTTGAAGCCCGCGTCCGCGTCGCCCGCCGTCACGCCCAGCGCCGCGCACAGCGGAACCCCGCGCGTATCCGCGCCCGGAATGCCCACGCCCATGGCGTTTTTGTAAAGAAATTCGTCCATGCGAACGGTAAGGCTTTTTAAAGCGCCGGCCGCGTGCTTGCGCGCGGTGGCGGCGTTCAGCGCGATGGCGCCCGGCTCGGTGCAGCCGGTCGAGGGCTTCATCGTGCTGCGGATGGCTTCCAGGAAAAAAGCGTGCCTTGCCGCGTCCATAGGGGGGGCCTCCTCTGTGCGGATGTGTTATTTGGAGGCCGCGCCGTGCGACCTGGCCATTTTTTCCATTCCCTCGGTCATTTGAACGGTGCCGTCGGGCAGCACCCAGAGCGCCTCCACTCCGTCAAGCCCGTCGACATAGGTGCGCCCTTCTTCATAGGGCATCAAAAACAGTGCCGTGGACAGCAGGTCCGCGTACGTGGAATCCTCGCAGACGATCGTGACGGCCCGGACATCCTCGCCCGGCATCAGGGTTTGGGGCGAAATGATGTGGTGGTAGCGCTTTCCGTCCACCAGGTAAAACCGCTGGTAATCACCGCTGGTAACGACGGAGAGGTTCGACAGGTACAGCGTGTCGAGGATATCGCTCTCGGCGGTGGCAAACACGGAGCCGTCCGGATTTTGCACCATGACGCCCCAGCGAAGCCGGCCGTCGCGCGGCGGCTCGCCGGCTCGGACGTTTCCGCCGGCGCTGATGATGAATGACGGCATTTCGCTTTGCAGCATCCACTGCGCCACCCGCTCCGCGGCGTATCCCTTCGCCACCGCGCCCAGGTCCAGCTTCAGATCCGGGTCCAGATACTGCACGGTCCCGGCCTTCTCGTCCAGCACCACATCGTCAAAATCCGTATGCTCAGCAGCCTCCCGCAATCGTTCCATCGGCGGCACCTTCGCGTTTGCGGGGTCAAACTCTGCCTCGTCGCGGTAGTCGTGCCAAACCGAAAGCACCGCGCCCAGGGCCACGTTGACGGTGCCCTGCGTCATGGGCTGCATCTTCTTGCAATACACGAGCAGGTCCATCAACTCCGGCTCAACGGGCACCGGGCCGTTTCGAGCTTCCCTGTTTAGATGGTACAAGCCGTATACGCCCTCGTGAGCGTTGTAGTTGTCAAATACCTTATGCAGGCGTTCGAACATCGCCTTGGCCTCGGCCGTCACCCGGTTGAACGTGTCCTGATCCTTCGGGTAGCCCTGGATGATCACGACGGTGTCAAAGGTGCCAAAAAAGGACATGGAGTACTTTTCCTCCGCGCCCGCGCCGCAGCCGTTCAGGAAGGCGGTGCATAGGCACAAAAGGGTCAGCAGCACGGCGGTCTTTTTCATATCGCGTTCCTTTCCGCTTTCGCAGCGCGTATAGCATACCACAAACGGCGCGCTTTTGCATCCGTCGGCGGCGGATTTTGCGGGCTTCGCAGCGGCGCGCGCAGGGCGCAAAAAAGCGCCGCGCACACATGCGGGCGCTCCGTGCGGGCGGCCTGATATCCTGGGCGTCACGGCCCTCGGGTCGCCGCTTCGCTCAGTTTTTGGGGTTTTGCTGCCAGGTGGCCGGCGTATCGACACGGCCCCGGTCGTCCCAAATGATGACCTTATAGGGCGCGCCGCGCTTAAAGTTTTCCCAAATCCACCGCTGGTTGTACCCCTCGGGCGTCTTCAGGCGCTGGACGCGGATGCAGCCGTGGCTTTGCTTCGTGCCCAGATACCCTTCAAAGGAGGAATAGTCAAATGAACCGTCCGCGCGCAGCTTGTGCGGCACCTCGTGCACCAAAATGCCGCCGTTGATGCGGATGGCCATGGCGCTGTTCATATTGCCGTCCACCAGGGTGCCGGTGTGGCTGACGGTGATGAACTCCCCCGGCACCGTTTCAAACAGGTAATCGTCCCCGCGAAACGTCCCGGTCGAAATCAAAAATTCCGTCACCCGTTCGCCGTTGATGAACAGGTACATCCGCTGGGTCAGCTTGTCGATGAGCAGCGCCTTGTCCTGCTGGACGTTGACCGTCTTCAGGCCGCTGGCCTTGATGTAGCCCCGTTTGAGGTCAAAGACCGTGGCCTTTTCCTCGTCCGTCTTGGGGTAATACGTCCGGTCATAGTTGCTGAACGCCTCGACCAGCACGTAGCCGTGCTCGTTTCGCTCCGACAGCACGTGCAGCCCCTGCGACTTGCCGTGGATCTGCGCCACCTTTTTGCCCGTGCCGTCCGGGTTTTCCATCAGATAGACATGATCCCTGGCCTCCACGCCGTCGTACACGGTGATCGGCTGCATCAGGATGTCCCAGATCACCTGGTCGTCCAGCTCGCCCGGCGTCATGGACCAGAAGGTGCCGTCATTTTGGCTGGAATACGGGGGGGAAAGGAGCGGGGGCGGGATGGGCGTCGGGTCTGGCTCGGGCGGCGGGGTGACGTCGGTCACGACGATGGCGCCGTCCTCCTCCGCCGTCTCCGCCGACTTTGCCTCAACCATCACGTATTGCGCGACGGACTCGTTGCCGCCCGGCGTCTGCAGCGTCAGAATCAGCGCGTAGCTGCCGTCCGTCACGCGCGCGCCGTTCACGTTGCCGCCCCACTGAAAGCTGTTTTCCCCCTTTGAGACGGGGATCTCCTCCATATCGGTCACCGAATCGTCCTGGTAGTTTTTCAGCTGCACCCGCAGCGTCCCGTCCTCGCTTGCCTCAAACCCGATCTCCAGCTCGTTTTCGGCCAGCACAAAGTCGCTTTGCCAGATCTTCGTGATCAGCGGATACGGCGCGCCCACGCGGATCTGTGTTTCATAGACGGGCCCGTCCGGCACCGAAAGCCGCAGGAGATAATCGCCCGGCTCGATCACCGTGTGGTCCAGGCGCACGCCATCCCAGGTCAGCGTGTTCAAACCGGCCGCCAGCGGGTAGCCGGAAAAGATCGTATAGACCGGCGCGCCCGAGAGGTCTAACAGCTCCAGGTTGGCGTTGCCGGGTGAGGAAGCCTCGACGGAAATTTCGTAATATTTGCCGGGACGCAAAACGTTCGGCACGGCGGTGAACGCCTCCGCCGACGCGGCGGAAAGCGCGCCAAGCGCGGATACGCACAAAAAAACGACCACGAGCACCAGGGCAATTCGTCGCATGTCCCTCTCCTTATGCTTTGCTCCCGCCCGTTTGCGGGCAGTTGGAGACACATCCCAATCGGGCGGAGCCGAATTCAGCATATTTTACCATATATCCATCCTTTGCGCAAGATACGTGTAAGCACAGGCGGACGGCCTCGTACCCTCCGGCGCGGCCAAGCGTCCGGCACGACGGCCCACGCAGGCCGTCTGCGGCGCGCCGCCTGGACGGAAGCCACGCCGCAACGGGCAAGCGCAGGGCGCATGCGCCGCCGCGCAAGGGAGATGCGCTACGAAAGCTCCTCAAACAGGGTTTGAAGCAGCGTCCGGGTCGGGTCGGACCCATGCTCCCAGTACATGATGCCCAGCAGGTTCTCCGCTTTGACATACGCGCACTTGGCCCGCAGCGATTCGGGATCCTCATAGCTGAGGAACGTGCTCCCATCAAACAGCCAGGGCGCCATGGCCTTTTCATCCCAGTAGCGGACAAATCCTTTTTGGCTTAGGTACTTTTCCACGATTTCGCCGTAGGGCGGCCCACCCAGGCCCACGGTTTGCGCCCGCTGGTACAGGCCGCGGTTCACGTCCGGCACGCCCTCCCACCGGCGCGCGTAGAACGCCGCGCCCAGCACCATGCGCTCCTTGGGCACGCCGTGGGCGGAAAAGTCCTCCACGGTGGACTGCGCGCTGCCGTCCAGGCGGTCGCCGTCGCCCGTGTACAGGCAGGCATGATGCCCCGCCTCGCGCTCAAAGCCCGAACGGATATCATACGTCATGAGCTGCACATAATCGCAGATGCGCGCCACCTCGGCCATGTCCGTGTTTTTACAGAAGTATGTGCCCGCGCCGGCCGCGATGGACACGATGCGCCCGTCGCCCAGCGCGCCGCGCAGGGCCGAAAGCAGTAGCGGGAAGTTTTCGCTGTCCCTTGGGTCCGCGTCGATGCCCGCGCTGTCCACACACGGGTATTCCCAGTCGATGTCGATCCCGTCCAGGCCGTGCGCGTCAACGGCCCGCAGGCAGCTCTGCGCGAACGCGCGGCGGCCGCTGTCGGTCATGGCCATGGTGGAAAAGCCGCCCGCGCCCCATCCGCCCACGGACAGGACCACGCGCAGCGCGGGGTTTTCCTTTCGGTACCTTTGGACCTCGCCGATATGGGGCAGCCTGCTCAGGTCCAGCAGCCCGTCTTTCAAAACGCCGAAGGCAAGGTTGAGATGCGTCAGGTGGCGCACATCCTCCGCCGACACGGCGCAAAGCGAGCGGTCCATCGCATACCCCAGGATATACTTGTCCGGCATGGTTTCACATCCTTACGCGGGGGCGAATCAGCCGCCCACGTCCTTATCGGTTCAGTATAGCATAGGCGAAAAGATATTTCTACTTTTTTCGCCCTGCGGGCCCCTCCCGCGCGGGCTTGTCCGCCGGCCGCTCAACCCGTTGACAAACTGCGGTTTGTCAATGGGGAGGAAAGGATTCGGCCTGAAATCCTGCGGGGTTTCGGGCGGCGAATTTACAATTCGCTCGCCCTCATCCCACCCTTCGGGTGGGAGCTATCAGGACAGATTCCTCCGGCTTCGCCTCTGGAATCTGCGCAAATCCACCGTACATGAACCGGAGCATTCACCCGCCAGTGGCGGAATCGTGAATGCGGAGGTTTAAAGCCGCACAGAGCGATGCGCAGCAGCGCGACAATGCGGCTGGCGCGGAGGATTTGGTGAAAGTCGAGAGGGTTTGCCAACCCTCTCGAGCTCTCCCAGGGCTTTGTCAATAGTCTGCGCGGCCGGCATTTTCACGCCGGCCGCTTTCCGTCTTGGCCGTCAGCAGCAGGGTTCGGGATACATCGGCATCGGCGAAGGTCTCGGGCAGGGGCATCCCCTGTCCGACCCGCACGAGGCGGGTTCCATCCGCACCATGTATACCTCAACGCGAACGCTTACGCAAGCTTCAAACACGGATGTGCAGCTACATTCCGACTCCACCAGGCGCACGCTCGCCTCAGCGCAAAATGTGCCGGGCCCCCTGCAGCAGCCGCGCGGCAGGCTTACGCAGACCACCGCCTCGGTCCGGCCGCAATGCGTGCACCCCGCCGCGTCGCGCACCCAGGCGATCAGGGGGATGGAGACCTCCGCGATCTGCGGCGTGGGGCCAAAGCAATCCTCCCGTACGCGGACGGTGGGCTGGCCGCCATCCGGCTCCAGCGCGAGCAGCTGCACCGGTCCCACAAGACCGCAGGGCAGGCCGGAAACATCCAGCCGGACGGGCAGCCGCCGCTGTTCCTCTCTCGCCCTGCAAACCACGCGGGGCACCCATAGGCGTGGTCCGCCGCACAAATCAATCAGCGGCTGGCAAGGGCGGGGGCAGGGACGAGGCGGACAGGGAGGCGGGCACGGCGGAGGGCAGGGAGGCGGACAGGGCCGGCAGGCCGGCGGGGGACAGGGAGGCGGACAGGGTCGGCAGGCCGGCCTGTTACAGCCGCATGCATTCGCGCACGACGGCCTTTGGCAGCTGCGCGGCGGAAACGACGGTGAACAACACCGTCGGTCATTGCTCATCATAGTGATTCCTCCTTGGGCGGCGAATGCCGCTCGGTGTAGTCTATGCACGCGGCGGTTGGGTGGTCCCATACCGGGCGCCGCGGGCACATCGCGCCAAGGCGGACCGCGCATTTTTCGGCGCTTCCGCTTCAAAACACGAAAAAGGCGCCACGCAGGTTGTCATTTCGTGCTCTTTTTGGTATAATAAAGAATCCCGACTTTCCCAGAGGACTCAAAAAGGAGGCTGTCCCCATGCAGCACCAAGCCCTCTTTACCAAAGAGGACATCAAGAAAAGCATCCTCAGCAAGCTTCAGCGCCACAACGGCTGTTCGCTTCAGGAAGCCACCCAGATGCAAGTTTACCAGGCGGTCGCCTCCACCATCCGCGATCAGATCATGCAAAAGCTCGTCGCCGCCCGCCGCGCCATCCGCGACGCAAAGGGGCGGCGGCTGTATTATCTGTCGGTGGAATTCCTGATGGGCCGCTCGCTCCTGTCAAACCTCGTCAACCTTTGCGCGACGCGGGAATACAGGGATGCCTTCGCGGAGCTGAACATCAACGTGGAGGACGTCGTCCGCGAGGAGCCGGAGCCGGGTCTTGGCAACGGCGGCCTGGGGCGCCTCGCCGCCTGCTTTATGGATTCGCTCGCCACCCTGGACCTGCCGGCCGTCGGCTGCACGATCCGCTATGAATACGGCCTGTTCCGCCAGCGCATCATCGACGGGCAGCAGGTCGAGCTGCCGGACAACTGGCTGGAAAACGGCAACGCCTGGGAGATCCCTGCGCCGGAGGACAGCGTGGAGGTCCACTTCGGCGGGCGCCTGGAGGAGGACTGGTCTGGCGGCACGCTTCGCGTCAAGCACCTGGACTATACGACCGTCGTGGCCGTGCCCTATGACATGCCCGTCACCGGCTACAACACCGACACGGTGAACATCCTGCGCATGTGGAGCGCGCAGTCGCCCAAGACGATCGATCTGCAATCGTTCGGCCGGGGCAACTATGCCAAGGCGCTGGAGGGCCGCGTCTTTGCCGAGGTGCTCTGCAAGGTGCTCTACCCTGAGGACGACCATTTCGAGGGAAAGCGGCTTCGCCTGAACCAGCACTATTTTTTCACGGCCGCCTCGCTTCGCTACATGATCAACGAGTATAAGCGCGAGTATGGCGACGATCTTCAAAGCCTGCACGAAAAGGCGGTCGTCCACATCAACGACACGCATCCGGGCCTTGCCATCCCGGAGCTGATGCGCCTTCTGATCGACGAGGAGGGCTTTGGCTGGGAGGAGGCCGAGCATATTGTTTCCAGCATGGTGGCCTACACGAACCACACCATCATGTCGGAAGCCCTGGAGCGCTGGCCCGAGGAGATGGTGAAGGCGCAGTTCCCCCGCGTATACCAAATTTTGCAGGAGCTGAACCGAAGGCTGTGCGAAAGGCTGTGGCAGCGGTTCCCCGGGGAATGGGACCGCATCGCCCAGATGGCGATCCTGGCGTACGGCCAGGTGCATATGGCCAACCTCTGCGTGGCGTACGCCTATTCGGTCAACGGCGTGTCGAGGCTGCACGGCGATATCCTAAAGCGCAGCACGTTTTCCGATTTCCACCTGGTCATGCCGGAGAAATTTCGGGCCATCACCAACGGCATCACGTACCGCCGCTGGCTGATGATGGCAAACCCCCGCCTTTCCGACCTTATCACCAGCGCCATCGGCGACAAGTGGAAGGACGACGCGGAGCACCTGAAGGATCTTTTGCCCATGCGCGAGGACGCGGCCTTTCGCGAGGCGTTCGCCAGGGTCAAGCGCGAAAACAAGCTCAGGCTGTCCCAGTGGCTGATCCTCAACCAGCGCGAGGGGTTTGACCCCGATTTCATGCTCGACACCCAGGCCAAGCGCCTGCACGAATACAAGCGCCAGCTCTTAAACGCACTGCACCTGCTGGTGCTCTACAACCGCATTTTGGACGATCCGGGCTTTGACATGCCGCCCCGGTGCGTCCTCTTTGGGGCCAAGGCGTCGCCCGGCTACCGCCGCGCCAAGCAGATCATCCACTTCATTACGGCGGTCGGCGGCCTCATCGCCAAGCACCCGCGCGCCAGCAAGTACCTGAAGGTGATCTTTCTGGAAAACTACCGCGTGTCCGCCGCCGAGGTCCTGATCCCCGCGACGGAGCTTTCCGAGCAGCTTTCCACGGCCACCAAGGAGGCGTCCGGCACGGGCAACATGAAGTTCATGGCCAACGGCGCGCTGACCATCGGCACGCTCGACGGCGCGAACGTGGAGATGGACGAGGCGGTTGGCCGCGCGAACATCTACATCTTCGGCGCGCGGGCGCACGAGGTGGAATCTATCTACGCGACCGGCACCTATCATGCCTCCACGGTGTTTGAAAACAACCAGGAGATCCGCCGCGCTTTGACCCAGATGATCGACGGCACGCTCGGCGACCCAGGCGCGTTCCATGAGCTGTACCACTCGCTGCTGTTCGGCGACTACGGCGGGATGGCGGACCCGTACCTGGTCCTCAAGGACTTCGGCTCCTACACCATGGCGCAGCAGCGCGTCAGCGCGGATTACAGGAGCTTTGACAGGTGGCAGCGCATGGCGATCGCCAATGTGGCCGCGTCGGGCATCTTTTCCAGCGACCGCACCATCCGGGAATACAACGAGCAGATCTGGCGCCTTGCGCCGGCGAAGTGGTGACGCGAATGCGCGCGATGCATGACAGCCGGGATACCGCCTACCGGTGCCCCGCCGGGGCACTGCCCTGCGGCGCGGAGGTGCTGCTCCGCCTTCGCATCCTTTGCGGCGAAACGCCGGACGCGGTGCACCTGCGCCTGTGGTTTGGCAAGGAAAGCTTCCTGCCCATGCGGCCCGTCCCGGGCGATACGGCGCTGTACGAGGCGGCCGTGCGCCTGCCGGAATTTCCCTGCCTGGTGTGGTACGATTTTCAGGTCTTTTCGCACGGCCAGTTCCTCTGGTACGGCAACGCCGAGGACGGCCTGGGCGGCGTGGGCGCGCCCGTGTACGGCGGCGCGCGGTCGTTTCAAATCACGGTATACGACCCGGCCTATCGGGTGCCCGCCTGGGTGCGCGGGGCCGTGTTCTACCAGATTTTCCCGGACCGGTTCGCCCGGGGGGCGTGGGAGGAGAGGCCGAAGGCCCTTGAAGGCCGGACGATCCACGAATCCTGGGACGAAGCTCCGCTGCTTTCGCCGGACGCAAAAAGCGGCGATAACGAGGCGCATGACTTTTTTGCCGGCACGCTGCGCGGCATCCTGGAAAAGCTGCCGTACCTTTCCTCGCTCGGCGTGACGGCGTTGTACCTGAACCCGATTTTCCACGCGGGCACCAACCACCGCTTTGACACCATCGACTGGCGCGCCGTCGACCCGCTGCTGGGCACGGAGGACGATTTTCTCGCCCTGTGCGCCGCGGCGGAGCGGTCGGGCATCCGCGTGGTGCTGGACGGCGTGTTCAGCCATTCGGGCCACGCAAGCCCCCTCTTCCGGCACGCGCAGACCGTCCCCGACTCCCCCTACCGCAACTGGTACCAGTTCGAGCACTGGCCCGATATGTACAAGAGCTGGTGGGGCTTTCCGACGCTGCCGGACCTGAACAAGCACCACCCCGAGGTGATCGACTATTTCCTCCTTCGCGAGGACGCGGTGGTTAGAAAATGGGTGCGGGACGGCGCGTCCGGCTGGCGCATCGACGTCGCCGACGAGCTGCCCATGGAGTATTTGAAGCTGATGCGCCGCGCCGTCAAGGAAACAAGCGCAGAGGCGATCCTCCTGGGCGAGGTGTGGGAGGACGCGTCCAACAAGATCAGCTACGGCCAGATGCGCACGTATTGCCTGGGAGACACGCTGGACGGCGTGATGAACTATCCGCTGCGCCAGGCGGCGATCGACTTTTTGCTCGGAAAGGCCGGCGCGGCGGCGTTCAAGCGGCGCATGGATTCGCTCTATGAAAACTATCCCGCCCCGTTCGCCGCGTCGCTGCTGAACGTGCTGGGCACGCACGACCGTCCCCGCACGCTGAACGTGCTGGCGGGCGCGGACGGGGAGGACCTGCCGCGTGAAAAGCGCGGGAAGCTGAAGCTGACGGCGCGCCAGCGCGAGATGGGCAAAAAGCGCCTGAAGCTGCTGCTCGCGCTCATCGTGGCGATGCCCGGCATGCCGTGCGTGTATTACGGCGACGAGGCGGGCATGGAGGGCGCGGCCGACCCGTTCAACCGCGCGCCGTTCCCCTGGGGGCGCGAGGACAAGGCGCTCACCGCGTTTTACAAGGAGGCGCTTTCGCGCAGGCGGACGGTGCCCGCGCTGTCGGACGGCGCGCTTCGCCTTGAGGCCCCGCACGAGGACGTGCTGGTGATCGAGCGCGAAACGCCCGGGCAGACGGCCGTCACGGTCGTCAACCGCAGCCCCGAGCCCCGCACGGCGGAGGCCGCCGGTAAAACGGTGGCCATCCCGGCCTATGGCTTTGAAGCGTGGGAATCGTAAGGGGATCGTATGGCGACGGCAGAAGGACTCAAAAAAGAGCCGCCAAAGGCAAAGGCCTTACGGACGGCTCTTTTGGATGGCATTTGCGCAGGATTAGCGCAGCGTCTCGACCGCCGCCCGCTCGATGGGCAGGCCGGCGGAGAACCGGCGCAGGTACGCGTCAAAGCCCTCGGCGTCCTTTTCGTCGGGCGCGACGGTCTCGCCGGCCTGTCCGGCGAAGATCCTCTCGTCCAGATACGCCTCGAGCGTTTCGCCCGGCGCGCGGCGCGCGGCGTACGCCGCCAGCAGCGCGATCCCCCAGGCGCCGCCCTCGCTCGCCGTTTCCAGCACGGACACAGGCGTCCGGATGGCGGCCGCCAGCAGCCGCTGGCCGACGCCCTTGGTCTTGAACAGGCCGCCGTGGCCGAAGATGCGATCGATCTTCACGTTTTCCTCGCCCAGCAAAATCTCCATACCCAGCTTCAGGGTCGCAAGCGCCGCGCACAGGTGCGCGCGCATGAAGTTGGCAAGGGTGAACTTCGCGTCCGGCAGGCGCGCAAAGAGCGGCCGCCCTTCCTCAAGGCCCGTGATGTGTTCGCCCGACAGGTAGTTGTACGCCAGCAGGCCGCCGCAGTCCTTGTCGCCCTCAAGCGCCTTTTGGTACAGCGCGCCAAACAGCGCGTTCGCGTCCACCTTCGCGCCGATCTCCCGCGCGAATTCGCCGAACAGGCCGACCCACGCGTTCAAGTCCGACGTGCAGTTGTTGCAGTGCGCCATGGCCACGGGCCTGCCCGCCGGGGTGGTCACCAGGTCGATCTCGGGATGGACCTTTTTCAGTTCCTTTTCCAGCACGATCATCGCGAAGATGGACGTGCCCGCGGACACGTTGCCCGTGCGCGGCGCGACGCTGTTGGTGGCGACCATGCCGGTGCCCGCGTCGCCCTCGGGCGGGCAAAGCCGGATGCCCGGCGAAAGCTCGCCGGAAACATCCAGCAACCTTGCGCCCTCCTCGGTCAGCGCTCCCGCGTCCCCGCCCGCGGACAGCACCTGGGGCAGAAGGTCTAAAAGCGTCCACGGAAGCCGGTAGGGCGCGATTTTATCCTCAAACCGCTCGAGCAGGCGGGCGCTGTACCCGCCGGTTTGGCTGTCGATGGGGAACATGCCCGACGCGTCCCCCACGCCCAGCACCTTTCGCCCGGTCAGCTTCCAGTGCACATAGCCGGACAGCGTGGTCAAAAAGGCGATGTGCGAAACGTGCGCCTCTCCGTTTAGGACGGCCTGGTACAGGTGCGCGGCGCTCCAGCGCTGCGGGACGTTGAACCCAAGCGCGCCCGTCAGTTCCTCCGCCGCCTGCGCGGTCATGGTATTGCGCCAGGTGCGAAACGGCGCGAGCAGCCCGCCGCCCCGGTCAAAGGGCAGGTAGCCGTGCATCATCGCGCTCACGCCGATCACGCCGACGGTCATAAGCGGCACGCCGTACCTTTCGCGCACATCCTGCCGCAGCTTTTGGTAACAATCCTGAATGCCGCTCCACACGTCGTTAAGGCGGTACGTCCATACGCCGTTTTCCAGCCGGTTTTCCCAGTCGTGGCTGCCAAAGGCGATCGGCGTATGCGCTTCGTCGATCAGCACCGCCTTGATGCGCGTGGACCCCAATTCGATCCCCAGCGCGGTCTTGCCGCTTTGAATGGCCTTTGCAATGCCGCTTTCACTCATCCTCGCTCACTCCCGTATCCCGCTTTGTGGGTTTTTGTCCGTAATAGGCGTCCTTGCCGTGCTTTCTCAGGTAGTGCCTGTCCAGCAGCGCCCGCTGCATGGGGGGCGTGTCCGGCGCCATGGCCAGCGTGTGCCAGGCCATCATCGCCACCTCCTCCAGCACCACGGCGCTTTGCACCGCCTCCGCCGCTTCCTTGCCCCAGGTGAACGGCCCGTGGCTGTGCACCAGCACGGCGGGCACGGCAACGGGGTCTATCCCAGCAAACCGCTCAATGATGACACCGCCCGTCTCCTCTTCATACGCCCCTTCGATTTCCGCCTTGGTCATCCGCCTTGTGCAGGGGATTTCCCCATAAAAATAGTCCGCGTGCGTGGTACCCAGCGCCGGGATGCCGCGCCCCATCTGCGAAAAGACGGTGGCCCACCGGCTGTGCGTGTGCGCGATGCCGCCCAGCGAGGGAAACGCCCGGTACAGCATCAGGTGCGTCGCAAGGTCGGACGAAGGGTTCAGCGCCCCCTCGACCACCTTTCCGTCCAGGCCGACGACCACCATGTCGCCCGCGGTCATGTGCGCGTACTCCACCCCGGACGGCTTGATCACCACCAGCCCCGTCTTTCGGTCGATGCCCGACACGTTGCCCCAGGTGAAGGTCACCAGCCCGTGCGCGGGCAGCAGCAGGTTGGCGTCGCACACCACCCGTTTCAGCGATTCCAGCATATTGTCCCCTTTTCCATCTTTCGGTCTGTGCGGCATATAAAATATTGAAGTATTTTTCGCTGTCCGGATGCATTTTCCTCTTTAGCCCGCCACAAAAGTCCAGATTTCGCGCGCTTTCAAGCGGCCGCCTTCCTCCTGGCAGCAAAAAGCGAGCCTTGTCCCCCGGACGCGGCCCGCCTTTTTGCTTCCGCTTTACAGCAGGTATTTGTCCCTCCGCTCGGGCCTGTTCTTCATTTCCTCGCGCTTTTTCGCGTACTTCTCGGCCGGGTGGCCCAGCACCGCGAAGGACGCGAGCTTTGACTCCTCCACGCCCGGCTGGTTGAACGCGTCGATATCCAGGAGCTCGCCCGCGTAGGCCGTCGCCATCTCAAAGAAGTACAAAAGCTGGCCGACCGTGTGGGCGCTGACCTCGGGCAGGGTGATCGTCTGGCTGAGCCGGCCGGCGCGGTAGAGCGCATACTCGGTGCCCTGGCGCTCGGCTTCGATCAGCCGGCCGTGCGTCTTGCCCCCGAGGAACGAAACGTCCGGGAACTGCTCGCACCCGTGCGGGATGGCCGTTTCGCTGCGGAAGCTTTCCACCTTCAGGAACGTGACCACCTTGTCATACGGACCTTCGGTATACAGCTGCAGCTGCGAGTGCTGGTCCGTCACCCCCAGGGCCTTGACCGGGGTCTGGCCCACGTTGACGGCCATGCCCCGCCGGGTGACGTTCTTGCCGAGGCTTTCGGCCCAGAGCTGGCAGAACCAGTCGGCGATGGACCGGAGGCTGTCGGCGTAGGGCAGGATGACCTGGACGTTCATGTCAAGCTCGGTCATGCACAGGTACTGCAGCGTGGCCTCAAGCAGCGCGGGGTTTTTCCAGACATCCTTGCACTGGCAGGCCTGGTCCATCACCTTCGCGCCGGCGAGCAGCGCGCGGATGTCGATGCCGCAGACCGCCGCCGCCAGCAGCCCGACCGGGGACAGCTCCGAAAACCGGCCGCCCACGCCGTCCGGGATGACGAAGGTTTCAAACCCCTCGGCCCTGGCAAGCTGGATGAGGTTGCCGCGCGACTTGTCCGTCGTGGCGATGATGTGCTTTTGCCACCCTTCCCCCACCGCTTGCCGAAGGAGGTCCGAGACGATCAGGTACTGGCTCATGGTCTCGGCGGTCGCGCCGGACTTGGTGACGACGTTGAAACAGGTTTTTGTCACATCGATCACATCGAGCAGCGACGCCATGCGCTCGGGATCGATGTTGTCCTCCACATAGAGCCTGGGGCCGTTTCGCTTGTCCCTTGGCAGTTCGTTCCAGCGCAGGTGGTTCAGCGCCTGCTGCACGGCGATGGGCCCGAGCGCCGAGCCGCCGATGCCCAGCACCACGAACGCGTCAAACCCTTCGCGCACGTTTTTTGCGACGGCCTCGATCCTGTCGAGAATTTCGCTTTGGGTATACGGCAGATCCATCCAGCCCAGCATGCCCGTGCCGCGCGCGCGCTGTACGCTTTCCTGCGCGATTCTCGCGTGCTCCGAAAGGGCGTCCACCGCCGCCGGGTCCACGCCGTAAGGTAGGCCCATGTAGTCGGCCATCATATGGTTCACGTCCAGCGAAATCCGCTTTGCTTCGCCCATCTGTTTCCTCCCCCTCTATTTGTCCGGCCCTATTCGGCCAGCTTCGCCAGCCGCTTTTGTTCGTTCACCGTCTGGTTCGTCGTCGTCACGTGGCCGTCAAGCGGCACGATCCGCTCGTGGATCGCGTCCAGGATCCATTCCGGCTGCGGGAAGAACGCGGCCTCCAGCTCGTGCGCCGGGGTGATCCAGTTGCGCGCGCCGACCACCACCGGCGGCGCGTCCAGGTCGTCAAACGCCATCTCGGCGATGTTTCGGGCCAGATCGTTTAAGAAGCTGCCGCGCGCGCACGCGTCGGACGCCAGCACGATGCGGCCCGTCTTTTTCACCGAATCGAGCACCGGCTGGTAGTCAAAGGGCACAAGCGAGCGGGCGTCGATCACCTCGGCCGAAAGGCCGTACGTTTCCGAAAGCCGCTTGGCCGCCTCCATCACGCGGTACAGCGTCGCGCCGATGGAGAGGATCGTCAGATCCTTGCCCGGCCGCTTGATGTCCGGCTCGCCGATCGGCACCTCGTAATACCCTTCCGGCACGCCTTGCGTATGGAACATCTCTCCGAAATCGTACAGGCGCTGGCTTTCCAGGAACACCACCGGGTCCGTGCCGGACAGCGCGGCGTTCATCAGCCCCTTGGCGTCGTACGGCGTGGCCGGGAACACGACCTTCAGCCCAGGAATATGCGCGCAAAGGGAAGACCAGTCCTGCGAGTGCTGCGCGCCGTACTTGGACCCGACGGACACGCGCAGCACCACCGGCATCTTGAGCACGCCCGCGCTCATGGCCTGCCACTTGGCCATCTGGTTAAAGACCTCGTCGCCCGCGCGGCCCAGGAAGTCGCAGTACATCAGTTCCACCAGCGCGCGGCCGCCGCACATCGCGTACCCCACGGCGCTGCCCACGATCGCGCCCTCGGAGATGGGCGCGTTGAACAGGCGGTGGTACGGGAGCGCCTCGGTCAGGCCGCGGTACACGGCGAACGCGCCGCCCCAGTCCCTGACATCCTCGCCGTAGCCGACGAGCGTCGGGTCCTCGTAGAACTTGTCAACGATCGCCTCAAACAGGCCGTCGCGGTACTGGTACACGCGGTTCTTGGAAACCGGCTTGCCGTCCTTGTCAAGGTAAAAGCGCTCTTTTTTCGCGATGGCCTGTACGCGGGGATTTTCCGCCTTTTTAAGCAGCGTTTCCGGCGCGCGGTCCTCAAGCCTTTGCGCGCGGCCGTTTGAAAACATCAGCTCCCCAATGGCGTTGGGGTTTTTGATCAGGTCAAGGCGCGGGGAAATCTCGGTGCTGACGGCCTTTTCAAACGCCGCGAATACCGCCCGGGACGCCTCTTCCAGCACCGCCTCGCACGCGCCATCCGTCGCGACGCCGGCCTCCACCAGCTGCGCGCGGTAGGTGATTAGCGGGTCGATTGCGGTCCATGCGTCGATCTCCTCCTTGGTGCGGTAGGTGGACGAGTCGGACGGCGAGTGGCCGCCGAAGCGGTAGGTCACCACGTCCAGCAGGGCCGGACCTTCCCGGTCAAGCAGCCTTTTCTTCTGGCGCGCGGTCGCGTCCGCGACGGCCAGCGGGTTGAAGCCGTCCACGCGCTCGGCGTTGAGCTGATTGGGCGCGATGCCCGCGCCGATGCGCGCCAATAGGTCGTAGGCCATGGTCTCGCCGCGCGTCTGCCCGCCCATGCCGTAGCTGTTGTTGTAGATGTTAAAGAGGATCGGCAGACCGCCCTGCATGTCCTTGTCCCAGAGCGCGCGAAGCTGCTCCATGGCGGCGAAGTTCATCGCCTCCCACACCGGGCCGCAGCCGATCGCGCCGTCGCCGAAGCTCGCGACCACGATGCCGGGCTTTCGGTTGACGCGCTTATACAGCGCCGCGCCCGCGGCGATGTCCCCCGACCCGCCGACGATCGCGTTGTTGGGGTAAATGCCAAAGGGCGTGAAGAACGTGTGCATGGACCCGCCCAGGCCTCTGTTGAACCCCGTCTTTCGGCCGAAGATCTCGGCGATGGAGCCGTAGAGGAAAAAATCGGTGGCCAGCGCCTGGACGGACGCCTGATTGCCCTCGACGCGCTGTAGGATCTCGCCGTCAAAATACGTGCGCATGATCTCGAGCAGCTCGCCGTCGGACAGGCGGCGGATGGCCGAAAACGCCTTGGCGAGCAGCTCGCCGTGGCTGCGGTGGGAGCCGAACGTGAAATCATTCACATCCAGCACAAACGCGGTGCCGACGGCGGCGGCCTCCTGCCCCATGGACAGGTGGGCCGGGCCGGGGTAGTCGTAAGCGACGCCCTGGTACTCGCCGCGCGTCTTGATCAGGTTCAGCATGGTTTCAAACTCGCGGATATAGACCATGTCGCGGTAGATGCGGAAAAAATCGGCATCCGCCATCTCGCCGTCCCGCTTCGCCTTCGCGACCGTTTTTTGGTAGGTGTTGACGGGAATGTCGGTAAAGGTGATTTTGCCGGGCTTTCTCATCTCGTCAGGGCTTACGTATTGGGTCTTGGGCATGGTGTGTGCGGCTCCTCTCCCTATGTGGTTCGGGCGTATCCTTTGGTGGATAGGTCCGGTCTATTCGTCAAACGTCCAGACCACCTCGCGGATGATCTCGGACACGGTCGGGTGCGGGAACACGATTTCGCGCGCGTCCTTGACGCGCAGCTCGGCTTCGATCATCTCCGCCGCGCCCCAGATGATCTCCGAGGCGTAGGCGCCGATCAGATGCACGCCGATGATATTTCTGTGCTGCCTATGAATCAGCACCTTGCAAAGGCCGTCCCCCTCGTTTTCGGCGACAAAGCGGCCCGCGTAGCGCATGGACAGCTTCTGGCACTCATAGTCGACGCCCTCGGCCTTGGCGGCCTCCTCGGTGTACCCCACGGACGCCACCTCGGGCTGCGTGTAGATCACCGACGGGATGGCGTGGTAGCGCATGGTGTCGCGCCTGCCGAGCATGGTATGCACGGCCACCTCGGCCTCGCGGTAGGCGGTGTGCGCCAGCATGGACACGCCGTTCACGTCGCCGGCCGCGTAGACGTTTGGCACATTGGTGCGGCTCTTTTCGTCCGTCACGATGCCCGCGCGGGACACCTCCACGCCGATTGTGTCCAGACCGATGCCCTCTGTATTCGCGCGCCGCCCGATGGACAGGAGCACCTTGTCCGCCGAAACGGCCACGGCTTCGCCGTCCTTTTCATAGACGACCTTCCCATCCTTAACGGCCACCACCTTCGCGCCCAGGCGAAAGTCGATGCCCTTGGCCGCGCAATCCTTCAAAAGAAGGTCCGAAATCTCGCGGTCCGTGGGCCCGGCGATGTGGTCGAGCATTTCGATCACGGTCACACGGCTGCCCGCCGTGCGATAGTAGGCCGCCATCTCCAGGCCGATGACGCCGCCGCCGATGATCGCGAGGCTTTCGGGCACCTTGTCAAGCGTCAGCACCTCGCGGTTGGTGAGCACAAAGCCGCTCTGCAGGCCTTCCTTGACGCCCGGGATCGGCGGCACCACGGGCGAGGAGCCGGTCGCGATCAGCAGGCGCCTGCCCTCGTACCTCTCGCCCCCCGCGACCACCGCAAAGCCGTCCGGGATGAACCCCTCGATCACGGCCTGCGCCTTGACCACGGTGACGCCGTTTGCCTTCATCTTCGCCTTGACGCCCGCCACCAGCGTGCGCACGACCCTGGCGCGGCGCTTTTGCACCAGCGCGTGGTCCAGCGTGAGGTCCTTGGCGATCACGCCGAACTTCGCGCCGTGAAGGGCGTGCTCGTAGATCTTGGCGGAGTTCAAAAGCGCCTTGGAGGGGATGCAGCCCTCGTTCAGGCACACGCCGCCCATCTCCCGCATCTCAAAGCAGCAGACCGAAAGCCCCGCGTGCCCCGCGCGCTCGGCGGCGAGGTATCCGGCCGGGCCTCCCCCGAGCACCAGCAGATCAACCATGGTACAGCCCTCCTCCCAGCAGCATCGGCAGGTTTTCCAGGCCGCGCTTCAGGTCGCGCAGGAACCGGGACGCGGGCGCGCCGTCCAGGGCGCGGTGGTCGTACGTCAGCGAAAGCGTCATGGCTGGGTACACCTCCGCGCCGCCGTCCTTCTCGCGCACGCGCTGATGGATGGTGTTCACGCCCAGGATGCCCGTCTGCGGCGGGTTGATGACCGGGGTGAAGTGCTCCACCTCCAGCGCGCCGAGGTTGGATACGGTGAACGTGCCGCCCGTCAGAATATCCGGATCGATCGCTCCGCTCTGGCAGGCCGCCGCCAGCGCCTTGGTCTCCCGGGAGATCTGAAGCAGCGTCTTTTCGTTCGCGTTTCGAAGCACCGGCACCATCAGGCCGCGCTTTGTGTCCACCGCGATGCCCAGGTGCACGCCCTTGAAAAAGCGCATCCTGTCGCCCAGGAAATGCGCGTTCAGCGCCGCGTGCTCGGGATTGGCGAGCGTGCGGGAAACGGCGAAGACGATCAGGTCGCCGAGCGTGACGCCTTCCATGCCAAACGCCTTTCCGCTTGCCTTGAACTGCTCGCGAAGCGCGAGCAGGCCTGTCGCGTCGTAGGTGGCGTTGTGCGTCAGCTGCGCCATGGAGGACAGCGATTCGTACATCGTCCGCGCGATCACCTTGCGGATGTTGGAAAGTTTCTCCTCCCAGGCATCGCTTTTTTCTTCCTCAGCCGCTGGGACCCGGGCCGCGGGCGCGGGCATGGGCGCAGGCGCGGGCGGCTCGGCCACGGCCTGCGCGTCCCGGTCGCGCAGCGACACGCGCCCGCCAAGGCCCGTGCCCATCGCGCCTTCGGGCACCACGCCCCGGGCCGCCTGGGTGATCACCTTTCCCGCGTCCACCAGCGCCTGCACGTCCCGCGCGATGACACGGCCCTCAGGGCCCGTGGCGCGAGCGAGCGACAGGTCCGCGCCGGTGCGCTCCGCGAGCGCGCGGGCGCGCGGCGAGATCTTGCCGCTTGGCCGCTCCGCGGCGGTGGCCTCCCGCCCGGCGGCGATGGCGGGCGCCTCACGCCCGATGGCCGGGGCTTTCGGCACATCGCCCTCCGGTTGCCGCGCCGCAACGCCGGCCTGCGCCGCGGCGTCCTCCCCCGCGTCGCCGATCAGGCACACGGTCTCCAGGCACGGCACGTCGTCTCCCTCCTGGCGAAGGATTTGAAGCAGCACGCCGCCCACCTTCGCCTCCTCGTCAAAGGCCGCCTTGTCCGTCTCATAGGAAAAGAGCAGATCGCCCGGCGCGACCGTTTCGCCCGGCTGCTTATGCCATTTGGTGATGATACAGCTTTCCACGCTCTGCCCTTGACGAGGCATGATGATTGGAACCACCGTCATTCCCCCCCGCTATCGATTCTCCCGCGTTTGCTTGACATCCGCTCTATTGTAGCATCATCCTAAAGGGGCGTCAACGCGAATGCCCGCGGACGCGCCCAAAACCGCTTCGGTTTGACACAATGTTTGAAGGAAGTGCGCATACAGTAAACCAAAACCTGAAGGAGGTTTTCGTATGCCCTACACGTCCCCCTATGATTTGATTCAAAAGGCGTCCCGCCGCATTACCTCGGCGGACCGCTGGGCCACCATCAAAGCCAACACGCAGGAAAGGACGTCCGTACCGGACAGCGCGCCTGCTCCCCAGGCCCCGCAGCCGGGTTCCTACGCGCCGCCGGGGCAGCAGCCCCCCGCGCAGCCGGCCCGCGCCAGCGCGCGCGAAACGGAGGCCGCGCCGGTGCTGATGCAGCCGCCCTTCGCGCCGCCGCAGATGCGCCACCCGCATCTGGATGAAATTGCCCAGCGGCACACCCAGGCGCTAAAAAACGCGAGCGCAAGGCAGGAATGGAGGATGCCAAAGGCCCAGGACCGCCCCATGCCGCAGCCTCCGGCGCCTCCCATGCAGCCCAAGCAAACGGAATAAGCGCCGGGTCTACATAAGCAAGGCGGGACGCGCACGGATAACGCCCCGCGCTTCCATCGGAAACGCGGGGCGTCAGGCCGTTGACAAACTGAGGTTTGTCAACGGGAGGAGAGGATTCGGCCTGAAA
>CAZUIA010000019.1:0-22398 GCA_964620835.1 uncultured Oscillospiraceae bacterium
GCCTGGGCGCGAAGGCGCTGGAGCCCGCGTTCGCGGAGCAGTTCGTCGGCAAGGTGCCGCCGCTCAAGATCGAGGATATCGACGCGATCACGGGCGCGACGATCACCACGCAGGCTGTGGTGGACGCGATCAACGCAGCGTACGAAAAGCTCACCCCGGCCGCGCCTGAAGCGGAGGAGACCCTCGTAGCCCCGGCCAACACGGCCAACGCATCGAAGCGCGGCTACGAAGGCCCGGTCTACGTGGAAATCACGGTGGACGACCAGGGCGCGCTGGAAGGCGTGAAGATCGGGAACGAAAACTTCTCCGAAACGCCGGGCCTGGGCGCGAAGGCGCTGGAGCCCGCGTTCGCGGAGCAGTTCGTCGGCAAGGTTCCCCCGCTAAAAATCGAGGATATCGACGCGATCACGGGCGCGACGATCACCACGCAGGCCGTGGTGGACGCGATCAACGCGGCGTACGAAAAGCTCGCCCCGGCCGCGCCTGAAACCACCCCGACCAGAACGGCCAACGCGTCCAAGCGGGGCATCGGCGGCCCGGTCTACGTGGAAATCACGGTGGACGACAAGGGCGCGCTGCAAAGCGTGAAGATCGGCAACGACCGCTTTGCGGAAACGCCGGGCCTGGGCGCGAAGGCGCTGGAACCCGCGTTCGCGGAGCAGTTCGTCGGCAAGGTGCCGCCGCTCAAGATCGAGGACATCGACGCGATCACGGGCGCGACGATCACCACACAGGCCGTGATCGACGGGATCAACACGGCGTACGAAAAGCTGCTCGCGCAGTAAGGAAAGGTGGGTGTTGGCATGAAAAAACATACCTTTGCAGGCGGCATTCATCCGCTTCACGGGCAGCACGAGGGCAAGGCGGCGACCCGGGGAAAGCCCGTGCGCGAGTTTGTATCCGACAGCGTCTGCATCCCCATGGACATGCATCTGGGCGCGCCGTCCAAGCCCTTGGTTCGAAAGGGCGACCATGTGAAGATCGGCCAGGTCATCGGCGAAGCGGTGGGGCCGCGCGGCATCCCGGTGCATGCGAGCGTCTCGGGCCTGGTGACGGAGGTCGGCCTCAAGCAGCAGCTCCTGAGCAATGCCAGCATGTGCGTGACCATCCAAAACGACTTTGCGGACGAGTGGGTGGAGTGCAAGGGCTTTGGCAACGTGGAAACCGCGCCGGCGGACAAGATCGTCCCCGCGATTCTCGCGGCGGGCATCTGCGGCATGGGCGGCGCGTGCTTTCCCACGCACGCCAAGCTGTCGCCGCCCTCGGGCAAGCGGATCCAGACGATCCTTCTCAACGGCGCTGAGTGCGAAACGTTTTTGACGAGCGACCATCGCCTGATGCTGGAAACGCCCGGCCGGGTCGTGGACGGCCTGCGGGCGGCCATGCGCGCCCTTGGCGTAGGGCGCGGCGTAATCGCCATTGAGGACAACAAGCCCGACGCCATCGACGCGATGCAAAGGGCTTGCCGCGGCCGCGAGGGCGTGGAGGTGGCGGTGCTCAAGACCAAGTACCCGCAGGGCGGTGAAAAGCAGCTCATCCAGGCGGTCACGGGGCGCGAGGTGCCCAGCGGCGGCCTGCCGATGGACGTGGGGGTCGTGGTGCTCAACGTGGGCACGGCGGCGGCCATCGCCGACGCGGTGGTCGACGGAAAGCCGCTCATCAGCCGGATCACGACGGTTACGGGCGCGGTCAGGGAGCCTTCAAACCTGCTGCTGCGCATCGGCACCCTGTTTGCCGACGCGGTCAGCGGCTGCGGCGGCTATGACGGGGAGCCGGGCAAGATCTTCGCCGGCGGCAGCATGACGGGCGTCTGCGCGCCGGACGATTCGGTCTCCATGACCAAGGCCACCAACGGCATCGTCGTGCTGACGGAAAAGCAGGCGAGGTCGCAGACACAGCTGCCGTGCATCCGCTGCGGCCGCTGCGTGGACGCGTGCCCGGCGGGCCTGATGCCCTATCGGCTGATGCACCTGTGCGTGTCGGGCGACCTGGACCAGGCGGTCAAGGAGAATGTCAAGGACTGCATCCTCTGCGGAAGCTGCTCGTACATCTGCCCCGCCAAGCGCTGGCTTGCCGCCTCGTTCAAGAACGCCAAAGAGCAACTGGCAAGGAGGTCGTAACGATGAGACTACGTCTTTCCACCGGCCCGCATCTGCACGCGACGGAAACCACGCGCTCCCTCATGCAGGATGTGCTGATCGCGCTTTTGCCCGCGGCGGTGGCCGGCATTTACCTGTTTGGAGAGCGGGCCGCCGTGCTGCTTGCGGTATCCGTGGCTTCCGCGGTGCTGGCGGAGGCCGCCTGGCAAAGGCTGGCCGGCCAGCCTTTGCAGGTTCGCGACCTGTCCGCCGCGGTGACCGGCCTGCTCCTTGGCCTGAACCTGCCCTCCTCCGCGCCGTGGTGGCTGGCGGTGGTCGGCAGCGCGTTCGCGATTGTGGTGGTCAAGCAGCTCTTTGGCGGCATCGGCCATAACTTTTTAAACCCCGCGCTGGCGGCCCGCGCCGTGCTGCTGACGAGCTGGCCCGCCCGCATGACCACATTCTTCCTGCCCGAAAGGCTCGTGGAGATCGGCGGCGCTTCCGCGGCCCAGTTCGGCGACGCGGTGACCAGCGCCACGCCGCTTGCCAAGGGCGGCACGGCCATCATGGACCTTTTGCTGGGAAACGTCCCCGGCTCCATCGGCGAGGTGTGCAAGGTGGCGATCCTGCTCGGCTTTGCGTACCTGCTCGTGCGCGGGACGATCGGCTTTCACATCCCCGTTTTGTTCGTAGGCACCGTGGCGCTGATGACGTGGCTGCTGGGCGGGGATCCGCTCGTGGCGGTGCTGTCCGGCGGCGTGCTCTTTGGCGCGGTGTTCATGGCCACGGATTACACGACCAACCCGATGCTGGCAAGGGGCCAGTGCGTGTTCGCGGTCGGCTGCGGCGTCATCGTCACCCTGATCCGCCAGTACGGCGGCTATCCTGAGGGCGTGACGTACGCCATCCTGCTGATGAACGTCCTCACCCCATTGCTGGACAAGTGGATGAAGCGCAGAGTTTATGGGGAGGTGAAGCAGCATGCCTAAGGCAAACAAGCCGTCGCTTCGCGGCGTGTTCTTAAACGGTGTCTTCAACGAAAACCCGACCTTCCGCCTGGTGCTGGGCGTCTGCCCGACGCTGGCGTCCACGACGGCCGCGCTCAACGGCGTGGGCATGGGCCTGGCGGCGACGTTCGTGCTGGTCGGCTCCAACGTGGTCATTTCGCTTCTTCGCAAGTTCATTCCCGACAAGGTGCGCATTCCCGCGTTCGTGGTGGTCATCTGCACCTTCGTGACCATCGTGCAGATGCTGATGCAGGCGTTTTTGCCCCCGCTGTATGACGCGCTCGGCATCTTCATCCCGCTGATCGTCGTCAACTGCATCATCCTGGCGCGGGCGGAGGCGTTCGCGTGCAAGAACGGCGTCCTGGCCTCCGGCATGGACGGCCTCGGCATGGGCCTTGGCTTCACGCTGGCGCTGACGCTGATCGGCTCGGTCCGCGAGCTGATCGGCAGCGGCTCGCTCTTTGGCATGAACCTGCTGGGCGCCGCGTATGAGCCGATGCTCCTATTGGTGCTGGCGCCGGGCGCGTTCATCACATTTGGCCTGATCCTGGGCGGAATCAACGCGATCACGGCCAGGTCGCAGAAGAAAAAGGCCGCGAAGGGAGGCGCAAGCGCATGACCATGAGCGTTTCGGGCGTGCTGCTGTTCATGGTGAGCTGCGTGCTCGTCAACAACTATATCTTCTCCCGGTTCCTCGGCTGCTGCCCGTTCCTGGGCGTTTCCAGCAAGGTGGAGACGGCCACGGGCATGGGCATGGCGGTCATGTTCGTCATGGGCCTGGCGTCCCTGTTCACGTGGCTGGTGTACCACTACGTGCTGGTGCCGCTTCAGCTCACCTACCTGGACACCATCGCGTTCATCCTGGTCATCGCGGCGCTGGTGCAGTTCGTGGAAATGTTCATGAAAAAGTCCATGAAGGCGCTGTACAGCGCGCTCGGTATCTACCTGCCGCTGATCACCACCAACTGCGCGGTGCTCGGCGCGGCCATTTTGAACATCACGGAGAGCTATTCGCTCATCGAGGCGGTCCTGAACGGCGTATTCAGCGCGGCGGGCTTCCTGCTGGCCATCACCTTGATGGCGGGCGTGCGCGAAAGGCTGGAATCGTCGAACATCCCCGAGAGCATGAAGGGTTTCCCGATCAGCCTCGTGACGGCGGGCCTGTTGTCCATCGCGTTTATGGGCTTTGCCGGGCTGGTCAAGTAAAGGAGGGGTCGCATGAACTTCACGGCCATTCTCTATGCCGCGCTCGCCCTGGGCGGGCTGGGCGTTCTGTTCGGCGCGGTGCTAAGCTTTGCGGATAAGAAATTTGCCGTGCCGGTGGACGATCGGATCCCCCGGGTGCGCGAGGCGCTGCCCGGCGCCAACTGCGGCGCGTGCGGATACGCGGGCTGCGACGCGCTGGCCGCGGCCATCGTCAGCGGCGATGCGCGGCCGGACGACTGCCCGGTCGGCGGCGCCAAGTGCGCCAAGGCCATCTCCGAAATCATGGGCGTCGAAACGCCGCAGGAAGAGGAGCCGCTGGTCGCCAAGGTCATCTGCCAGGGCGAAGTCGGCGTGTCCAAGCACCGCTACGATTACGATGGCTTCCCAAGCTGCCAGATGGCCTCCTCCATGGCCGGCGGCCCGAAGAAATGCCCCTACGCCTGCGTGGGCCTCGGGGACTGCGTGCAGGTCTGCAAGTTTGACGCGATCAAGGTGGTGAACGGCCTGGCTGTGGTGGACGAGCAAAAGTGCACCGCGTGCGGCCTGTGCGCCAAGGTGTGCCCGCGCCACTCCATCCGCCTGTCGCCGCGCAGCGCCACAGTCATGGTGCACTGCCAAAACCGCGATTCCGCGCGCCAGGCGCGCGAGGAGTGCATGAAAGCGTGCATCGCCTGCAGGCGGTGCGTGAAGGAGTGCAAATACGACGCGATCACCGTGGACGACGGGTTTGCGTACATCGATCCGGAAAAGTGCACCCGTTGCGGCGCGTGCGTCAAGGTGTGCCCGATGGGGTGCATCAAGATGCTGGAGCATCACTGAGCGGGGAAAGCCGCCTAAAAAGGGGTACAGGGTGCCGCGCAGGACGCCGTTCCTGTGCGGCGCTTTTTTCGCCGTCCCGGCATAAAAAAAGACCGGCCGACTGCCGGCCCGTCCGCGCCTTTAAGCCGCTCCGGCGATCCGCTCACGCCGGCTCGGGCAGTTGAAACAGCCGAAACCCCAGCCCGTCGCAGCTCACCTGGTGGTAGCGCACCCCGCAAAGCTCGCCCGAAAACGCCCCGGAAAGCCCCGGGCCATGGAGATGGCCATATACCGCGTCCGAAACGCCGTAGCGGGAAAGCAGGGCCGTGACCTCGGTTGAAAGCGATTTGTCGGCAAACGGGGGATAGTGCAGCATGGCGACGCGCCATATGGGGCCGGCACGGCCCTTGAGCCTTCGCTCGCCGTCCTTGAGGGACAGCTCCAGCCGCAAAAGCTCCCGCTCGTAAATGCGCCGATCGTCCTCCTCAAGCGGCGCGCTGCCCGGACACAGCCATCCGCGCGCGCCATAGACGAGCACCCGGTCAAACAGCAGGGCATCGTTTTGCAGCGCGTACAGGCCCTGTGGCAGCGCCTTTCGCACGCGGGAGATGGAGCTCCACCAGAAATCATGGTTGCCGCGCAGGAGCACCTTGCGGCCCGGCAGAGAGCCGATCGCCAAAAGGTCCGGCATCGCGTCCTGAAGCCGCATGGCCCAGCTGGTGTCGCCGGGCAAAAGCACGAGGTCCTCCGGTTTGACGCGCGCACGCCAATCCGCCTGTATCCGCTCGAAATGGTCCGCCCAGTGCGGACCAAAGACATCCATCGGCTTTACGTCGCCTCCGGGCAGATGCAGGTCGCTGATGGCGTACACGTTCACATGTCTTCCTCCTCGGACTCCTCGTCGCCGTCGGCCTCCTCCTCGGCCAGCACGTCGTCCAGCGACAGCTCGCGGTCGATCTCGCCCAGCTCCGGCACCGGGATGTCGTCCTCCTCGGTGTCGATGGCGATCTCCTCCATCTCGCTGGCCTCGTCCAGCTCCAACGGGTCGTCGGCCGGCTCGGCTTTTTTGGCCAGGGATTCGACGCTCTCCATTTCCTTTTGGCAAAACAGGCACATGTCCTTGCCGGGCAGGGCCGGGTTTTCATTGCAGACCGAGCAAAACTCAAACAGGGTATCCCGCCGCTCCACGCCCTTCATCTCCCGGGCGCAGACGGTGCAATAGGGGGAATCGTCCAGAATGTAGTTCAGTTCACATCGGGGGCATTTTCGAATGGCCAACCGGGACGCCTCCCTTTCCTGGTGTCTTTTTGTAGCCATATCCATACCAAATCTTTCCTTGGCAATTGATTGCCAAATTTGTTGAGAATTTTATACGATATTATTACAATCCTGTTAAACCTTGGCGTTTCCAAGGGAAAAACAGGAGGTGTACCCATGAATAGACGATGGATCGCCCGCTGCGGCCTGGTGCTTGTGGCTACCTTCAGCCTTGCGTCCGGCGCGCTGGCTGACTGTGGGCCCGGAGATATCATTGAGGAGGGGCGTTCCCCCGTTCCCACCGTCCCCATGATCACCTATGCGGAGCAGCGCGCGATGGTCGCCCGTTTCCCCTATGAAGGCGCGCAGGCTTTCCAGCCCCAAAGCCCCTCCGATCCCCAACAGGGCGGCGACGCGGACAACCCGTCCCCGACCCCGACCGAGGCCCCGGCTTCCCCCGCACCCAAGCCGGACGAGACGCCCAAGCCACCGGACGGAGGCAATTATACACCGGGTTCGCTGACATCGCAAGAGCAGAGTTTGTACGAAGCGATCAACGAGGAGCGCGAGAAGAACGGCCTGGCCGCGCTACCGCTGGATACCGAGCTGTCCGCGCTGGCCCGCGAGAAATCCGCGGACATGGTTGCAAACCATTATTTCGCGCATGAATCGCCCACGCTGGGGCATGCTTCGGATATGCTGGACAACGCGGGGTATGACTATACCAGCGTCGGCGAAAATATCGCCAGGAGCGCAAGCGTGGAAAAGGGCCATGCCGCGCTGATGAGCTCCACGGACCACCGCCGCAACATCCTCGGCTCGCAGTGGAAGCGCGTGGGCGTGGGCATCGTCAACGACGCGAACGGATACCCCTACATCACCGAGCTGTTTGTCCGCTAAAGCGGAAAGACGGCGGAGGGCTACTCCCTCAGGGCGGCCAAGCGCCGCCTTTTTTGATGCCGCCGGATCAAGAACCCTGCCAGGGTCAGCACCAGCGCGCATACGGGCAGCAGCCAGATGCCCTGCGTGCCGGCGAGGGTCGCCCCGCTCAGGTACAGATAGTATCCGCCCGAAAGGAGCAACGTGTTCCAGACAATGATTCCCATGGCCGAATACAGGAGGAAGGCGACATACGGCTGGCGGGCGAGCCCGGACGCAAACGATACCCAGGTGCGAAACACCGGGATCACCCGGGCGACCATGACCGAAAGGCCGCCGGCGGCGCTCTGCCAGCCGCGCGTTTGGTCAAGCGACTGTGCGGCCTTGGGGAAGCGCTTGAGCAGCTTGTCAAGCAGCGGCCGTCCGCCCAGCGCGCCCAGCGCGTAGCACACCGAGGAGCCGGAAAGCCCCGCCACCACGCTTACCGCCACCACCAGCGCCAGCGGAACGCCCGATGCGGCGGCCGCAAGCCCGGCCAATGGCAGCAGCGCCTCGCTCGGCAGTGGAAAGCACGCATATTCGAGCAGGACGATCCAAAAGATGCCTGAAAGCCCGTGCTGCTCCAGCGCCCGCAGCGCCCAACCGATGTCCACCGCCCCTCACCTCCGGCAGACCGTATGCCGGGGCGATGAAGGGCATGCAGGTTTACCTATATTTTAAAAGAACGTAACTCTTTGGGCTGCCTTCCATCGACACCTTCGGTACTTCAAAGGCCGCCGCGCAGAACATGCGCGGCGGCCTTCCGTTGCCGTATTCCCCTTACCGATATGCCTCCAGCGCCCGCAGGCACTTCTCCGCGCCCTCAAACTGCCCGTACAGCGTCTCCTCCTCATATTCGACGATGAGCCACTTGGCCCCGCCAGGGCCCTCCGCCGCGGCGAGAAACGCGGGCCAGTCGATATCATCCTCGCCGATCATCGTCGCGTAGCCGGTCGCGAAGGAATAGGGCTTCACGTGCACGGTCTCGGCCCGCCCCGGCCATTTGGCGACGATGGCCGCCATGTCAAGGCCCGGCGTGCCGCTGGACAGCCCGTTGCCGTTGTCAAGCTGCCCAAAGATCGTGGTGTTGTCCATCAGCAGCGCCCAAGGCAGCGTGCCGTCCGCAAGGGGCGTGAACTCGGCGCCGTGGTTGTGGTACCCAAGCGCGATGTCAAAGGGCGACAGCGCCCGCTGGATGGCGGTCAGCCGCTTGGCAAAGGCAAGCACGCTGTCCTTTTCGGCAAACGTCTCCGGGGGCATCCACGGAACGACGGCGCGGGCGCACCCGACCGCGCGAAGGTAGGCGGCCGTGCCGGGCAGCGCGTCGCCCTCCAGCGATTCGATCGGCAGGTGCCAGCCCACCAGTTTGAGGCCGCTTTCCTTGAGCGCGGCCGCGACGCGCGCTTCGGGCAGAAAGGGCGGGCCAAAGCACTCCACGCCCGCATACCCGATCTGGGCGGTCTTTTGCAGGCAGGCTTCAAAGTTTTCCCGGTACAGGTCCCGAACCGAATACAGCTCCAGCGCGACGGGCGCTTTCATCAAAACCCCTCCTGTCCGTGTTCGCTTTCCTCCAGCGCGTAGCGGGCGCGCGGCCCGCCGATGTACTTGGGACGGGTGAACGCCATGACCAGGCGGGCCTTGCCGATCGCCGGCTGAGGCGGCCGAAGCGGCACGGCCACGGGCCTTAGGTGCATGCCGATCAGCGTGTCGCCGATGTCAAGCCCGGCGTCGGCCGAAACCGCCTCGACCAGCACGGGGTCCTTCAGCATGCGAAAGGCGGCCGACGCGGCCGAGCCGCCGGCATGCGGGTGGGGCACCGCGGAAACAGGCGCGTACCCGCGAAGCACGGCGGCCTCATTCTCCAGCACCAGCGCCCGGTTCAGGTGCTCGCAGCACTGCACGGCCAAAGATACGGCCCCCTCGGCGCAAGCGTCCAGCGCGCCCCGCACGACGGCGCGGCCCACCTCGATCGAGCCGGCCTTGCCGATCGCGCCGCCGCCGATTTCGCTGGTCGAGCAGCCCAGCACCACCAGGCCGCCGGGCGCGACGCGGCCGCCCTCCAGCAGGAAACGGACGGCGTCATGGACTTGCCGGGTGATCTCCTCGAACATATCGATCGCATCTCCTTAAAAATTTGTTTCCGTAAACGCGTACGCCGCGATGGACACCGCGACCGCCAGGTTCAGCGAGTCGATCGCGCCGCCGTGCGGGATGCGCACCGCCTCGCCCAGGCCGGCAAACCGGTCGGGCAGGCCGGCCGCCTCGCTGCCGAACACCAGCGCATAGGGGGCCTTTGGGGCCCTGGCGGCCTGGCGAAGCGGCATGGAGCCATTGAGCATGAACGGATACAGCGCATGCGCGGGGTATGCGGCGCGGTAGGCCTCAAAGTCCTCAAAATACGCGATATCCAGCGCAAACAGCGCGCCCATCGACGCGCGAACCACCCGCGGGTCAAACGCGTCCGCCGCCGGGCGGAGGATCGCCAGGTTTTTCAGGCCAAAGCCCAGGCATGTACGAAAAATCGTGCCCAGGTTGCCCATGTCCGACGGCTGGTGCAGCACCACATGCGGCGCGCTTTGCGAAAGCTCGGACGCGTACTTTTCAAACACGACGGCGGCAAAGCAGTTTTCCTTTTTGCTGATGCGAAAAAGCGCGTGGTCCGCCACCTCCGACCGCACGCCCAGCGCCTCGCACCGCGCGCGCAGGGCCGAAACCCCCTCGCTGTTTTCCGCCGAGGAATGCGTGAGCAGCCGCCGCGCGCAGCCGGGCCTTGCGTCCAGCAGCGCGTGCGAGGGAAACACGCCGGGCGCGTATCCGTAGGCCAGTTCCCGGCTATAGGGCATGAGCTTTGGCATCCGCATCACCTCCTCGCTGATTGTAGCAGATTTACGCCATCCGGGCAAGCAAACGGCCGGTTTTCGCAAGGTGGGGAGGCATAGTTTTATTTGCGTTTGCATAGAAAATGCATACGGCGCGGCAGAGGCGATCGACCGTAACATTTGCGGGAAGGAATGTTAAAAAGACGTAACATTTTATTCGCATGCGTTCGCCTGCCATGGGAAGGGTGGAAAACTACATAGATGCTTTGAACGGAAAACAGACGCAATATCATGGGTTTTCAGCCCGGAGGAGGATATAAATGGGAACGAATGCGAACAAGAGGGTTTTCTCCTTGCGCTTCATAAAGTTGTGACAAACTTTCCCGCTTTCGTAAAGGAAAAATTGGCCTGGAAGGCTTGCAAAGGGGAGCGAAGTGGTGTATAAAGGGTATATGTGGATGAAAGTGGGGGGTTGCCCCACGGCGGATGGAGGGGACCGAGGATGGCTGGCGTCTTTGCGGGCACGTTTGCGCATAGCCTCGACGGCAAAGGCCGGGTCATCATTCCTTCCAAGTTTCGCGATAAGCTCGGCAGCGGGTTTACCATCGCCCTAAACAGCAGCATCGAGGCGCTGGCGGTGTACCCGCTTGAGAAGTGGGAGTCGGTCAACGAGCAGCTCGGCCGCGTGCGCGATACGGACGAGATGGGCATGAACTACCTGCGCTATATCATGGCCAACGCGGAGACCGACATGGAGATGGACGCCCAGGGGCGCGTGCTGCTCCCGCAGACCCTTCGGGAAGAGGTGGGGATGACGCGCGATTTGACGTTCGTCGGCATGCGGGACCACATCGAGATCTGGGACACGGCGCGCTACGCCGAAAAGACGCGCAAGACCCGCGAGGCGTTTTCGCAGCTTCGCAGCCACGTGAACGAAACCTATTGACGATTGCTACGGGCCACGGCCCCGGCGGCGGGGTCGGTTCGTTTCTTGAGGGGAGGAATCGGCGATGGCGACAACCAGGCGGACGCATTCGTATGCCAGAGCGTATTCCTTTGGAACGGACGGCAGCGCCGCGCTGGCCGGAAGCCCCATTGCCACCCCACGTCCGCCACTGCAGGGAACCCATCGCCCCAAAGCCGCGCCGTTTCGGATGCGCGTGCCGCTTTGGGCCATGATCCTTGCCGTGGCGGGCGCCGCGTTTGTCCTGAGCTTTGTCCTCCTGTCGATGCGAAGCGGGGAAACCGCGGCGGCCAAGCGCCTAAGCACGCTTCGCGCCGAGCTCATGCGGGCGCAGGAGCGCATCGGCACGCTGGAAATAAAGATCGCCGAGGCGGGCGAGCCCACGCGCATCCACACCGCCGCGGTCAACCGGCTGGGCATGCACCTGCCCAAGGACGACCAGATCATCGTCGTCCCAAGCGTAAACCCGCCGGCGGCCTACACGCCGCCCTCCGTGGCCGTGGCGGACAGCGGCGGCTTTTTCAGCCTGATGCTGGAGCTGCTCGGCCTTACCTAGGCAAAGGGCGCGCGGGCAAAGCCCCGGGGCGCCCGGCCACGCGACGTTACAGCAACGCAGGTCCCGAACGGGAGGCGATGCGCTTGACCACGCCGGGGATGATCGTACGAAAGCGACTGATCTGGCTGGCGGTGATCATCACCCTCCTTTTTTTGGCGGTTGTGGTGAGGGTGGGCAGGCTGGCCACGGTCGACGCCGCGGAGCTGACGCGGCGCGGGGTGGCGCAATGGACGCGATCGGGCATCGTCACGGCCGACCGGGGGGCGATCCTCGACCGGAGCGGCACGGTGATGGCCCGAAACGCCACCGCCTACATCGTGACCGCCGCGCCGCGCCTTGTAAAGGACGGCGAAAAGCTGTGCGACCTGATCTGCCCGCTGCTGGACCTGGACAGGGAATGGGTCCTGGAGCGGCTGTCGAACAAGTCCGTCGCGTCCGTGACGCTCAAGCGCCAGGTGACGCGGGATATCGTCGATACGCTGCGCGACCTTGCCAAGGAGTCTAGCGGCGCGCTTTCCGGCATCACGTTTGACCAGGACAGCCTTCGGTTTTACCCGCTTGGCAGCACCCTGTCGCAGGTCCTGGGGCTGACGACGATCGACGGGGCGGGGCAGTCGGGCCTGGAGCAGCAGTACGACAAGCTCCTGGCCGGAACGCCCGGCCGCATCGTCACGGAGGTGGACGCCAAGGCCCGCACGCTCCCGGGCGGCGAGATGAGCTACATCCCCGCCACCAAGGGCGCGGACGTCAAGCTGACCATCGATTCGACGATCCAGTCCTTTGTCGAGCGCGCGCTTCGCGAGTGCCTTTCCGTCAACGGCGCCAGGCGCGTCATGGCGATCGTGATGGACCCGAACACCGGCGCGATTTTGGCCATGTCGATCCATCCGTCGTTTGATCCGAACAACCCGCCCCGGTCGGATCTGGCCGCGCTGACGGAGGGCATGCGCATTCAATTGATCAGCGACGTATACGAGCCCGGTTCGACGTTTAAAATTGTAACGGCGGCCGCGGCGATCGACAAGGGCGTGACCAACCCGAAGGAGGGCTTTTACTGCTCCGGGTCCATCACGGTGGACGGCGACAAGATCCGCTGCTGGAAAAACTCGCACGGGGCGGAAACGATGGCGCAGGCGCTGATGAACTCCTGCAACCCGGTTTTTACCGAGTTGGGACTCAGGCTTGGGGCGGAAACGTTCTATCAGTACCTGTACGCGTTCGGGCTGGGCACCAAAACGGGGATCGACCTGCCCGGCGAGAGCGACGGCCTTTTGATCAACCGCAAGTACGTCAAGACGGTGGATCTGGCGCGCATCGGGTTTGGGCAGAGCGTCACGGTGACGCCGATGCAGATGATCTGCGCCGCGTGCGCGGTGATCAACGGCGGGCGGCTCATGCGGCCGTACCTGGTGTCGGAGGTCGTGGCGCAGGACGGCGAGGTGCTGCACAGAAACGTGCCCAAGGTGATCTCCACGCCCATCTCGCCCGAGACGAGCGCCACGATGCGCGAGCTGCTCGAAGCGGTGGTGGCCGAGGGCGGCGGGCGAAACGCAGCCATCGACGGCTATCGCATCGGCGGCAAAACGGGCACGGCGCAGGTCTACAAGCAGGGCAAGATCGTGCACGACGTGCACATCGGCTCGTTCGTGGGCTTTGCCCCGGCCGACGACCCGAAGGTCGCGGTCCTGGTGATCGTGGATGAGGCGACGCTGCAGCCGGACTACGGCGGCACGACCGCCGCCCCCTTTGCCAGGCAGATCCTCGAGGATACGCTCAGGTACCTGGGGTACCGGCCGAGCACCAAGGCGGAAACGGAGATGCGCACGGTGCCGAACGTGACCGGCCTTTCGGTCGGCGAGGCGCAGGCGCTGCTGAAAAAGGAGGGCTTCCGCTTCCTGACCGACGGGGAGGAGCAAACGGTGCGCTCCCAGCTCCCGGCCCAGGGCGCGACCATGGCCAAGGGTTCGCTGGTGATGCTGTACGTATCGGAAAACCCGCCGCCGGACGCGCAGGAGTTCGTCCTCGTGCCGGATGTGTCGGGCATGAGCATCGTGGAGGCAAGCCGCCAGCTTCGGGCCAGGAACCTGCTGCTGGAAATCGACGGCAGCGGCCTGGCGGTCAGCCAGCGGCCCGCGTCGGGCGCGTTCGTCGCCCCGGGCAGCACGGTCAAGGTGGTTTTTAAAGCGCGCTGACGCCCTTTTCGGCACGGCGCATGCATTTTCGGAGGCTATCGCATGAGACTGAGGGATTTGGCCGCACAGGCCCCGGGACTGATCGGCATCGCAGGCGACGTGGACATCAACATCGCACAGCTTTGCGCGGACACGCGCCGGACGGAGCAGCTGCCCGGGAGCCTGTTCTTCTGCATTTCGGGCGCCAACTTCGACGGGCACCGCTTTGCCGAACGGGCGGTGAAGGGCGGGGCCGTGGCGCTGGCGGTGGAGCGGCTTTTGCCGGACTTGGACGTGCCGCAGGTGCAGGTGGAAAACATCCGCACCGCGATGGCCGGCCTTTCCGGGGCGTTTTACGGCCACCCGGCGCGCCGCATGCGCATGCTCGCCGTCACCGGCACCAAGGGCAAGACGACCACCACGTACCTCGTCAAGGCCGTGCTGGAAAAGATGGGCCTCAAATGCGGCCTCATCGGCACCATCGGCAACATGATCGGCGAGCGCGTGATCAAATCGGCGCTCACGACGCCCGACCCGATCGACCTGCACGCGGTGCTGGCCGAAATGGAGCGCGAGGGCGTCAAGGCCGTGGTGATGGAGGCGTCCGCCCACGCGCTGGATATGCACCGGCTGGACGGCATCGTGTTTGACAGCGTGGCGTACACGAACCTGTCGCAGGACCACCTGGACTATTTCCACACCATGGCGGCCTACGCGGCGGCGAAGAAAAAGCTCTTTACCCCGGCGCACGCGAAAAACTGCGCCTTCAACGCCGACGAGGAGACGACGGCCTTCATGCTGGAAGGCATCAAGCTGCCGTACGTCACCTTCGGCATCCGGTCGGACTGCGACATCAACGCGCGCGACATCGAGATCTCCGAAACCGGCGTCTCGTTCGTCATGCGCCTCAAGGGCATGCTGGAAACGCCGGTGCGCCTGAAGCTGACGGGCATGTTCAATGTCTACAACGCCATGACCGCGGCGGCGCTCGGCATGATCGTCGGCGCGACGATGGAGCAGATCCGCGAGGGGCTGGAGTCGGTCCGCCTGGTGCCGGGAAGGGCCGAGGTGCTGGACACGGGCACGCCCTATAAGGTGGTCCTCGACTACTCCCATTCCCCGGCGGCGCTTGAAAACATCCTGAAGGTCGTGCGCGGGTTCACGCGCAAACGGGTTATCGCCCTGTTTGGCTGCGGCGGCGACCGGGACCGGGAAAAGCGCCCGGTGATGGGCGAAATCGGCGGGCGGCTGGCGGACTTTTGCATCCTCACCAGCGACAACGCCCGAAACGAAAACCCCTACGACATCCTGGAGATGGTCGAGGAGGGCATCAAGCCCACCGGCGGCGCGTACCGGGTGATCGAAAACCGGCGCGAGGCGATCCGCGAGGCGCTGAAGATGGCCGGGGAAGGCGACGTGATCGTGCTGGCGGGCAAGGGGCACGAGACATACCAGGAGGTGCGCGGCGTCAAACAGCCGTTTGACGAAAAGGCGATCGTCGCCGAACTCCTGAAGGAAATGGCGCAAAAGACGACGGAGGAATGACGGCATGCAAAGGATGGTCTGGGCGGTGCTGATCGCCTTTTCGGCGATGCTGGCGCTTGGCCCTTTCGGGATCCGGGAGCTGCGAAAGCTCAAGTTTGGCCAGAACGTGTACGAGCTGGCGCCTGAATCGCATCAAAAAAAGCAGGGAACGCCGACGATGGGCGGGCTTTTGTTCGCGCTGATCACGCTGGCGGTCGGCTTCGCGCTTCGCGTGGGCGCGTTTGAGGTGGAGACGGACATGCTCCTGGCGCTTTCCGCGTTCATGGTCCTCAACCTGCTCATCGGCTTTTTGGACGATTACAAGAAGATCCACTCCAAGCGAAACCAGGGCGGCCTGTCCGAAAGGCAGAAGCTCGCCGGGCAGTTCGTGGTGGCGGCGGCGTTTTCAGCCTATTGCTACCTGCACCCCGAGATCGGGTCGTCGATCTACGTGCCCTTTTTGGGCATCCAGTGGGAGCTTGGCTGGGCGTACCCGCCGGCGATGGTCTTCATCATCCTGTGCACCACCAACGGCGCCAACCTCCTGGACGGCCTGGACGGCCTGCTCGCCAGCGTCACCAGCGTGATCGCCGCGTTTTTTTCGATTCTTGCCCTTCTGTACGCGGCGACGCTTTCCGGCGCGGCGCAGGAAAACCTTTTGAACCTCGGCACCGTCTGCGCGGCGGCTGCGGGCGCGCTGCTGGGCTTTTTGCGCTTCAACCTGCACCCGGCGCAGGTCATCATGGGGGATACCGGGTCCATGTTCCTCGGCGGCCTGGCCGTCGGCGTGTCCATGCTGACAAGGCTGCCGCTGATCCTCCCGATCGTGGCGGGCGCGTACGCGGCGTCGCTTTTGTCGGTCTTTCTCCAGCGGATGTACTTCAAGGCCACGCATGGCAAGCGCATCTTCAAGATGTCGCCGCTGCACCACCACTTTGAGCTCTCCGGCGTGCCGGAAACGCGCATCGTGTCCATGTACGCGATCGTGACGGTGCTTCTGTGTCTCATCTCGTTCCTCGGCGTGTCGGCCCCGTAGCCGAAAGCCGCGCCATACAGACAGCTTCCCCTTTGGATTGGAGGACAAAAAACACCTTAGAGAGTACGTTGAGGGAACTTGCGATGATGGAAGTCTGGAAAAACAAGCGGGTCCTGGTGGTGGGCATGGCGCGAAGCGGCCTGGCCGCGGCGGAAATGCTTTCCGAGATTGGCGCGCGCGCGGTGCTCAGCGATACGAAGGAGACGATCGACGGGATCGATCGGCTCAAGGCGATGGGGTGCGCGGTGCGGCTGGGCGAAAGGAGCGAGACGCTCGTTCGCGGCGCGGACGCGGTGATCGTCAGCCCCGGCGTGCCGCCGGACGCGCCCGTCATCGGCGAGGCGAGGCGGCTGGGCGTGCCGCTGATGGCCGAGCTGGAGGCGGCGTCCCGCTTTGTGCAGGGGGTCAAGATCGCCATCACCGGCACCAACGGCAAGACCACGACCTCCGCGCTCACCGGCGAGATCCTCAAAAACGCGGGGAAGAACACCTATGTCGCGGGCAACATCGGTCTGCCGCTGTCCTCGGTGGCGCTCAAAACCAGGCCGGAGGACTACACGGTCATCGAGGTGTCCAGCTTTCAATTGGAGCACGTCGACACGTTCCACCCGCATGTCGCGGCCCTTTTGAACCTGACGCCCGACCACTTAAACCGCCACGGCACCATGGAGGCGTACGGCGCGCTGAAGGAAAGGATGCTCAAAAACCAGACGGAGCGCGATTTTTTCATCTACAACGCCGACGATCCGTTCTGCCGCCAGGCGGCGGGGCGCCAGAGGGCCAAGGCGGTGCCGTTTTCCAGAACGCAGGTGCAAAAGGCCGGCGCCTGGATGCAGGACGGCCAGCTCATGGTGGCGGGGCGCGCGCTCCTGACGGCGGAGGAGCTGAGCCTGCCCGGCCCGCATAACCTTGAAAACGCGCTGGCCGCGGCCGCGATCGCGTCCGAGCTCCAGGTGCCCGCGCCGGTCATCCGCCACACGCTCAGATCCTTTCAGGGGGTCGAGCACCGCATGGAAAGCGTGCGCGTGCTGGACGGCGTCAAGTACATCAACGATTCCAAGGGCACCAACCCCGAGTCCTCCATCCGGGCGGTGGAAGCGATGGCCGTCCCCACGGTGCTCATCGCGGGGGGCGAGGACAAGGGCATGCGGTTTGACGGCTTCGCGAGCGCCATCCGCCAAAACGAACACATCCGCCACGTCGTCCTCATCGGCAAAACGGCCGAAGCCCTGCGCGAGGCGCTTGACAAGGCGGGGTATACGGCTTATACCCTGGCGGGATTTGACTTTGAAAAGGCCGTTTCCCTGGCCCGGGACCTGGCGGCGCCCGGCGGCGCGGTGCTTCTGTCCCCGGCCTGCGCCAGCTTTGACATGTTCAAGGATTTTGAGGACCGGGGCAGGCGGTTCAAGGAGATTGTCGGCGGGATGAAATAGCGCTTTTGAAGCGGCAGCGAAGTAGGAAGCGACGAATGTACGAGCAGATCATCGAGGCGGTTTCACGGCGTCCGGCGGCCTTTGCGCCCACGTCGCACGCTTTTTGGGACGATCCCTATATCGCCGGCCAGATGCTTCGGGCGCACCTGGACAAAAAGACCGATGCGGCCAGCCGAAACCACGCGTTTGTGCGCGCGTCAGCCCGGTGGATCGCCTCGCTCGTCCCAAGCGGCGGCGCCGTGCTGGACCTCGGCTGCGGCCCCGGCCTGTATGCCGAGCTGTTTTGCGACGCCGGCCTTCAGGTGACGGGCATGGACATTTCGGAAACCTCGCTTGCGTACGCGGAGCGCTCCGCCGGGGAAAAGGGCAAGCCCATCGCCTATGTGCGGCAAAACTATCTGTCGCTTCGCGCGCAAGGCGCGTTTGATCTTGTGGCGCTGATCTATTGCGACTTTTGCGTGCTGCCGCCCGGGGACCGAAAGCGCCTTTTGAAAAAGGTGCACCGCGCGCTCAGGCCCGGCGGGCTGTTCGTCTTTGACGCGCATACCGAAAACGCCTATCGGGATTTTTTGGAAAAGCAAACGGTTTCCTATGAAAACGGCGGATTTTGGAGCCCGGAAAGGTATGTGCTTCTCAAGCGCGACGCGCGCTACGGGCCGTCGGTGGTCCTTGAGCAGTATACCGTCATCACGGCGAAAGAGGTGCGCACGTACAACATCTGGAACGAAGCGATGGACGAAAACGACCTTCGCGCTGCGCTGCATGCCGCCGGGTTTTCGGACGTATCCTTTTACGCGGACGTATGCGGCCGCCCGCGCGGCGAAGAGGACCTGACGATTTGCGCCGTCGCCAAAAAATGAAAACAGCATAAGGAGCGACCATGATCCAGCGTTCCGCGGTGTACGAAAGAAGCGGAACACAAAAGAAGGCCGGCAAACGCGTCGACATGCGGGTGCTGGTTCTTTTATTGCTGCTGTTGATGACCGGGTTGGTGGCGCTCTTTAGCGCCAGCTACTACAACTTCCAGGACACGGGCGACGCGTACGCCAAGGTCCGCCAGCAGCTGTACGGCATCGCGCTGGGCGGCGCCGCGATGTTCGTGCTCGCGCGCGTCGATTACCGCCATTTTAAAAACCCGCTGATCATCCTGGGCATGCTGGCCGTCAGCGCGGTGCTGCTCGTGCTGGTCGTCATTCCCGGCATCGGCGTGCTCGCCAACGGGTCCAGGAGATGGCTGAACATCGGCGGCATGAGCTTTCAGCCCTCGGAGTTTGCCAAGTTCGCCATGATCCTCTACATGGCCAGCGCCCTGACGAACAAGGGCCCGAAGATCCGCAGGCTGTTTTCCGGCATCCTGCCGGTGCTCATCGTGCCGGGGGTCATGTTTTTGCTCATCCTGGAGCAGCCGAACCTGTCCACCGCGGGCAGCATCCTGCTGGTGGCGTTGGTCATGGTGGCCGTCGCGGGCGCGCGCGGGCACCATTTGACGCTGCTGTCCGTATGCGGTGCGGCGCTGGGCGCGTTTTACGCCTGGAGCGAGCCGTACCGCCGAGAGCGGCTTTTGTCCTTTCGCGACCCGTTCGCGCAGATGAGCGACGAGGGGTACCAGCTTTCCCAGTCGCTGATCGCCTTTGGCTCGGGCGGGCTTTTCGGCCTGGGGCTGGGCCAGGGGCGGCAGAAGACGGCGTACCTCCCCTACCCGGAGTCGGACTTCATCTTCGCCTCCATCGCCGAGGATTTCGGCCTGCTCGGGTGCATCGCCGTGGTGGCGCTCTTCCTTATGTTTGTGTACGCGGGCCTTCGCGTGGCGCTTCGCTGCCCGGATAAGTTCGGCAGCCTGCTCGCCGCCGGCATCACCGCGATGATCGGCGTGCAGGCCTTTTTGAACATGGGCGTCGTGGTGGGCCTTTTGCCCACCACGGGGCTTCCCCTGCCGTTTTTCAGCGCGGGCGGCACGTCGGTCAGCATCTTTATGGCCGCGGTCGGCGTGCTGCTAAACATTTCCAGGGAGGATGAAATGCGCGTCCGGTAACGTTACATAATAGCAAAAGGTGCCAAAACGGGTTTCCCGTTTGCGCGGCGGGGAACCTATTTGTTTCCTCTTGCGCCTAATTTCGAAAAGGAATCGGGCTGCGGAATTGACGCATGGCAGGCTTTTATGATACGATACCGGGTAGGTATTGTATAAATAGGGGGTTCATTCCATGTCGGGGCATTCCAAGTGGGCGAATATCAAGCATAAAAAAGGAAAGGCCGACGCGGCGCGCGGCAAAATTTTCACCAAGATCGGCCGTGAGATCGCCATCGCGGTGCGCGAGGGCGGCGCGGACCCCGAGGTAAACGGCAAGCTGCGCGACGTCATCGCCAAAGCCAAGGCGAACAACATGCCCAACGACAACATCGCCCGCTCCATCAAAAAGGCGGCGGGCGAGATGGGCGATATCAACTACGAGGAAATTGTATACGAAGGATATGCCGCGGGCGGCATGGCGGTGCTGGTGGAGGTCGTCACCGACAACCGAAACCGCACGGCCTCGGACATCCGACACTACTTTGACAAGTTTGGCGGGAACCTCGGCGCCACCGGGTCGGTCGGCTGGATGTTTGACCGAAAGGGCCTGATCGTTCTGGACAGAAAACCGGGCATGGATGAGGACGAGGCGATGATGATGGCCCTGGAGGCGGGGGCCAGCGACATGCAGGCGCTGGACGACGCGTTTGAGGTGTACACCGAGGTGGCGGACTTTTCGGCTGTGCGCGAGGCGCTGGAAAAGAGCGGCTGTTCCTTCCTTTCGGCGGAGCTGACGCGCATCCCGCAAAACACCACCGAGATTACCGATCCCGAAACCCTGGAAAAAATCGCAAAGCTCCTGGACGCGCTGGACGACATGGACGACGTACAAAACGTGTACCACAACGGGGACCTGCCGGAGGAGGAAGACGAAGAGGACTGATCGCCTCTTGCCTCGTCTCTTTCGAGCTTTGGCATGATGAAGACGCCTGAAGGCGTAATGGAGGAGGGGAACCTGAATGTTCAAAAAGGCGCTGATACTGGGGATACTGCTTTCGTTGCTCAGCACTTGCGTGGCCTTTGCGGAGGTAACCAACCGCGATATGCAGCTCTTGGGCGGCGTGGTGGTGTCCAACGCGACCGATTCGTTTTTCTTCTGCCCGATGGAAGAGGGCGTGACCCGGCACTGGGGGCTGTACAAGCTCAGCACCGCAAGCGAGGGGCCGATCTGGGAGGTCAAGGAAGGGTTCCCGGCCCGTCTGGTGCACGCGGACGCGGAAAGCGTATATTTCATGGGCTACACCGACGCGCTCCGCTCCATTCATTCGCTCTATAAGCTCACCCTCTCCACCAACAATGTGGAGGAGCTTCTTTCGGATATCAAGTCCGCGTTCGTCGGCGAGGATGAAACCTCGTTCCTGTATGTGACCGGCACCGACCCGTACACGCTGTACCAGTATGACCTTCAAAAGGCCAAGACCACCAAGATCAAGGACATGAGCAACAGCAAGAAGGCCATCTATGACGCGTGCGTGTACAAGGGCGGGGTCTTTTTCATCACCAAAACCGAAAGCGGCGCGGAGGACGGGTATGAGTACCACGCCTCCAGCGGCAAGGCCACGAACCTAGATAAGCCCTCCCCGCAGCTGATGTCCGGGCTTTTGTACGAGGGCTACCGCGTCTACGCCAACGACAGCTCCGGCACGCGCATCTACGCGGTGAAGCTTGGCAACAAGAACGCCTCCCCCATCGGCGAAAAGCTGAACGTCAGCCTGTCCAACCCGCGCTTTGGCGAAGCGATCTACACCTATGACGGCGAAACCAACTCGCTCGTGCGCTGCCCGCTGGACGGGTCGGCAAGCAGGTCGCTTCCCCTGGAAGGCGGCGGCCTCACCCGGCTGATCATCGGCGGCTCCAAGGACGAGATTTTCCTGGCCGCCAACAGCAAGATCTATTCCATCAAGCCGGATTTGTCCAGCAAGACCGAGCTGTTTGATTTCCCGCTGACAACGGGCGGCCAGGTGTGGAACTACATCGCGCCGGCCAAATCGGACGCCGTTGTGATGATGGGCTATGACGCGGCGACCTACACGCATATGGACACCATGCTGCCCACCGGCGTGTACGCCTACAGCCGCAGCGGCGAGCTGCTGTTCTCCTATCCGAACCTGTCCGAGGAGGACCTCGCCAACCGCGAGATGCCCGACGTCATCGGAGAGGTGCCGGTGGAGGAAAAGGAAGAGGGCGAGTCCTACTTCATCTGGTAAGCAGCTTTTCCCCGAAGAGACGCAAAGAAACGGGCCCGCGGCGCGGGTCCGTTTCGCTTTCCCCTTGTTTTTGGGCCTATTCCTGCAAATTGTGCTTGACAAAAAAAGGCTGCTTCGCTACAATATCCTGCGTATGGCAAGCGGGAGCGTTTGTCGCGTTTTGCGGGCGTGCGGGTGTAACTCAATGGTAGAGTGCCAGCTTCCCAAGCTGGTTACGTGGGTTCGATTCCCATCACCCGCTCCAAAACCCCGTTAATTCGCGGAGTCCCCGCTCAAGCAATAAGGAGGAGAACCCCTAATGGCGAAGCAAAAGTTTGAGAGGACGAAACCCCACGTCAACATTGGAACGATCG
>CAZUIA010000020.1:0-1763 GCA_964620835.1 uncultured Oscillospiraceae bacterium
TGTTGGTCGGCATGTCGTGCAGGTTGATCTGGCACAGCCAGGCGTGGAGGTTTTTTTGCACCGTGGGGGGAAGCGCAAAGAAAAACGCTTCCGGGGCCAGGCACATCCCTGCGCCCATGACGGCCATCTCCACGATGCGCTGGTCAAAATCGCTGATCTCGCCCCAGTATTCAGGGTGATTCGGGTCAACGCCGTGCGCGATGCCCTCGCGCCACAGCGCCCAGATGGGCTGCACCAGGTCGCTCTTGCCCGCCAGCATCGGCACGATGGCCCACATCGCGCGGGAAAAGCCCTCCATGTCGGCGATCGGCTCGGGGTACACCGCGCCGGAAGCCGAAAGGTGCAGCCCTGCCCGGCCGGGGCTTAGGTGGGGAAGCAGCGGCACAAGCAGGTCAAGGGCCGCACGTTCCACGTCCGCGCGCGTGCGCAGCGGATTTTTCTGGACTTTATGCTCCAAGGAGAAACCCCTTTCGTTTGTCAATGTGAACATCAAAGGCCCGGGGAGAGGAGAAAGCGCCGCGCATGCAGGTCTGCCGCGGACGCGGTCAGCGCAAGCCGAAAGACGCTGCCCGGGAAGCTTCGGGCCATGCGCGCGTCGGTCACGGGCCATTCCTCAAGCGCGGGCGAAAGGTCCGCGTCAAAGCGCAGCGACACGTTTTCGCATTCGGCCAGCCCCGGCGTGATCTCCGGCCTTTGGCGGAGCATGAAAACCCACGTGACGGGCTCCGGCGTCAAAAGGCGGACCTCATCCGAAAGGGCCAGCGCGCGTTCCGTCAGGCGCGCCTCCCGAAGCAGGGAAAGAACGCCTGCCCGCGGCGGATACGCCCCGCCGATGTCCATACGGATGCAGTCCGTATCCCAGGAAACGTCGCGCGCGCGGTACGGCGCGCCCGGAGCCTGCTCGACGCCGCCAATCAGGGGCACGTTATGGTTTGCGCTTCTCGTGTTGGGCAGCGTATAGCGCTCCGGGCCGAAGGTCTTGGCCGTATAGACCATGTTCCCTGGGTCAATCACCGCGGGCTTTCCGTCCACGTAGAGGAGGAAGCTGCCCACGTCGTTGTGGTTGTGGCTTTCGCCGTTGTGCCCGCCCTTGACGGCGAGATACAGGCGGCCCCGCCGTTTGGCAAAAACGCCCAGGTAGGGCAGTGAAATGTCCTCCTCCGGGCTAGCGGACGTCTTCGGCGGTGAAACCGGGTGGAACAGCCGGTCCAGCACGCGGGACATCTCGGGCGTGTCGCGCGGGAACACATCGGGATTTTCCGCAAGGATCCGCGCGCCAAGCGCCGTGAGCACCGGGTTTTCGATCCTTTCGCCGTAGCGGGCCAGGCGCTCGCCGTCCAGCACGGGGCAGGCGTCCGCGTCCGCGAAGTTCCAATAATAGGGTCCGTCTATGTGCGCCTTGAGCGGGAACTCACCGATGCGCCGGATCAGCGGCTCCTGGTAAAAGCAAACGCGCCCGCCCGTGGCGTCGTACAGCAGCTCCAGACAGTCCAGCAGCGCGCCGCCCGCCATGTTCCAGTAGGCCGTGCCCTCGTCGCAGCCGCCGTCCTCCGGCAAGACGGCAAGGTAGCTGTCCAGCATGCGCATGGCGCGGGCAAGGCCCTCCGCAAGGCGCAGGTCGTCGTCCTCCCACAGCAGAAGGGAAGCCATTACGTTGGAGAGGATCCACGGGGTCCAGTTGTTCACGTCGCGCCGGATCATGCCCATCCACCAGAAATCGTCCCGGCGCAGGAACGGGGCGAAGATGCGGCGCTCAACCTCCA
>CAZUIA010000020.1:1896-7085 GCA_964620835.1 uncultured Oscillospiraceae bacterium
CCGGTCCAGCACATCGCCCAGAAGATAGCATGTAAAGGATAAAAGCGCGGCGGTCTGCGCGGCGAACAGGTCGACGTAGGGGTTTTCGACGTCCGGCAGCGGCCGCTCCTTGGCGGGCCGGGCGCCCGGGTGGTCAGACCCGTTGTGCGCGCTGATGCCCCAGAAGCTCTCCTCGCAAAGGGTCCAGATGCCGTCCACCACGGCGTCCATATCCTCGTCCTGCCCGATGCACGCCCCCAGCACCGCGGCCATCAGCTTGCGCCGCCTGGCAAAGTAGGGGGTTTCATACGCGGCCCGGCTGCCGCTTCGCACAAAGGCCAGAAACTGCGTGGCGGTCAGCGGGGGGTATGCCTGATCGCGCGCTTCCTGCGCGGCGCGGGCGATCTGCGAAAGCGTTTCCTCGGGAAGCGCCCGCCACGCGTCCCGGTCCGACGCGCGGGGGATCGCGATGCGCCGGTCCTTTGGCAATAGCAGCGGGAGCAGGGGATGCGCGTCCAAATACTCCGTAAACATGCGGTGGCTTTCCTATCCTTTCAGGCCCGTGGTGGCGATGCCCTCGATGAAGTAGCGCTGGAAGAACAGGAACACCACGCCCACCGGGATCAGCGAACACAGCGACGCGGCCATGATCAGGTGGTAATCGCTGGTGTACGCCTGGATGAACCGCCGAAGGCCCACCTGGATGGTCTTGTTCTGGTCCTTGGTCAGGTAGATCAGCGGGCCCATGTAGTCGTTCCACGTGTTGACGAAGGTGAAGATGAGCAGCGTGGCGATGGCGGGCCTGGCCAGCGGCAGGATGATGCGCCACCAGGTGCCGTACTCGCTCAGGCCGTCAATGCGGGCCGCCTCGCACAGCTCGTTGGGGATGCCGAGGTAGAACTGCCGCATCAAAAACACGCCGAAGGCCGAGAACGACTGCAGCACGATCAGCGCCCAGAGCGTGTCATACAGGCCCAAAAAGCGCATCTGGATGAACTGCGGGATCATGTACGCCTGCCACGGCACCGCGATGGTGCCGATGTACATGAGAAACAGCGTGTCGCGGCCCCGGAAGTTGATCTTGGCAAACGCGTACGCGGCAAAGGAGGACGTCAGGATTTGCATGAAGGTGACGGCCACGGCGACAATGCCGGTGTTCTTGAAGTAGGTCAGAAGCGAAACCCGCTGCCAGATCAGGGTGTAGTTTTCAAAGTGAAACGTTTGCGGCACCCAGCGCATCGGGTATTGGAACACTTCCTGGTCCAGCTTCAGGGACGAGGAGAGCATCCATACAAACGGAATCAGCGTGAACGCGGCCAGGCCGAGAAGCGCCGTATACAGCGCGATACGGCCCACCGTGCGCCAGGGAGATACGGACTTTTTCGGCCTCAAGGCCCCTGTGCTTGCCATAGACATGCGGACGCCTCCTTTCACATGTAGTTGACCCATTTCTTTTCCGCCCGGAACTGGATGAACGTGATGATCAGCACCAGCGCGAACAGCACCATGGCCACGGCGCTCGCCGGGCCGTAGCGGGCCGGGATGTCGTTGAAGCTGAGCTGGTAGATGTAGGTGACCAGCATCTTGGTGGAGCGGCCCGGGCCGCCCTCGGTCATGATGCTGACCACGTCAAAGATCTTGAAGCAGCTGATCACCATCATGATGGACACGAAGAACGTGGTGGGCGTCAGCATGGGGAAGGTCACGCGCCAGAACTTCTGCCAGCCGTTTGCGCCGTCCACGGTCGCCGCCTCGTACAGCTCCGCCGGCACACCCTGCAGGCCCGCCAGGTACATGACCATGTAGTAGCCCGCGTTTCGCCACACGCTCACCAGGATGATCGACCAGATCGCAAGGTTTGCCGACTGCGTCCAGCTTTTGCCCACCTGAATGCCAAAGGACGCAAGGATCTGGTTGACCGGGCCGTTCTTCATGAGCATGAAGCTCCAGCAGACGCACACGGCCACGAGCGAGGCGACGTAGGGAAAGAAGAAGATGGTGCGGAATATTTTCGCGCCCTTGACCGCCTTGTTGAGCACCAGCGCCAGAATCAGCGACGAGGCGATCGTGAGGGGAACGGTGAAGAGCGTATAGAACATCGTGTTTTTGAGGGTCACGCCAAGGTCGGATTTGGCAAAGCTGAACTTGGCGAAGATGGTGCGAAAGTTCTCTAGCCCGACAAACTTCAGGTTGCTCAGCGCGCCGCCGTTCCAGCTCATAAACGCCAGCGCGAAGGAAAAGATCACCGGAAGCAGCGTAAAGAACAGGAAGCCCAAAAAATTGGGCGCCAGGAAAGAATACGCGACCAGCGCGTTGCGGCGCTCCAGCTTGCCCAATTTCCTTTTGACGGGGGGAGTGGCGGCGGAATGCATAGGTTGTCATCTCCCTTTCGCGGCTGCAAAGGGGGAAATCCCCCTCGGTTGAAACGGAAGGACCCGGCCTCGCGGCCCAGGCCCTTCCAAACAGCGTGTGCAGTTGAGGGGTTCGTCAGTTCCCGAGGATGTCCGCGCAGCGCTCGTTCATCGCGGCGATGCCCTCATCCACGGTGACGGTGCGGGTCATGATGTTGGTGTGCTCCTCGTTGAGCACGGTCTTCATCTCGGCAACGCCCTCGCCGGTCGGCCACTCCAGGTACACGGCGGTCGGCAGCAGCGCGGCCAGGCTGTTTTCGTCGCTCGGGAAGCCTTCCACGGAAGACATGGTCTTGGCGACCTCCTCGCTCACGTACGCCGGGCGGGTGCCGGTGGCGGCGATGGCCTTGGCGCCCTCCTCGCTGCAGCGCCAGGAGACGAAGTCCCAGGCGGCTTCCTTCTGCTTGGAGTTGACGTTGATCGCGCAGCCGGTGGGGGAGCCGAAGGAGGAACCCGCGGGCACGCCCTCCAGGTGCGGCACGGCCACGATGCCGAAGTTTTCAAGCTTCGCGTCGCCCGCCGCGATGTCGCCGATCAGCGTGGAAACGAACCAGTAGCCCATGGGCAGCATGGCGATGTTGCCGGCGCCAAAGCCGCCGCGGTAGTGCAGGTTCGCGGCCCGGATGTCCGGATACGCCATGCAGACGCCCTCGTCTTCCAGCGCAAGGGCCAGGTCGTAGAAGTATTTGAGGTCGGAGTATTCGCCGTCGGCCAGCGTATTGACACCGTCGCACACGGCCCAGTTCACCGCGGCGGACAGCCAGGTGTGGTAGTGCGTGCCGTAGACCTTGTCGACGCCCTCGGTGCCGGAGGTCATCTTGCGCGCCAGGTCCGCGTACTGCTCCCAGGTCATGTCGTTGGTCGGGTATTCCACGCCGGCCTTGTCAAACAGGTCCTTGTTGTAGAACAGCACCCAGAAGTCGCTGCGGTAGGGCAGCGCGTAGTACTTGCCGTCCGCGCCGATGTAGCACTTGTCCATGCCCACGTAGTGGCTCATGTCGTACGAAGAGGCGGCGATGAGGTCGTCCAGCGGCTCGATGAAGCCGGAGGCGCTCCAGGTTTCCATGTTGGACAGCTCCTTGATGTCCACGACGTCGACCGTGTCGCCGCCGGAGAGCATCGCGCCGACCTTGATGTGGTAGTCCTGCGAAGCGACGTCCACATACTCGATCTTCACGCCCGGATGGGAGGCTTCATACGCTTCCTTGGTTGCGGTCAGGTACGGGGTCGTGGTGGCGTCCCACGTGGCGACGGTGATCACGATGTCTTCCGCCAGCGCAAGCGACGGAAGCAGCGCGCACCCCATCACGACGCACAGCAGCAGAGCGAGTGTCCTTTTCATGATGGCTTTCCTCCTCCTGATGGATGTGTGATGCGTATACGGGCCACCTGCGCGGCGGATCAAAAGGATGTAAGCCCTTACATTTCCCGGAAACATCCAAAGCGCCGCTCCGATTCCCGCATATCGCTACTCTATGGGAATTATACAACTTATCCTATTCTCTGTCAACCGCTTTTGCGTTTGACTGAAGAATTCGCAAACCTGCCGCGTAATTTTCTGCAAGTGAGGGATTGTAAGCGCTTACAAAACGTGATACAATGCCCGGAGAAAAAGGCCGTGCATCGACCTTGTCCGGAGGAGCAAACTGCGATGGAAAAGAAAACCAGCACCATTTACGATATCGCGGCGGCGGCCGGGGTTTCCATCGCCACCGTTTCGCGCGTGCTGTCCGGCCATCCGAGCGTCAGCGCGAAGACGCGCGCGCGCGTGCTGTCGGTGGTGGAGGAGCGGCAATACCGCCCCAGTTCCAGCGCGCGCTCGCTGGAAAAGGGCCAAACCCGCATGCTGGGCATTGTGCTGCCCCAGATGGACAACCCCTATTTCGCTTCGATCTACCATGGCGCGCTGGCGGCGGCGGAAAAGCACGACTACCTGCTCATCGCCCAGGAGCTGGGTGCGGACGAGTGCATCGGGCAAAAGACCGTGGAGCGGTTCATCTCCCAGCGGCTGGAGGGCCTGTTATTCATCGGCGGCCCAACCGCCGCGCCGCGCGAACAGCTTTTGTCGGAGCTTTCGCTCCTCAAACGGTACATGCCGGTGGTGGCGCTCAGCCCCCCGTTGGAAGGGTTTGCCTGTACCTACCTGTACAATGATTTGGCCAGCGCGATGCGGCAGGTGATTCGCCACCTGCAGGCGCTGGGCCACCACCGCATCGCCTTTCTGGGCGGGTCGGACCAGGTCCGAAAATCCGGCGCGCGAGGCCGGGCGTTCCTGGAGGAGATGGAGGCGCACAGCCTGTCGCCGGAGGCCCGGTATCACCACGAGGCGGGCTACACCCCCGAGGCGGGGGAAATGGCGGTCTTGAAGCTGCTCTCAGGGCTCGGACAGTTTGCCTGGCCCACCGCGCTGGTCGCCATCAACGACTTGGTGGCGCTGGGCGCGCTGCGGCAGCTTCACCGCATGGGCCTGCGCGTGCCCGTGGACATGGCCGTCATCGGCTGCGACAACCAGTTCTTCTCCGCGTTCACCAACCCGCCGCTGACGACGATCGACCTGCAGGCCGTGGGGCACGCGCAAAGCGCCATCGAGGTGCTGCTTGCGGAGCGCAACGCGACCGCCGCGCCCTTTTGCTATGTCCGCGAGGCCACGCTGGTGGTCCGCGAATCCTGCGGGATGAAGCTGGGCAGGCGGCAGTTGCCGGAAACATAAATGCGGAAGCGGATCATGCCGCGCCCGCGCTTGGCGGGGGCACCGAATCTGCCCCGCCTTCGCGGCTTTGCTCCGCGCGGGAAAGGGCC